>CAYMQY010000234.1:5144-6868 GCA_964392655.1 uncultured Saprospiraceae bacterium
AAAGCCCTGCCCGATTTCACCTACACGATGGCGTTGAACTACAAATGCAGCCGGGTACCTATCCCCTTGCTTGAGCCTTGGCATCCGTATGGCATAGTGTACAGCGGACTCACCACCTTTTCCCGGTTCCGGTTCAATTATGCGACCCGCTACCAACTACCCGGCAAATACCCCATGCCTGACCGGATGTTTCAACTCGACCGCTGTGTGGCACTCCATCGGTACGACCTGAAAAACGGCAAGCAGTTGGTCGTGATGAACCTGCACAACGCCGCCTACGACCCGGGCGACAAGATCAAAGCCATCCAACTGCCCTACCTGCGCGACCTCGCTTTGTCGGAATACCATAAAGGCAACTATGTGGTGCTCGGCGGCGACTGGAATCAGTGCCCGCCCTACTTTCGGTTCGACACGTTCATGCCCGGAAATACACAGGGCTACCAGCAAGGGAACGTGCCCGACGATATGTTTCCCGAGGACTGGCGGTTTGCATTTGATCCAACAATTCCCACCAATCGCAAATGCCGCGATCCGTATGAAGCCGGCAAAACCTTCGTGACGCTGATTGATTTTTTCCTCGTATCACCCAACGTGCAAATTCGTTCGGTGAAGTGCCTGGATCAAAAATTTCGGAATTCCGATCATCAGCCCGTGTGGATGGAGGTAGCGCTTCAGTGAGTTAGTGTAAAAATAACACAGCCTGAATTTGCCCTTATTCAGCCTGAACGCCTACTTTTGTGCAGGCCTTCGGGCTACTTCTTTTTTTATTTACCATAACTGATTTTGATATGTCAAAAAAACGCATTGCTATCAATGGTTTTGGTCGTATTGGCCGCCTCACCTTTCGCAATCTGATCAAAAACCCGAATGTGGAAGTAGTTGCTATAAACGATCTCACCGACAACCACACGCTTGCCCACTTGCTGAAGTACGATACCATGCATGGCAAATTCGACGGCACCGTGACTTCCGACAGCGAATACATGTATGTGAACGGTCAGAAAATACTCTGTTCTGCTATTAAAAACCCGGCTGAATGTCCGTGGGGACAAATGGAAATTGACGTGGTGCTCGAATGCACGGGTATCTTCCTCGACCGTGAAAAAGCCGGGCTTCACTTGCAGGCCGGCGCCAAACGCGTCATCCTCTCCGCGCCGCCCAAAGCCGACGACGTGCCTACGTTCGTTATCGGCGCCAACCACCAGGACATCAAGGACACCGACACCATCCTGTCCAACGCGTCCTGCACCACCAACTGCCTTGTGCCCATGGTGATGACGCTGGACAAAGCATTCGGGGTTGAGCAAATGTTTATGAATACGGTTCACGCCTACACTGCCGACCAAAACCTGCAGGATGCGCCCCACCGCGACCTGCGCCGCGCCCGCGCCGCCGCCCAAAATATTGTGCCAACCAGCACCGGCGCCGCCAAGGCAGTAATACTTGTGGCACCGCACCTGAAGGGGAAAATTGCCGCACACTCCATGCGGGTACCGGTCGCTACCGGATCAATAACCGACTGTGTGTGCATGCTCAAAAAAACAGCAACTGTGGAAGAGATCAATGCCGTTTTTAAGGCCGCTGCTGAAACCCACCTTAAAGGAATTCTGGAGTACACCGAAGACCCGATTGTGAGCAGCGACATTGTTCGCAATACCCACTCCTGCATCTTCGATTCCGGCCTCACTCAGGTGAACGGCATTACCTGCCGCATCGTGGGCTGG
>CAYMQY010000235.1:0-6764 GCA_964392655.1 uncultured Saprospiraceae bacterium
ATGGCGCCCTCGAACATGAGGTAGGCCCGGTCGGTAATGCTGAGCGTTTCCTCCACGTTGTGGTCGGTGATGAGGATGCCGATGTTTTTGGTTTTGAGTTTGGCCACGATGTACTGGATGTCCTCCACAGCAATGGGGTCAATGCCGGCAAAGGGTTCGTCGAGCAGGATAAACTTGGGATCGCTGGCCAGTGCGCGGGCGATTTCGGTGCGCCGCCGCTCGCCGCCGGAAAGCGTGTCGCCGTTGCTGTTGCGCACCTTTTGCAGGTTGAACTCCGAGATGAGTTCCTCCAGTTTGTCGTGCTGCTCCTTCGGGTTCAGGCGGCCCATTTCGAGCACAGCCCGGATGTTGTCCTCCACGCTCAGTTTGCGGAACACGCTCGGCTCCTGCGGCAGGTATCCGATACCCTCTTTGGCTCGGCGGTACATGGGCAGGTCGGTGATCTCGGTGTCGTCGAGGTATACTTTGCCGTCGGTGGGTTTGATGAACCCGACGACCATGTAGAACGAGGTGGTTTTTCCGGCGCCGTTGGGGCCGAGCAGGCCCACGATTTCGCCCTGCTTCACGTCGAACGACACGTCGCGCACCACGGTGCGTTTTCCGTAATTTTTCAGCAGGTGTTCGGCACGCAGGATCATGCTCCGAGCAGTTTTTTGACGGCTTCCGAAATCAGACGACCTTCGGCCTTGCCCGCCAGTTTTTTGCTCGCGGCGCCCATCACCTTGCCCATGTCTTTGGGCGATTCGGCGCCCACCTCGGCGATGATTTCCCGAAGGGCGGCCTCCAGATCGGCGCCTTCGAGCATGGCCGGCAGGTATCGTTTGATGACCTCGATTTCCTCGAGTTCTTTTTGCGCCAGTTCGGGGCGGTTGTTTTTGGTGTAAATGTCGAGCGAGTCCTGCCGGCTTTTCAGCAATTTCTGCAGCATCTGCACCTCGCGGGCCTCGTCAATTGCCTGACCGGAGCCGTCGGTTTTGGCCAGCAAAATGGCGCTCTTGATGGCGCGGATGCCCCGCAGGGCCACCTCGTCTTTGGCTTTCATGGCTACGACGAGGTCTTTGTTGTTTTTTTCTTCGAGATGTGGTTTTTTAAACTGTTCCTTTTCGCCCCCTTTAAAATGCAGGATGTTTTGGGTGGATTGGGCATTTCGCGGCTTTTCCAAGGGAGCGAAACGGAACAGTTGTGGGTTGAACGTGAAACGGATGGTTTGTGCGGCTTCGCGGAGCGACAGATTTTGTGGAAGCGGCTGCAAATCTATTGCTTTTTGTTTTCCTGTGCCGGGTTTGTCCTGCCTTTGCTTTTAACTTGCAGCCCAAAATCGGACGCACATGACGGCCCGTATACCTACCTACTTCGATCTCGTGTATGCCGTGACGCGGCAAATCCCGCCGGGCCGGGTGACGACCTATGGCGCCATAGCCGATTTTCTGGCGCTGGGCGCTGCGCGTATGGTCGGCTGGGCGCTGAACCAGAGTTTTTCTTCGGAAACCGGCGTGCCGGCGCACCGGGTGGTAAACCGCAAAGGCGAACTCAGCGGACGAAACCACTTTCCCACCCCCACCCTCATGCAGGAGCTGCTGGAGGCCGAAGGTGTGCAGGTCGAGGACAACCGCGTGCTTGATTTTGACAAACACTTTTGGCACCCGACCGAAGGGTTGGGCGAGGATTGGGAGCCGTTTGCGGAGGAAAAAGAAACGGCATAAATCTGCAGCACGCTCGTAGCAAAAAAAAGCACCACAGATGGCACAGATTAACACAGATTGTTAACGTGCTCCAGGAAAAAATCTGAGTTAATCTGTGCTATCTGTGGTGCCCTTTCCCCCCTGCTGCGTGCGCCTTTTTTTGAAATATTTCGGCGATACGATGAGCAGGCCAAACGATTCGCCGTCCTCCTTGGTGGTTTTGGCGTGGTGGGCGCCGTGGGCACGCAAAATACCACGCGAGTAGGTGCTGTCGAGTTGACGGAACCACTTGAAGCGTTGGTGGATGTACACGTCGTGGATCAGAAAATACGTCAGGCCGTACAGCGAAATACCCACCCCGATGAACAGCACCCAGAAGTGCGTAGTCAATCCGCCGATCATGTAGCAGAGCATACTGGGGATGGCGAACACCAGGAAAAAGCGGTCGTTCTTTTCAAAAAAACCTTCTTTTTCGTGCCTGGGCTTGTGATGGTCTTCGTGCCAGCTCCACAGCCAGCCGTGCATCAGGTATTTGTGCGTGAACCAGGCCATGAATTCCATGCCAGCATAAGCGGCAAGCGTGATGAGCAGGTAACCGATCCAGGTCATGTGTGTAGTAATTTTATCAAAAATTGGAACGAGCCGTAATAACGCAGCAATCAAGCGAAGGTTTTTGCACGGCGGCATTGCTGAAGTTTGCACGCAAAAAATACTACCCCGGTTAACAGCCCGTCCTGTATTTTTGCCAAAAAAGAGAAGATATGGTAGCCACTACCGCAGTGCCCGCTGCCGCGAAGAAAAAAAAGCCCCAACCAGTGGCTCAATGTGGAGATGAACGACGCTGTAGACGGCTACGTCACCATCGAACGAAAAAAACTGCGACTGGCTGATATTTACAAAAACATCGAAGAAGCCTGAGCCTGACCTTTCCCGCCTGACGCACTACTTTTGCGGCTCAATTCAAACGTACCATGTCCAAAAAAGAAGAATTTACAGCCGAAATAGAAAAAGGCTACGCATTTACCGGCCCGGCATTCGTACTCGGCGGCGCCATGCTCGACGCAGAAGCCATACCGGGGCTTCAGGTAAAAGTCCCCCTGCGCACCATGAACCGCCACGGCCTCATCGCCGGCGCCACGGGTACCGGCAAAACCAAAACCCTGCAGGTCATCGCCGAGCAGCTCGCCGCCAACGGGGTGCCGACCTTGCTCATGGACATCAAAGGCGACCTTTCCGGCGTGGCCATGCCCGGCACCGACAACCCCAAAATTGTGGACCGCGCCGCCAAAATCGGCATCACCTGGCACCCGACGAAAAACAGCGTCGAGTTCCTTTCCCTATCGGAGGAAAAAGGCGCCCGCCTGCGCGCCACCGTGAGCGAGTTCGGTCCGGTGCTGTTCAGCCGCATTCTCGGCCTCAACGATACGCAGGGCGGCGTAGTGGCCGTGGTGTTCAAATACTGCGACGACCGCAGCCTGCCCCTGCTCGACCTCAAGGATTTCAAAAAAGTGCTTCAGTTCCTCGGCAACGAAGGCAAGGCCGATATCGAAGCCGAATATGGCCAATTCAGCGCCGCCACCGCCGCCACCATCCTCCGCAAGGTGGTTGAACTGGAACAGCAAGGCGCCGAACTGTTCTTTGGCGAACTCTCCTTCGATGTGCAGGACCTCTGCCGCATGGACGAAAACGGGCGCGGCGTCATCAGTATCGTGCGCCTGACCGACATTCAGGATCGCCCCAAACTGTTCAGCACATTCATGCTCCAGATGCTCGCTGAAATTTATGCCTCGTTTCCCGAGGAGGGCGACATGGAACAGCCCAAACTTTGCATTTTCGTAGATGAGGCCCACCTCGTTTTTCAGGAGGCTACCCCGGCGCTCATGCAGCAATTAGAGGCCATCATCAAACTCATCCGTTCCAAGGGTGTGGGTATTTTTTTCATCACCCAAAACCCCGTGGACATCCCCGACAGCATTCTCGCGCAGTTGGGCCTGAAGGTGCAACACGCCCTGCGCGCGTTCACCGCCAAAGACCGCAAAGCGATCAAACTTGCCGCCGAAAACTACCCCATCACGAAATGGTACGTGACCGAAGATGTGCTGACCAACCTCGGCACCGGCGAGGCGTTTGTGAGCGTACTCAACGAAAAAGGCATCCCCACACCGCTGGCGCATACCCTCGTGCGCGCTCCTGAAACCCGCATGGACGTGCTCACGCCGGGCGAAATTGACCAGATCATAGGCCGCTCCGGTCTGGTGCGCAAGTACAACCAGGAGGTGGATCGCGAAAGCGCGTATGAAATTTTGAACGAAAAAATTCAGGAGGCACTTGAGCGAACCGTACAGGAGGAAGCACAAACGCCCCGACCCGCAGCCCGAACCACTACCCGGCAGGAAAAAAGCACCTTCGAAAAAGTCATTTCAAACCCGACAACCCGCCAGATCGGGACTACCATCGCCCGTGAACTCACCCGCGGGTTACTCGGTGTACTTGGTATCGGTGGCAGCAGCAGCAGCACGCGGAAAAAAACAGGATGGTTTTGATTGGTTCGATTGAACCGATTGACTCGATTTCCGCCCATGGCTTCAGCCGGAATTTTTGAAATATTCTCCTCCCACGGCTTCAGCCGTGGGAACACTGAAACACCCATTGCCCACGGCTGAAGCCGTGGGCTGAGAATGGAAGGATAATTCTGGTTTGTTTTTTTGTACGGGTGCACCACACAATCAATGCGTTCTCCGCCCATAGATTCAACCGGAATTTCCAAAATATTCTCCGCCCACGGCTTCAACCGAAATTTTTGAAATATTCTCCGCCCACGGCTTCAGCCGTGGGGAAAAAGTGCAAAACATGCGACCGATACTCGTAATTCTCACTCTGTTTTTCCTTGGCCACAGTGCCTTGTCTGCACAGATAAGCGCGGATCAGTGGCGCGACGACATCACTTTGCTCCAGCGTGAACTGCCCAAGCGCCACCCCAACCTCCACAAATACTATTCCCGACAGGCTTTCGAAACCGACCTGGCCAACCTGGCCGAAAATCTGGCTGGGAAAAGCGACCTGCACATTGCCCTCGAATTGCAGAGCATCGTTGCCCGGGTGCGTGACGCACAGACCCGCGTCGAACTGACGCCCCTGCTCCAGCAGTCCGGCAAGGTAATTCCGGTGGGTCTGGGCTGGTATGCCGACGGCCTGTATGTGAGCGGCACGGTGAAACGTTTCGAGCCGACGCTCGGCAAAAAAGTACTGGAGATCAACGGAATCGAGACCACGGAGGCACTGGCGCGTATGGCCCGGCTGTTTGCCGTCGAGAATAGCGAATCGGCTCGCAAAGACAGCCCCACCTGGTTGCGTTTCCCCGAGGCCATGCGACTTGCGGGCGTAGCCAAAGACGACACGATGGCACTCCTGCTGGAAGACGAAAAAAAGCAGCGCTATTTCGTAAAAACCTATCCGCTCGATTTCCGGAAGGACAAATCAGCCTTGCAGCAGGCTCAATATGTGCCCAAAAACCCCGATCTCCGCTGGGACCCGATGAAGCAGGTGTTCAGTCTGAACTGGTTAGAGTCGGACCGTATTGTTTACCTGCAATACAATGGTTGCTATAGCCGGGAAATGGCGCTTGCTATGGGCGACAGCGCGAGCGCCTCGCAGTTGCCGCCGTTCCAGCAGTACGTGGACACCCTGTTCGCGCTGCTGGAACGCCGCCCCGATGCGCGTTTTTTCCTCGACCTCCGCTTCAACAACGGCGGCAACCCCGCCGACGGAATCGCGCTGGCCAACCGTCTGGCTGCTTCGCCCTTCATCAACCTGCCCAACCGAATCTACGTAGCCACCAACCGCTACACCGCCGCTGCTGCCGTGGAAATAGCCGCCACATTCCGCGCCGAAACCAGTGCCATACTGCTCGGCGAGCCGCCGGCGCAGCGCCCCAATCATTTTGGCGACCCGTCTTTCCTGCTTTTGCCCAACAGCCGCCTGCAGGTGTTTCACAGTACGCGCCCGGTGCAAGTGCTGCCCGGCGACCCGGATACGCTCCAGCCCGATATTTCCATCGAACTGCCTTTCGAAGCCTTCCGCGAGGGCCGCGATCCGGTGCTGGATTATGTGCGGGGGAAATAGGTTGAACGGGTTGAACGGGTTGAACGGGTTGAACGGGTTGAGCGGGTTGAGCGGGTTGAACGGGTTAAGCGGGTTAAGCGGGTTAAGCGGGTTGATGAAAAAACACGAAAAATAGGACAACATGAAATTTTCAAAATTTGAAGAAATCGAGGCTTGGCTATTGGCGCGCGAGACGTGCAGGTTGGTCAAGCGGTTGACCGATAAGGAAGGGTTCAGTCAGGATTGGGAGTTGAAAAAGCAGATCAAGGCTGCAGCAGGGTCGGCAATGGATTGTATTGCCGAAGGATATGAGCGTGGCAACAAAAATGAGTTTGTTTACTTTCTCGGCATTTCCAAAGGCTCCTGCGGAGAAGTGCGTTCTCAAGGCTACAGGGCACTTGATTCGGGCTACATCACGGAGGACGAACGCCTGGCACTCGACAAAATGGCATGGCGCACCGGCGCCGCCTTGCAAAAACTGATCGAATACCTGAACGCTACTCCAAAAGGCGGCCAACGATTCGCCAAACCTGGAAAAAATATATCAACTTCCAACCCAAATTTTCCAACAGAACCACCTCCCTTCCTGTAAACCCGTTAAACCCGCTCAACCCGCTCAACCTCTCAAAAGTATGCAAACCATTTTAGGAATAGACGTAGGCGCCTCGGGCGTAAAAGGCGCCTTGGTAGACCTCCAGCACGGAAAATTGTACGGCGAGCGGTTTCGCGTGCCTACTCCGCAACCGGCCACGCCGGCAGCACTTTCAAGTGCTTTTGCCGAGGTTGTCGCGTTTTTTAATTACAAAGACGTTGTCGGTTGCGGATTCCCGGCCATTGTCAAAAACGGGGTGGCGCAGTCGGCAGCCAACATTGACAAGCAGTGGATCGGCACCAATATCGAAGAAACATTCGGGCATGCCTGCGGTGTGCGGGTCTGCGCCACCAACGACGCCGATGCTGCCGGCATAGCCGAAATGCGCT
>CAYMQY010000236.1:0-6670 GCA_964392655.1 uncultured Saprospiraceae bacterium
GACACCTGGCAGGCGGCGCCGTCGGTGTCGCTGCAGGGCGGCCTGCGCCTCGACCATGCCGGCGTCACCGGCGAGACGCTGGTGTCGCCGCGGTTCTCGGTGACGTTCTCGCCCGGCGGCGTCACCCGCGTCATCGGCGCGGTGGGGCGCTACACGCAGAGCCCGGGTGTCGAGAAGCAGGCGCAGAGCGACTACGTGCTCGACTTCACCAACGACGCCGTGCGCGACCTGCGCAGCGAACGCGCGTGGCAGGGCTCGATGGGGGTCGAGCGCGAGCTCGGTGCTGGCATCACCGTGAAGGTCGAGGGCTACTACAAGAGGTTCACCGACGTGCTCATCGGCCGTCAGGAGCCCGAGACCGACCGTCTGGCGCGGCTCGCCCGCTACGACTACCCGGCGGCGCTGCGCGGCGACATCCCGACCGAGCCCCTGATCACGACCATCCCGACGAACGACGGACGCGGCCGCTCGTACGGCATGGACGTGTTCCTGAATCGCCCCGGCGGCGGCCGCCTCACCGGCTGGACCAGTTACACGTGGGGCAAGGCGGAGCGCGAGGCCTACGGCCGCCTGTTCCCGTTCGAGTACGACCGCCGCCACGCGTTCACCCTGGTGGCGTCGTACGCGCTCACCTCGCGGTGGGAAGTGGCGGCCACGTCGCGCCTGGCTTCGGGGTTCCCGCGCACGGTGCCGCTCGGCGTGCGGGTGGCCGGCCGCGAAGACGCGCTGGACCTCGATCGCGACGGCATCACCGACGAGATCCTGCCGGCGCGTGACGGCAGCGGCCTGCTCGAATACGTCGTGAATTACGGCGGCATCGCCAACCTGAACGGCGGACGCCTGCCGTACTTCGCGCGTACGGATGCCCGGGTCACCTGGCGGCCGCGCGGCGCGGTGGGGCGGTGGGAGTTGTACGCCGAGGTGATCAACCTCTTCAACCGGCAGAACGCCGGCGCGCTCGACGCCCAACTCGCCTACGACGCCAACGCCGATCGTCCGGGCATCGTCGAGAAGCGCGACCAGGCGATTCCCCGGCTGCCCACCATCGGCGTGCGCTTCAGGTTCTGACGCCGCGTCGCGTCACTCGCCGGCGGTCCGCAGCAGGTCCACGAGCGCCGCGGTCGACGACACCCCCAGCTTGCGCAGCGCGCGGCCGCGCTGCGTCTTGACGGTCTTCTCCGAGGTGCCGAGCTCCGCGGCGATCTGCTTGTTGAGCAGGCCGCGGACGACGAACCGGCAGACCTCGTGTTCGCGCCGGCTGAGGCGCGCCAGCCGCGACGCCGCATCCGTTTCGGCGGCCCGGCGGGCGAACGCCTCGGCGCTGGCGCGCAGTCCCCGTCGCACGGCGGCCACGAGCGTCATGTCGTCGGCGGGCACCGGCAGGTAGTCGATGGCGCCGTTCTTCATGGCGCGCACCACGTCGGGCACGTGATCGTGGCCGGTCAGGAACACGAACGTCACGTGCGGCGCGGCGTCGACGGCGGCGGTCTGCAGATCGAGGCCGGACATCCCGGCCAGGCGCACCTCCGCGACGACGCACGCCGGCTGTCTGGACGCGAGGAGGGGCAGCACCGCCTCGCCGGTGTCGAACGCCTCGACCGGAAGGTCGTGCGAGGCCAGGATGTGGAGCACCGTCGTGCGTGACGGCTGGTCGCCATCGACCACGAACACGGACGGCCGGTCTACCCCGAGGGACAACGCGGTCATGGACCCTCGCACGCGTGTTCGCGCGCCTGGTCGTACGGATCGGATTGGCAGGGGGAGAACGCCGAAGCTTACGAGTCCGTCCGCCCGTCAGTCAATGCGCGGGTCATAGGACCAAAGGCGTATTTCGATCAGAGAAAGACCGATGCTCTAATCAGCAGCTGTCCGCAAGCGCTGGCGCCGTCGATGCGTCGCGCACGGACGGAGCACCGGCGCACCGAGCCCCCTCGCCCGTGTCCGGCCGGCGGCCACGCTACTGGAACCACGCGCCCGTCGCGTGGAACTGGTCCGGCCGGGGTCTCTAGGGGGGGACCTCGGTCGGTTCTGACCACCGCGCCAGGTCCGGGCGCCGAATTCAGGTCTAATGTGCGGGTGCGCTACCTGCGCGTGCTCTCGAACTCGGTGCTCGCCAGCGCCCTGCTTTCCGCCTACCTCGTCATCACCGCGCTGTTCCTCAATCCGCGATTCCCCCTGTCGGCCGCGGCGCCGCTGGCGCTGGCCTGCCTGCTCGCCTACGGCGCCAACGCCGTGCTCGTCTTCTACGCGCTGGTCGTCCTGCGGCAGATCGCCGCCGTTCAGGTGCTGTCTCCGGGCTGGCTGAGCGTGCGCGTGCTGTCGTGGATGGGCTTCATCGCAGCGGGATTCGGGGCCGTCGTGCTGTGGCTGAACGCGACCGGGTTCGCCCCGTTCCTCGAAGCCGACACCGCCCGGCGGATGACGCTGGCCGCCATCGCCGTCGGCATCTGCGGCGCCGTGTGCCTCGCTCTGGCGCTGGCGCACGTCGGACGCCGCGGCACCTGGCCGAGCGGCGTGCTGCTGGTCACGACGCTGGTCGCCTCGGTCGCCGTGCCGGTGGTGCTGCGCGGAGCATCGACGCCGCCAGCGCTCCCGGGACCCGCCGGGCCGCCCCTGGCCCAGCCGGCGGGCGGACCGACCGCCGGTCGCGTGGTGCTGCTGGCCGTGGACGGCGCGTCGCTCGAGCGTATCCGCCTGGGCGCTGCCGAGGGCCGCAGGCCGAACCTGGCGCGCGCCCTCGATCGCGGCGCCGTCGCTCACCTGGCGACGTTGCGTCCGACGCAGGCCGAGCCAATCTGGACCAGTGCCGTCACGGGACGCCTGCCGCAACACAGCGGCGTGCGGTCGGCGGCGCGCTACCAGCCCTGGCTCGGCGGGCCGGCCCTCGACGTGCTGCCCGACTGGGTGTTCGCGCAGGCCCTCGTGCGCTACGGATTCCTGCGCGCCGAACCGCACTCGCCAGCCTCGATGGCCGCCAGCCCGCTCTGGCGCATCGTGAGCGACCGCGGCTGGCCGGTGGGCGTGGTGGGCTTTCCGCTCACCCATCCGGCGCCGCGCCTCAACGGCTACGCCGTGAGCGACGTGCTGCACCGCGTGGACGACAACCGCTTCGCCCTCGACGGCGCCGCCGCGGTGTCGCCGCCGGGGTTGTGGACGGCGGTGGCCGCTGCGCGGTCGCGTCCGCTGGCCCCCGATCCCCACGAGGTGCTGGCGAGGGCCGACCGGCTGCCCCGCGGCACCGACGCCGACGGGCGCGTGGATCCGGCGCCCGTGCAGGCCGACAGCCTGCACCTGCGGATCTTCGAAGCGCTGGAGGCGGATCGGCGCTCGACGTTCGTCGCCGTGCGGCTGCCCGGGCTCGACGCCGTCGGGCACTACTTCCTGCGCTACGCGTCGCCGTCGGACTTCGGCGATGTCACCGACGCCGAGCGCGCCGAGTTCGGCGGCGTGCTCGACGCGTATTACGCCGTGCTCGATGCCGCGATCGGCCGGCTGCAGGCCACGCTGCAGCCAGACGACCTGGTGCTGCTGGTGTCGAGTCACGGCATGGAGCCGCTGAACCCGCTGAAGCGCGTGCTCGAACGTCTCGTCGGCGATCCGCAGCTGAGCGGCACGCACGAGCGCGCCCCCGACGGATTCGTGCTCGCGTTCGGCGGCGCCGTGCAACCTGGCGAACCCGAGCGCGCCGCCGCCGCCGACATCGCGCCGACCATCCTCTACTACCTCGGGCTTCCGATTGGCCGCGACATGGACGGCCGCGCCCGCGCCGACTTCTTCAAGCCGGAGTTCACCGCCTCACGGCCGCTCACGTTCATCCCGAGCTACGGGCGGTAGAGCCGGGGCTCGGGACCCGGACCCCGAGCCCCGGACACGCGTCAGGTATACTGTCCTCCGCTCTTTAACGCGGGCCCGCGAGCCCGCCAAGAGGTGACCATGCCGCTCCGTACGTCCGAAGGCGCGTCCTGCGCCTGCTCGTCATCCCCGCAGCCCGTTTCCGATCGCGTTGCCATGCGTCGCGTGTCGTCCGAGCCCCGCGACCCTGGCCCCGAGCCCCGGTCTGGCGACCGAAGGGAGCTCCCATGCCTGTAGTGATGGACGCCGACCGCATCGGCCGCGCGCTGGTGCGCATCGCCCACGAGATCGTGGAGCGCAACCGCGGGGTCGAGAACCTCGCCATCATCGGCGTGCGCAGCCGCGGCGTGCCGATCGCGCGCCGCATCGCCGCCGCGCTGAAGAACATCTCGGGCGACGACGTGCCGGTGGGCGCGCTCGACATCACGCTCTATCGCGACGACCTGATGCGGCAGACCGTGGGCCCGCAGCCGCTGGTGCGCCGCACCGAGATCCCGTTCTCGATCGACGACCGCGTGATCGTGCTGGTCGACGACGTGCTCTTCACCGGCCGCACCATCCGCGCCGCCCTCGACGCCCTGATCGACTTCGGCCGCCCGCGCGCCATCCAGCTGGTCGTGCTGGTGGATCGCGGCCACCGCGAGCTGCCCATCAAGGCCGACTACGTCGGCAAGAACATCCCGACCTCGCGTCGCGAGAACGTCCACGTGCGCCTTGGCGACACCGACGGCATCGACGAAGTGACGGTCGACAGCGAGGCCTGACCATGGACGCCTCCCGGGAAGTGGCCCTGCCGGCCACATCGCTCAGAAGCAAGGACCTGCTCGGCATCGCCGAGCTGACGCCGGAGGAGATCCTGCTCATCCTCGACACCACCGAGGCCATGAAGGAGATCTCGCAGCGGCAGATCAAGAAGGTGCCGGCCCTGCGCGGGCGCACCGTGGTGAACCTGTTCTTCGAGGCGTCGACGCGCACCCGCACGTCGTTCGAGATCGCCGAAAAACGCCTGAGCGCCGATACCCTCGGCGTGGCGGTGGCCAGTTCGTCGGTGGTGAAGGGCGAGACGCTGGTCGACACCGCGAAGAACATCGAGGCGATGGGCCCGAGCATGATCGTGCTGCGGCATCCCTCGTCGGGGGCGCCGCACCTCCTGTCGCGGCTCTGCAAGTCGCCGATCATCAACGCCGGCGACGGCCTGCACGAACATCCGACGCAGGCGCTGCTCGACGCCTTCACGATCCGCGAGCGCAAGGGCCGCATCGCCGGGCTGAAAGTGGCCATCGTCGGCGACCTGCTGCACAGCCGCGTGCTGCGCAGCAACGTGCTGCTGCTCACCAAGCTCGGCGCCGAGGTGTGGGTGTGCGGGCCGCCCACGCTGATTCCGAGGGGCCTCGAGCGCATGGGCGTGCACACCACCTCGTCGATCGACGCCGCCGTCGAGGGCGCCGACGTGGTGATGATGCTGCGCATCCAGCTCGAACGCATGGAGGGCGGGTTCTTCCCGTCGCTGCGTGAGTACTTCCGCGTGTTCGGCATGACCGACGCGCGGCTGCGGCGGGCGAAGCCCGACGTGATCGTGATGCACCCGGGGCCGATCAACCGCGGCGTCGAGATCTCGAGCGAGGTCGCCGACGGGCCCTATTCCGTGATCCTCGACCAGGTGGCCAACGGCGTGGCCGCGAGGATGGCGGTGCTGTATCTGCTCGCCGGCGGAGTACCTGATGAAGCGACTGCTTAAGGGAGCCCGGGTCGTCGACCCGGCGAACGGGCGCGACGGCGCCTTCGACGTGCTGATCGACGGCGGCATCATCGCCAAGGTGGGGAAGGACCTGCCGGCGAGCCTCGCCGACGGCGGCCAGGTGGTGTCGCTGCCGGCGTCGTTCGTGGTGTGTCCTGGCTTCATCGACATGCACGTGCACCTGCGGGAGCCCGGGCAGGAACACAAGGAAACCGTCGCCACCGGCGTGGCGTCGGCGGTGGCCGGCGGCTTCACTGCCGTGGCCTGCATGCCCAACACGTCGCCGGTCAACGACAACGCCGGCGTCACCGAGCTGATCCTGAAGAAGGCGGCGGATGCGAACCTCGCGCGCGTCTATCCGATCGGCGCGGTGTCGCGCGGGCAGAAAGGCGAGAGCCTCGCCGACATCGCCGAGCTGAAGGCGGCCGGCTGCGTGGCCATCACCGACGACGGGCATCCGGTGTCGACGGCGCTGCTGGCGCGTCGCGCGATGGAATACGCGAGCATGTTCAACATGCCGCTCATCGAGCACTGCGAGGATCCGTCGCTCAAGGGCGACGGCGTGGCGCACGAAGGGCCGATGGCGGCGTCGCTCGGCCTGAAGGGCATTCCCGGCATCGCCGAAGCGATCACCGCGGGACGCGACATCCTGGTGGCCGAGATGGTGGGCGGCCACGTCCACGTGGCGCACATGAGCGCGTGGACGACGCTCGAAGCGGTGCGTCAGGGCAAGAGCCGCGGCGTGAAGGTGACCTGCGAGGTGGCGCCGCACCACTTCACGCTCACCGACGAGATGCTGAACGCCCCGGTGCCGTACGACACCAACACCAAGATGAACCCGCCGCTGCGCGAGGCGAAGGACCGCGACGCCATGCTCGAAGGCATCCGCGACGGTAGCGTCGATGTCATCGCCACCGACCACGCGCCGCACCATGCTGACGAGAAGAACGTGGAGTTCGATCGCGCGCCGTTCGGCATCGTCGGCCTGGAAACCGCGATTCCGATCGCGATGGAGACGCTGGTGCATGGCGGCGTCATCAACCTCTCGCGGCTGGTGGAGCTGATGTCGGTGAACCCGGC
>CAYMQY010000237.1:0-6574 GCA_964392655.1 uncultured Saprospiraceae bacterium
GGCGCCAGTTGCGCACCCTTGCGCGGCAGCGTCTGCGCCGAAAGCGCAACGGTGAAAAGGGCGATGATACTCGGCAAGATTAGTCTGCGCATGGCGAAATCTCAGGTAGGTTTGAACTGACGAACAAATGTAACATCGGTCAAACTGAAAAACCAAAAGTACGTTTTTGCGGGCAGGTTACTTTAAAGAAAGTTTAACCCTTTTGAGGTGTTAGCAAAGCCTTGCGCATTTTATGCCGTTTATCCGGCATGTTATACCGTTCTTTGTGGCTTAGCGCCGCTTTGTCCGGCCTCGCAGCAGGGTTTCGTTTGTACCAATTTCTGTACTCATTTTACATGCGACATCCAAGCATCACCATCGTCCAGCGAGGTAGGGCCGACCGGTTCGGTTTCCAGAAACTCTACCTGCGCTACTCCTGGAACTACCACACCAATTACATCGCCCTTCCCTGGAAAGTGCTGCCCAAGGACTGGGACGCACGCGCCCAATCCGTGAAGCCGAAAGCCATTCTGGGCGGTGAAAGCGCCGTTGTTGTGAACACCGATTTGCGCAACAAACTGAACAAAGCCTTTCTCATCGCCACTGAACTAATGGCAGCGAACATAGCGCCTTCCTTCGAGGTATTCCGCCAAAAGTTTGACGGCAACCGCAAACAGTTTTCTTCCTTCGCCGCCACGGCGGAAGAAATTTTGAAAAAAGAACTGGCCGCCAGGGAAGTAACCCCTTCCACCTTCAAAGCCTACCGGGCTGCGATCCGGAAGTTTGTGGGTGAGGTAGGCGACCTGTCTGTACAGCAACTCACCCGCGACAAGATTTTGCAGTTTAAAAGCAAAATGGTCGCCATCGGCAAGGAAAATATGTCGGCGCAGTACCTGCGAAACTTCAAGGTAGTGTACAACAAGGTGCTCAAGTTTCACCGGTTGAAAGACTTGCACAGCCCTTTCGAGGATATGGAGTTCAAGGTGGAACGGATTTCAAACAAGAAGAAGTTGACGGTCGAGGAGTACAAGAT
Organism: uncultured Saprospiraceae bacterium; assembly: GCA_964392655.1. Lineage (GTDB taxonomy): Bacteria > Bacteroidota > Bacteroidia > Chitinophagales > Saprospiraceae > M3007. The sequence continues at coordinate 1,013 of CAYMQY010000237.1, forward strand.
ACTCCGTAAAGCGCTCCCGGCTTTTTCCGAGGGAAGCGATGGACACGAAACCATCCGCCGCTTTCTGATCATGTGCCGCGGCCTGCGGTACTCCGATACGGAACAAATCAACCGGCACGCGCATTTTTTTGAGATGCAGGACGGCGAGACCACCTACCGGTATCTGTTGAAGTCGGCACAAAAAACCGGCACTCAGGAAATTGTTCCTATTTCGGAAACGGACGCGCAAGTGCTGCTGAAATGGCGGGAGGACGGCTCCCTTTTCAAAAAGATAACATACCCTGCCTACGTCAAAAAACTGAAACGAATCAGCCGGGATCTGATCGGACGGGAAATCACTACACACTTTGGCCGACACTTCACCGGCGACCTGATCCTGAACAGCGGCGTCTTGGATGCCTAATATTTAAAAAATATACTCGGTGTGACGAGCGACCGGATCGCAGAGGTATATGCGCAGCGGGATATAAAGACGTTGTTGAAGAAGTTTTACAAAGCGGTGGAGGTCTTGGAAGGGAAGTGAATTTCTGTTGAAGAGAGGAAGATATGCCCCCCCTACAATCCCTCAGGGAGGTTCAAAACCGCATCCTTTGCACCCTTACCGCGTTCAAAATCGCCAGCAACGCCACGCCCACATCCGCAAACACTGCTTCCCACATCGTGGCCAGACCGCCGGCGCCGAGGTTGAGCACTACTAATTTCACGCCGAAGGCCAAGCCGATGTTTTGCCACATCACGCGCCGCGTGGCGCGACTGACGGCAATCGCCGTGGCCACTTTAGATGGTTCATCGGTTTGTATGACCACATCGGCGGTTTCGATGGCTACGTCGGAGCCGAGAGCGCCCATCGCAATGCCGATGTCGGCGGCAGCCAATACCGGGGCGTCGTTGATGCCGTCGCCCATAAATGCCACCGTTCGAGTGGGGTCTTCGCGCTGTAGCGCTTCCACTTGTTTCACCTTGCCTTCCGGGAGCAGGTCGCCGAAGACGCGTTCGATGCCGAGCACGGCGACTACTTTTTGCACCACGGCGTCCTTATCGCCCGAGAGGATCACCAGTTCGCGCACCCCGGCGCGATGCAGGCCGGCCACTGTTTGTTTGGCGTCGGGTTTAATTTCGTCGGCAATGGTTACATATCCCGCATATTGCCCGCCGACCGCTACCGCCGCGATGGTGTCCACCTCCGCATCGAGTTCGGACGGGTAGGCGATACCCGATTGTTGTAACAGTTTGGTATTGCCCACCAGCACGGCCCGACCGTCCACCGTGCCGTTTAACCCATGCCCGGCGATTTCCTGCACGTCGATTACGACGGCATTTTGCCAACTGATTTGGAGATCGCCGGCATGAGCAATCAGGGCTTTGCCCACCGGGTGGGTGGAATGCTGTTCGAGCGCGGCGGCCAGACGCAGCAATTCTTTTTTTTCGATGCAGGTATTTTCAACTTTTTGCACCTTGAAAACACCCTGTGTCAGCGTTCCGGTTTTGTCTATAACTACCGTATTCACTTTGGCCATCAAATCCAAAAAGTTCGAGCCTTTGAATAAGATGCCGTTGTGCGACGCCGCCCCGATGCCGCCGAAATAACCCAGTGGTATCGAAATCACCAGGGCACAAGGGCAGGAAATGACTAAAAATATCAGCGCGCGATACAGCCAGGTCCGGAAGGTATAATCCTGGACGATAAAATATGGCACGAGCACCAGCAACACGGCCAGCAACACGACAATCGGAGTATATACTTTCGCAAACTTGCAGATGAACAACTCCGTCGGCGCTTTGCGGGCCGTGGCGTTTTGCACCAAATCGAGGATGCGAGCGATGCTGCTCTCGCCGAAAAGTTTGGTTACGCGGATTTCCACCACACTGTCGAGGCTGATCATTCCGGCCAATACGGTTTCGTCAGCCGCGAGCGTGCGTGGCTTGCTTTCACCCGTGAGCGCGGCGGTGTCGAAACTACCCTGCACGCTCAGCAATACGCCGTCGAGCGAGGCCCGCTCGCCCGGACGCACCCGGATGGTTTCGCCCACCTGCACGGTTTCGGGTTTAACGACAGCGGCCCGGCCGTCGCGCAATACGGTGGCTTGATCGGGATGCACGTCAAGCAAGGCTTTGATGTTGCCTTTGGCACGGCGCACTGCCGCCGTCTGGAACAGTTCGCCCACGGCGTAAAACATCATTACGGCCACACCCTCGGGATATTGACCTATGGCAAATGCGCCAATGGTGGCCAGGCTCATTAGGAAAAATTCCGTGAAAAACTCGCCTTTCCCGATGGTCTCCGCCGCTTCTTTCAGCACGGGCCAGCCGACGGGCAGGTATGCTATCCCGTACCAAAGCAGTCGAATCCAGCCCTTCCAAAACGCGGGCTGTACATACTCGTCCAGTGCGATGCCGCCCAGCAGTAACAGGAAACTAATAATAGCGGGTAGGTATTCACCCCAGGGGGAGTGCGCTTCGCCGCCCACGTGGTCATGACGGTGCCCGTCGCCTTCTTCGTGTGGCCGGAGCAGCGGGGGGCGGTTTTTAGATCAATTTTTTCTTCGAGCGTACAGCAAAGTTGGCGGCCTTGCGCGTCGTAAGTGTGAACGTGAGGGACAATTGGGTCAGCCATTCGGTAAAGATTGAAAATGTACGAGACCCGGGGTGGTTTTGAACATAGGCGGTTTATTTTCAATAGTTTTTAACCAGGATTTTTTGAGCAAATACTCCGCCTTCAGTATGAAGGGTGACAAAATAAACGCCCGCAGGCAGCCCGTCTGCCCGGAAAAAATAGTTGGATTCGCCCGGCGAGAGCATTCCCGAAAAAACGGTCTCTACCCGCTGCCCGAGGCAATCGACCAGTTCGAGCACTGCCGCACCGCCGGTTGGCGCGAAAACCGGAACACAGGTAATTCCTTGAGCGGGATTAGGGAAAATACGTTCTAACCTTGGTGAAGCCAATTCGTCTGTTCCGACGCTCTGCCGAATCTCGAAATCGAAATAACCTTCCGGGGCGGGTAACGGGCGCACTTGTTGTTTGCCCGAATTGGCTGTCGCGTGGAGGTAGTAGCGCACGGTAGAGCCGTAAGGTTGTTGTGGAATCCAGCCTGTCCAAAGGTTTGTGGCCGCATCGGTCAGAGTCATCGAAATGGGCTGGTAGCCTGCCGAGGTGTCGGTCGTATAAAACACTTCGGCGCCGGTTATGCCGCCGCGGTGTCGTATCCAAGCCTTGACCTCATAAGCAGGTGGGTTGCTGTCAATAAAATCCTCTACCTGTTTATGCTGAATCAGGAGTGGGTCCGCTACACCTACTTCTTTCACAATACAGTGAATCGCGCCGCCCAGCGAAATGATGTCGTTGCAGGGAATGCCGACGATATTATATCCGGGCATATTCTCGCGCCAAATACGCAGTGCCGTGGTGTCGTATTGTTGCTCATAGGTAGGCAACAACACGGTTTTGTTAACGATGAACGAATTGACATACGTGCGCAGGGGGGCGCCCTGGCTCGGGTACTTGCCCCCTTCCGGTGGCATCGGGATGCGTACCACCTTGTAGGGCGTACCGAACGGCGTGGTAAAATTGGCGAGCAAGTACTGTATGTTCGCCTCGATCTGGTCGCGATCTACCAGACCGTTTGGATACTCGCCGACTAAGAGCGTCTCTTCGTTTAGCTGCTTCATGTGCATGTCGATGTGATGGATGCCGTCGAAAGGCAGTACGTCGAACTTCACATAACGGTTGATGCCGTAGAAACGGCGCATGATGCTGTCGACGCCTTCCTCGGTGTGTTTGCTCATGCCCCATATATTTCCGGGGCCGTTTTCTTCAAGAACCAGTTTGCTGGAAAAATTTGTCCCCATGCCGTCCGAAAAATTGTTGCCACCCGGATGCACCAGATCGTAAGGCGCAACGGTAGTGGAATAAACCGGTAAGCCGAAATAATTGCCCACTACATTCGGGATAGTGTCGTCCTTCGGGCGTGGGCGGTTGTAAATCCAATCGACCAGCGCCAGGCTGTCCACGCCACCGAGGTAAATCGGATTAGCGCCGTAGTCGCGAATCCAGATGCTGTTGAAAGGGGCTACTTTGAACTCGACGTTACCGGCCTGCCAATTCACGCCGTAGCTGCTCAACTCGTTTTGGCAAGAAGCGATATTACTGCAAATAACGATCACCCGGCATTGTTTCCGCCCGGCCTCGACGATCTGGGCAAGAATCGGCTGAAATAAGGTCCAGGTGATGACAATCGCCTGCTGTTCTTCCCATTCGGCCATCGCACGCACCGGTACGGGCGGCGGCGTGGTGATACCGTCCGGGGCGCCAGGTGCTCCCGGTTTTGGGTTGTTCAGGAGCCAGGCTTGTTCCCATGTGGAAAGCCCGCGCGGCAAAGAATCGTTTTGAGAAAAAGCGACCGAAATAAAACCGGTCGAAATGAAGAACAGGGCGTAAAGTATTTTTTTCATACCACAAGCATTTTGAATGATAAAGCTAACGATTATTCGACTTTTAGCAGGCGAATTCAGGAATATCAGCCAGAATAAGCATATTTTCAATTTACGTAAAACAAGGATCAATAAAGGCTCGTGTAACGCGGAAGAACACATTCAGAAGAATTGCATCCTTTGTACGCGCACCGCGTTCAAAATCGCCAGCAACGCTACCCCCACATCCGCGAACACCGCTTCCCACATTGTCGCCAGGCCGCCGGCGCCGAGTATGAGCACGATGACTTTGACCCCGAAGGCGAGGCCAATATTTTGCCACACCACGCGGGTCGTGGCTTTGCCGATGGAAATAGCGGTAGCGATTTTAGAAGGCTGGTCGGTCTGAATCACCACGTCGGCGGTTTCGATGGCCGCGTCGCTGCCCAGTCCGCCCATCGCGATGCCCACGTCGGCCAGCGCCAGCACCGGTGCATCGTTGATGCCGTCGCCCACAAAGGCCAGTTTCGTGGCAGGGTCGCGTTTGAGTGCCTCCACTTTCTCTACTTTCCCTTCGGGCAGTAGATCGCCGAAGGCCTGGTCGATGCCAAGGACGCGGGCAATTTTGGAAGTGATGCTTTGTTTGTCGCCGGAAAGCATTACCACCCGTCGGACGCCCATATCGTGCAGGCGGCGAATGGCCGCGGCGGCATCTTCCTTGATTTCGTCGGCGATGGTGAGGTAGCCCGCGAACTGCCCATCCACCGCCGCCAGCACCACCGTGTCCACCAAATCCGCCGTTTCAGGTGGCACGGCGATTCTGAATTTTGCCATCAGTTTATCGTTCCCGGCCAGCACGGTTTTGCCTGTCACCTGTCCCTTCAATCCGTGCCCACTGATTTCCTCCACCTGTTCGGGCGTGTCGAGCGCCATTTTTTTGCCTTCGGCAAAGGTCACGACCGCTTTGGCCACCGGGTGAGTGGAAGCCGTTTCGAGCGAAGCGAGCAGCCGCAGGAGTTCCGTTTCCGAAAAACCGCCCGACGGCGCTACGCGCTGCACGGCAAACACGCCTTTGGTCAGTGTGCCGGTTTTGTCCGTCACCAGCGTATTGATTTTGGTCATGGCGTCCAAAAAATTGGAGCCTTTGAACAAAAT
>CAYMQY010000238.1:0-6518 GCA_964392655.1 uncultured Saprospiraceae bacterium
GGGTTGAACGGGTTGAGCGGGTTGAACGGGTTGGATGGTTTCTGTGAAAACTTCAACTGTTGGTAAACGGATATGAGTGAGTGGCAAAGATCGCAGGTTCGGGGTTTTGTTTTTCCGTGCTCCGGTATTTTTCAGGAATCCTGTAAGTTTGCTGGACGATTCAATAAAAACCGGAATTCGGCATTTTGTATCCCGAAACCCTCCAACCCGAAACCTTCCAACCCTCCAACCGTACTATGTATGACTGAACCGCAGCGCCTCATCACAATAAAAGCCGCCCTTCAGCAGCGGCGAATGCCTGTCTACCGGAAAATCATCCGCTGGATGTGGCGCTTGTCCATCGCGATGGTCGTCGCGTGTGTGGTGGTTTTTGTGGCGATCAGTTTTGCCGCTATTCCCTCATTTCGCGAACTCGAAAACCCCAACTCTGCTCTCGCCAGTGAAGTGCTGGGCGCCAAAGACGAACAAACAGGCGCGAAAGAGGAGGTGCTGGGCCGCTATTTCGTGGAAAATCGCGTGCCGGTGACCTACGACGATCTCAGTCCCTACCTCGTGCAGGCACTCATAGCCACCGAGGACGAGCGCTTCCGCGACCACAGCGGCGTGGATGCCAAGGCCGTGGCCCGCGTAGTGGTGCGTACCATCCTTTTGAGCGACCAAAGCGCCGGCGGCGGCTCCACCATCACCCAGCAATTGGCTAAAAACCTGTACTCCGACCGCAAGTTCGACGGCATGAACAAGGCGGAAAAAATGGTTGCCCTCATCTACCGCAAACTCCGCGAGTGGATCACCGCCATTAAAATTGAAAAACGCTACACCAAGGAGGAAATCTTGGCTATGTACCTCAACCAGGTGGATTTCGTGAACAACGCCTACGGTATTCGGGCTGCGGCAGAAGTGTATTTCGGCACTACTCAGGACAAACTGAAGGTACAGGAAGCCGCCACGCTCATAGGCATGTTGCAGAATCCTTCCCGCTACAACCCCAATACCTACCCCGAACGCTGCATCCGCCGCCGCATGGTGGTGCTGTACCAGATGTGGCAAAATGAGTACCTCACCGAAACCGAATACGACAGCCTCAAGGTGTTACCTTTGGACATGAGCCGATTCAAACGACTCACGTTTTCCGACGACACCGCCCCCTACCTCTGCGCTGAACTCAAAAAAGACGTGCAGGCCATCCTCGAAACGCCCGAAGCCCGCAAGCCCGACGGCACCATGTACAACATTTACCGCGACGGCCTGCGCATTTATACCACCATTGACCCCACCTACCAGCGCCACGCCGAGGCGGCCATGGCCGAGCAAATGAAAAAACTCCAGACCCGCTTTTTTCAGGTCTGGAAAAACCGCGACCCCTGGACCTACCGCGGCCGCGAAACCACCCCCGCCGAAATCGAACTGCGCAAAGAAGAACTCTGGAAACTCATCCGCGCCAGCGACCGCTACCAGCAACTCCGCCCGACCTATCTCGGCGATATTAGCGACCAGATTCAGGAGCAGTACGGTTTTGAACTTCAGGACAGCGATATCCTGCGCATGCTGGCCGATGAAAAAGACGGCAAAACCATCACCACTCATGTGGCCAAAAACTGGCTGACGGCACAAAAAGCCGGGCAATACCGCCAGATCATGGACAGCCGCGACTGGCCCGCCATCAAAAAACAGTGGAGCGCCCTGCAAAAGGAAATCATGGTCCGGTACCGAAAGAAAATTCCCATGACCGTATTCGACTGGAACAGCCCCGGATTGGAAAAAGACACGGTCATGTCGCCCTACGACAGCCTGCGATACCATCGGATGTTTTTGCAAACCGGTATGCTGGCCGTGGACCCCGCCACCAGCGAGGTAAAAGCCTGGGTGGGTGGCGTCAATTTCAAATATTTCAAATTCGACCACGTGCGCACCATGCGGCAGGTGGGTTCCACCTTCAAGCCGTTCGTGTACGCCACCGCCATTGCCCAGCAAGGCATCAGCCCTTGCTACCAGGTGTACGACCTTGCGGTGACCATTCCGGCGCATTACCAGAATTTCACCACCATTGCCGACTGGACGCCCAGCAACTCCACAGGCTCCTATTCCGGCAACCTGCTCACGCTCAAGGAGGCGCTCAAAGGCTCCGTCAATTCCGTCAGCGCATTTCTGATGAAACAAATGGGCAGCACCGAACCCGTGCGCGGCCTGCTCAACAACCTCGGTGTAGACTCCACCGCCCGCCGCCCCGACGGCGAATACCGTATCCCGCGGCAGCCTTCGATTTGCCTTGGCGCTGCCGACCTGACGGTTTGGGAAATGACCTCGGCCTACGCCACATTCGCCAACAAAGGCATGTTCGCCCAGCCCTACGTCATCAAAAAAATTGAAGACCGGCAGGGGCGTGTGATCTACCGGGCGCAACAGGACGAAGGGCACCCTGCCCTGCCGGGCAATGTCACCTACGTCATGCTCAACATGCTGAAATACAATGTGCAAGGGGCGCCCGGTATCCGCGAACTGAAAAGCGACGTGGGCGGCAAAACCGGCACCACCAACGATTTCACCGACGGCTGGTTTATGGGCCTCACCCCCCGCCTCGTAGTGGGCACCTGGGTGGGCGGCGAAGACCGCTGGATTCGTTTCCTTAACCTCGGCGACGGGCAAGGTTCCCGTATGGCTCGACCCATTTTTGCCGATTTTGTCAAACGCCTCGAGGCAGACCCATCCTCGGGTTACGATTTCAATGCCCGCTTTTTCCGCCCGCCCGGCGACCTGGAAATTGAAATTGACTGCTCCAAATACCTTGATGGCGCCCTGCCCGCCGGCGATGAGGAGGACTTCGCGCCGGACATCTACAACGACCAGTACAGCGACCAGCCGCCACCCCCGACCAACCCCAACGCGCCGGCGGGTACCGCCACGCGGGTGAAACCGGCAGGCAAAAAGCCGGACTCGGGGTTTGGGGATGATAATTGAAGTACGATTTGCGAAGTGCGATTTGCGAAATGACAAACGTGGGGGCACAAACGTGACGGCGACAAACATGCTTAACATTCTGTTTGTACTGCCCTGATTCAGACCTGCGTTTATGCCCCGTCTCCAGATGACCGTAGTGTGCATCCAATCGTTCACCCACCACCCACGTACTGCCCATGAGTCACCTGGACCGACGTTCTTTCCTCAGCCTTGCCAAAAATCCGCACCGGATCAACTACCGGATTGACGAACAACCTCTTGCACCGCTTTCACCGGAACTGAAAGAGCGCCTGGAACAACGTGCCGCCGCGCCGCCCGATTCCGGCCTGTCGCCCTGGACCGGCCCCTGGACCCGCGCCGAGGTGATTCACTTGCTGCGCCGCACCACCTTCGGATTTACCCGCGCCGACGTGGATTATTTCCTCGGGAAAACCATGCAGCAGGCGGTGAATGAAATCCTCAACGCGCCCTACACCCCGCCCGCCGGACCGGTGAACGACTACAACAACGCCAATTTCACCGACCCGGTCGTACCCTTCGGGCAAAGTTTCCTGAACGCCGCCTTCGAGCCCACCGCCGAACCTTACCGCGCAGAAAGCGTGCGCGCCTGGTGGATTCGACAGATGCTGGACAGCGGGCGCAGCATCCGGGAAAAAATGACCCTGTTTTGGCACAACCACCTGCCCGTCCAGTTTCAGGAAGCGCTGTTCGGGAGCATGTTGTACCGCTACAACAAAATCCTTCGCGACGACGCGCTCGGCAATTTCAAAACCCTGATGCGCGACATCACGCTCGACCCGGCCATGCTGTTTTACCTGAACGGCTACCTGAACTCGAAAAACGCGCCCGATGAAAACTACGCCCGCGAGATTCAGGAACTGTTCGTCATCGGCAAAGACCTGCCCGCGTATTTCACCGAAGACGACGTAAAGGCCGCCGCCCGCCTGCTCACCGGCTGGCGCACCGACGGGTTCAGCACCTTCTTTTTCACCAACGAACACGACACGGGCGACAAGCAGTTTTCCGCATTTTACAACAACCGAAAAATCACGGGCCGCAGCGGCCCCAACGCCGGCGCTGATGAACTGGACGATTTCCTCGACATGCTGTTCGACCATCCCGAGGCCGCGCGGTTCGTATGCCGGAAAATTTACCGCTTCTTCGTATACCACGGCATTGACCAGCAAACCGAGCAGAATGTGATCGAACCGCTGGCGCAAATTTTCCGCAACAACAACTACGACATCCTGCCTGTGCTGGACACGCTTTTCAAAAGCGAGCACTTCTTCGATGTGCTGAACCGAGGCGCCGTCATCAAAAGTCCGGTGGACATGACCATCGGGCTGTTCCGCCAGTTCGGCGTGCAGTTGCCCGGCGCCGCCAACCTGTTCGACACCTTCGCCATCAGTTTTCAGTTGGGCCAGGCCATGGCGGCCATGCTCCAGCACGTGGGCGACCCGCCGAACGTAGCCGGCTGGCAGGCCTACTACCAGAAGCCGTTTCTGGATAAAATGTGGATCAATACCGGCACCCTGCCCAAGCGCGGACAGTCAACCGACGTCATGGTATTTGCCGGTATTTACGGCCTGAGCAGCCGCGCGGCTATTGATCCGCTGGCCTGGGCATCGGGCCTTACCAATCCGTCCAACGTGAATGCCCTGATTGACGAATCGCTGGAAATGCTGTTCGGCCTGCCCGTACCGCAATCGGTGAAAGACACGCTCAAACCGATCCTGCTCTCCAACCTGCCCAGCGAATCGTACTGGACGCTCGGCTGGGGACTCTGGCAGGCCGATCCCGGCAACGAAACCTATGCCGGCGCCCTGCGCGTGCGTTTGCAAGCCTACCTGTACCGGGTGCTGCAAATGGAGGAGTTTCAACTCTGCTGAGACCCGGACCTCCTTCCAGGTTTTGAAAACCCGGAAGGTCTGTCACCCTGCTCACTCGCTCACCGCTCACCCGCTCACGCACTAAAAAAATGAAACGTCGCAACTTTCTCAAAAATATGACCGCAGGGGTGGCTATCCCCTCCCTGCTCAACGGCTTCGGCGTACGCGCCCACGCTGCAAGCCCCTTCAGCCGCCTCCTGAGCGGCCTTTCCTCGGATACCGACCATGTGCTGGTGGTGATTCAACTCGACGGCGGCAACGACGGCCTCGCCACGGTGTCGCCGCTGGATCAGTACGACCGGCTGGCCAACGGCCGCCCCAACATCGTGCTGCCCGAAAACAGTCTCCTGGGTTTGTCCGGCACGCCCACGCTGGCCATGCACCCGGCGCTTGCCGGCCTGCGCGACCTGTACAACGACGGCAACTTGCGCATTGTGCAAAACGTGGGTTACCCCAACCCCAGCCTCAGCCACTTCCGCGCCACCGACATCTGGATGTCCGGCTCCAATGCCGACGAGTTTTTCCCCAGCGGCTGGGCCGGGCGCTACCTGGCTTACGAATATCCAAATTTTCCGATTGACTACCCCAACCCCGACATGCCGCACCCGCTGGCGGTGGAAATCGGCTACTCCCTGTCGCTCAGCCTCATGGGGCCGCAAACGGGTATGGGATTCGTCATTCCCAGCACCGACGACTACTACCAACTGCTGAGCAGCACCCAGACACCCGCACCGAACACGCCGGCCGGCGAACAACTGGCCTACGTGCGGCTCATTGCGCAGCAGTCGCGCACCTACGCACAGGCCATTCTCGACGCTTCGAACACCATTACCACCCAACAGACCTATCCCGACACACCGCTTGCTGCCAAACTGAAAATCATTTCACGGCTCATTGCGGGCGGCCTGAAAACGCGGCTCTATGTGGTCAGCATCGGCGGCTTCGATACGCATGCGCAGCAGGTGGAAACCTCCGACCGCACCACCGGCGCCCACGCCAACCTGCTGAAAGAGGTCGGCGACGCGGTCAAAGCGTTTTGCAATGACCTCCAGTTTCTCGGCACCGCCGACCGGGTGACGGGCATGACCTTCTCCGAATTCGGCCGCCGCATTGCCAGCAATTTCAGCGACGGCACCGACCACGGCGAGTCGGCTCCCATGTTCCTGTTCGGCAAACCCGTAGCCGGCGGCGTCACGGGCAACAACCCGCAACTGCCGCAGGTACCGACGGCAAACGACAACCTCGACATGGAGTTTGACTTCCGCTCGGTGTACGCCTCGGTATTGCGCGACTGGTTCTGCGTGCCGCAAACCGACGTCCCCGGCATCCTGCTGCACGAGTTCCCGTACCTGAACGGCATGTTCGAGTCCAACCTCGCCTGCACGCCCTCCGACGTGCATGATGTAAACCAGAGCGCCGGAAAGTCGTTGCTCAACTGCCGCCCCAATCCCTTCCGCAGCGGCCTCACGCTCGACTACGAATCGGCCGGCGGCATGACGCTGGTGCAGGTCCTTGATGCTTCGGGCCGGGTAGTGGCCACACCGGTCAGCACCTGGCAGGCGCGCGGCCAATACCAGGAGTACTGGGACGCCGGCGATTTACCGCCCGGCACGTACTTCTGTCGCCTTGTGACCGGCGGGCAACAACAGACGAAGACGGTGGTGAAGGTGGAGT
>CAYMQY010000239.1:0-6498 GCA_964392655.1 uncultured Saprospiraceae bacterium
GGCGATGATATTGTGGGGCGTGACCCCACCCCCGGCCTCCCGACTAAAGTGCGGGGGTGGGGTTGCCTGGCTGCTTTCCGAGCTATCGCCCGACGGCGCCTGGCGAAACGCCGCGTACGTGCCGGGTTTTGTGCCGAGTTATTACACCTGCGCCGTGTGGAGCCTGCTCGAAGCCGGTGCGCGATTGGGCCTGCCCGATGTACAGGAGCGGATGCATACGGCCCTGCATTTTTATGCCCGGCGTTTTCGGCCCGACGGCACGGTGACCGACTGGGGGCTGAAGCCCGGGGATTGGGCGTTTACGCATACCATTGCGTACACCTTGCACGGATTTTTAGAAAGCGCCTTGTTGCTCGGAGCGAGTGAGGTTTTGGAAAAAACCCTGCACGCCGCCGAAGGGCTTTGGGATGAATTTGATCGTAGCGGACGGATAGCGGGGCGGTATGGCCCGGGCTGGAAGGGCGACTACTCCTTCACCTGCCCCGTCGGGAATGCCCAGTTGAGTATTTTTTTTCGCCGGGCTCGGGAAATAACCGGCCTGGAAAAATTCGACCGGGCTGCCGATGTGTTTTTGTCCGAATCGCTTCGATTTCAAAACTTTGGGAAAAACCCGAACACGCACGGCGCGCTGCCCGGATCGGCGCCGTTTTGGGGGCCATACCTGCGCGGGCGGTATCCGAACTGGGGTGTTAAATTTTTGCTGGATGCGCTGGCGGCCGCAGGACCTCTTCCGGTTTCTTGAGGTTTATTTCAACGAAAAAAGATCATCCACCGCAGGCGTGCGTGCGCAGATGAACCCCTCTGCGTATTTAACCTGGGCCGGCCTGCCGAATACACGGGCTTTTGCTTCCATAAAATCTAGAAAATCCTTGCCTGAAATGGGTGTCTGCGGGCCTTCGCCCGGTTTGTCGGGATCGTAGAACTGGGAGGAAAAAGCCAGTATCGCCTGCATTTTTTTCTCGAAAAAGGGCGTAATGTCTACGATGAAATCGGGTTCGAGTTGCTTGTCCTGGATGTAGTGGTACACGGCTTTCGGGCGCCAGGCGGCTTGCGGTGCGCCGGAGTCGTCCAGGGTGTCAATTTTAATCAGACCGGAATAAAAACAGGCGTCGGCCACGAGTTTGGCTGCCCGGCCATGGTCGGGGTGGCGGTCGTCGGGTGCGTTGCACAGGACAATTTCCGGCCGGTGCGCCCGAATGCTGCGCACGATTTTGAGCATATTCTCGGGCGAGTGCTCGAAAAAGCCGTCGGGCAGGTCCAGGTGATCGCGAAACGCAGCCCCGAGAATTCGGGCCGACGCCATCGCTTCTTCGCGGCGCAGTTCGGGGGTGCCGCGGGAGCCAAGTTCGCCGAGGCTCAGGTCGAGCAGGCCGAATGAATACCCAAGGGCAGCCTGCCGCAGCAAGGTGCCGGAAGCGCTGAGTTCCACGTCGTCGGGGTGAATGCCGATTGCCAGAATATCTGTTTTCATCGCTACTTTTGTCCGTACAACAAGAAAGGTTGAACACTATGGAAACAAACCCGACCCACGAAGCGCGGATCGTTCAATTGGAAAACGACCTGCGCGCCGCACAGGCCGCTGCGCAAAAGTACAAGCAGGATTTAGAAAAACTGCGTCAGCAATACGCCGACGACCTTTTTGCCGAGCGCCAAATCAACAAGGAACTTCGCACGGAGAGCCACCGGATTTTGCTCGACTACGAGCGCTTGCGTGTGCAGAAGGGTGGGTTTGGACTGAAAATGCTGTTTTTTTCCGGTTGGGGCGGCTTCTTCAGCGGAGCGCTGGTGTGCGCCGTATATTTTCTTTTTCTACACCCGAAAGCCGATCATGTCGTGGCGTTTGCGCGGTTCCGCGATACGCATCTGTTCAATTACGAGCGATCCATCAGTCAGGGACAATTCAGGGCCGTGGAGCAGGATTTGCAGCAAAACCTCGTCCTGCCCGAAAACGCTGCTATCCGGCCCCAGTTGGAGTTTGTAAAAAAAATCGTGGGCGCAACGCGGCGGCGGTGTGAGTGACGATCAAGCGCCCCATTTTGAACAAATCGGGCAGTTTTCCACCTTGTGGCCCCGTGCCGGGCAATATTGCCGCCCGAAAAAGATAATCTGCAGGTGGAGTTTGTTCCAGGTGTTTTCGGGGAAAAGGGCTTTCAGGTCGCGTTCGGTTTTTTCCACGTTTTTGCCGTCGCTCAGGCCCCAGCGCGCCGCGAGGCGGTGAATGTGCGTATCCACCGGGAATGCCGGCACGCCAAATGCCTGCGACATCACCACCGACGCCGTTTTGTGCCCTACGCCGGGTAGCGCTTCCAGGGCCTCGAATGACTGCGGCACCTGCCCGCCGTGCTGTTCCACCAGGATGCGCGACAGTTCCCATATTGCTTTCGATTTGGAGGGCGACAGTCCGCAGGGTTTGATAATTTCCCTGATTTCATCCACGGACAATTTTACCATGTCGCGCGGATTATCAGCCCGGGCAAACAGCAGGGGCGTGATCTGATTCACGCGCTCGTCGGTGCACTGGGCCGACAGCACCACTGCCACCAGCAAGGTGTACGCATCCTCGTGCCGCAGCGGAATGGGCGTTTCCGGATAAAATTCGTCCAGAAGAGCGGCAATGGCGGATGCTTTTTGCTTTAATTTCGATGACGGCAACTTAAAATTCAAAATGTAAAATGTAAAAGTCAAAATGTAAAAGTACACGCGCTTTTACATTTTGACTTTTACATTTTGAATTTAAAAAATGAATTACCACCAGTTATTCTTTTTCACCTTGTCCTCGTACCCGCGCAGGTTGTAACTCAGGCTGAGCATGAAATACCGGGCAAGGGTAGGGGCCGTGTTTCGGATCACGTAGTTCTGGGTGCCGGTTTGGGTAATGTTTACCCGGCGGTTGAAGATATCGAATGCGGCCAGGCGCAGTTCGAGGCGGTTGCCCGGTCCGAGCAGCCGGCGCACCGACGCGTTCAGGATGGGCACTTCCTGGTTGAAATCGAAACGGTCGTTCCGAAAAAGCGAGTAGTTGAAATTGCTTTCGAAGAATGTTTTGGGTGCAAACTGCCATTTCACCGAAGCGTTGGCGCCGTGGTTCTGAATTTTCTGGTTTTGCTCCGTGCGGATGGAATAGGAAATGTTGTTGAACCCGAGGTTGCCGCCTGCGCTGAGAATAAGACTCGGACTGGGTGTAAGCGAAAAACCCATGCGAATATCATAGCCAAAGTTGTCGGTCAGGTTTTCCACATCGTTGACAAAAGCGGGGGCACGGTTGGTGTTGATGCTGCCGTTCACGTTCATGGTCAGTTTGGTTTTGATAATGGGGAAACTGGACCAAAGGTAGGTATTGAACCGGTTGCCGCCGGACACATTGGCCGGGCGGGAGGTGGTACGCACGCCGATGCTGTCCACCACCTCGATGGTCTGGTTGTACACGATCTGGTTATCATACTGCCCGAAACTGGAGCCGATGCCGAGGTTGGAAAACGAGGCCGGATTCCAGTAGTTGAGGTTTAGCGAAAAACTGTGCGAACGGGAAGGGGTGAGGTTGGGGTTGCCTTCGTTGCGAAATGCCGGGTTGTTTACGTTGGGTACGGGTTGCAGGTCGGTCAGTTGTGGTTCGGATACCTCGTAGGTATAGTCGGCGTTCAGCCAGATGTTATTCGGGAACTCGTAACTGGCTTCGAGATACGGCACCAGATTGTCAAACGTCCGGCTAATGGGGTCGGTCAGCAGGGGAAGCCCCTCGTCAATGGCATATTTTCCGTCGAGTTGAAGCCGTTGACCTGCCAGCCCACCGGATACGTTCAGTCCCTCGTGCGAGTAGCGCAGACTTGTACCGAGCCGGTTGTATTGCACCTGAAAATCGTAAAAAACGCTCAGGGCATCCACGCGGGTATTGTTGTTTTCGGGGTCCTGGGTCTGGCGGTTCACGTCGCTTGCGGTATGGCTGAAATTGTAAAACGTTTCCAGAAACCAGCGTTTGTGTAGCGGTTCGGTGAACAGCAGGCTGGATTTGGCTTGCCAGGTCGAGTTGTTGTTCAGGTTCAGCAGCCGGATTTGCTCGGTGGCTGTCTGGGCATTGAAAAACTCATTGAGCGAAAAGAGGTTGTCGGTGCCGTCGGAGCGGTTGTTGTTGTACCCGGCACTGACGGCCAGGGAGCGCCCTTTCTTTTTGAACCGGTGGCGGAAAATGGCGGCGCTGGCGAGACTCCAGGAACTCAGGTCGCTGGAGTTGTCTATTTGCAGGTTATTGGTCGGCGTGACGTTGTTTTCGCTAAAAAACTGCGCCTGGCGGTTGCGGTTGTCCGAGTTGCTGAAGCGCATGTTGGCTTTCACGATCAGCATGTTGGAGGAATCCAGTTCGTGTTCGAGTCGGGTAGCGATGCTGTGGTTTTCCCGAAATTCGTCGCGGGCAGTGGTGTCGGTATTGGAAAAAGAGCCGTCGTCGAGGAAAGTTTCGCGTTGGGAGAACTGGTTGAGGTCGAGGGTGGTCTGGTTGTACACGTAGTTGGCGTTGTACTTGGTTTTTTTGTTGTCGAAGTTGTAGTTGGCGCCGCCGCCGAAGTTGCGGGTGAAGCCACGGCCGTCGAAGTTGTTGAGCAGGTCGTTGCCGCCGCCGAAATAATAAACGCGTCCGCCGCCGTTGCCGAATCCGAAGTCGCCGTTGTCGTATTCGTTGAATGCATTTTGCCCTTTGAATTCGCCGTAGTCCTCCCAGTTCACGCCGGTTTCGTTGATGTTGTTGCCGTAGCCGATGAAGGAGAGTTGGTTTTTTTCATCGAAGCGGTTGAAGTTGCCCCGGGCAGCCCAGCGGTCTTCGGTCCCTGCGGCGCCGGTGACTTTCCCGAACGCGCCTTTTTTGAATTCCTCCTTCAGTTCGAGGTTCATGGCTTTTTCCTTTTTGCCGTCCTCGATGCCGGTGAGTTTGGCTTGTTCCGATTTTTCATCGTACACCTGCACCTTCGAGATCGTCTCGGCTCCGAGGTTTTTGGTGGCGCTCTTGGGATCGTCGCCGAAAAAGGTTTTGCCGTCCACGTACACCCGGTTCACGTCGCGGCCCTGCGCCTTGATGCTGCCGTCGGCGGCTACTTCGATGCCGGGCAGGCGGCGCAGCAGGTCCTCCACAGTAGAGCCGGGCGGCACTTTGAACGTAGTGGCGTCGTATTCGATCGTATCGCCCCGAATGCGCAAGGGCGCTTTGGCGGTTTTGATGACCACCTCCATGAGTTCGGTGCTGATAGGCTTGAGTCGCACCGTGCCGAGATCGTGCACATCGGTAGGGGAGGGGTCGAGGTGTTGCTGCCAGGGGACGTGGCCGATGTAGGAAATTTTGAAAATGTAGGGGTTGTTTTTCACGTTTTTGAACGTGAAAGCGCCCGTTTCATCGCTGCGGGTAAAATTCACGAGGGTGGAATCCAGTGGATTGAGCAGCATGACGGTGGCGTATTCGGCCGGCACGTCGGTGGTGTCACGGACGACGCCTTTGATCGTGGTTCGGGAAGGGGTTTGTGCGAGCAAAAACACAGGTAACAGGCACAGGAGTGCCGGCAAGGCAGGGAAGATTTTTTTCATGGAGACTGGTTACAACAGTTTTTGTTTTCGATCGGCAAGGAACGGCTTGCGCGTGTAATTGATTGTGCGAAAGAGTAATTTGTTCGGTATTGGTTGCTTGCGCATTGTTTTACAATTCCTCCAGCGCCTGTTCCAAATCCTCCCACAACCACTCCGGGTCTTCGAGGCCGATATAAAACCGGCAGAACGTCCAGGGCAGCGCAGGGTCGGGTTTGCCGGGAATGCCGTAAAAACCGACGGTCGGGATCAGGAGCGATTCGTGCCCGCCCCAGGATACGGCCATGAGGAAACGCTGTAGTCGGTGTACGAATCGTTCCATTTTTTCCATGCTGTCGGTGTCGAACTGCACGGAAAACAGGCCACCGCAGCCGCGCATTTGTTTTTGCGCCAGTTCGCGCTGCGGAAAACTCCGGTGAAACGGATACCAGATGCGCGCCACCTTCGGGTGGCTGTCCAATTTTTCAATCAGAAACTGCGCGCTCGCATCGCTGCGCTGCACGCGGAGCGGCAGGGTACGCAGGCCGCGGATCACCAGCGCCGCGTCGTGCGGGCCGAGGATGCCGCCGAGGGTCATCAGTTCGGACTCGAAGATTTTTTTTACCATTGCCTTGCTGCCGCAAAGTACGCCCACCACCACGTCGGAATGGCCATTCAGGTACTTGGTGCCGGAATGCAAAACGATGTCTATGCCGAACGCCGCCGGATTCTGAAAAATCGGTGAGCAGTACGAGTTGTCAATCATGGTCACGATGCCGCGCTCCCGGGCCAAAGCCGCACATGCGGCGAGGTCCTGACACTCGAAGGTCATGGTGTTCGGACTTTCGAGGTAAAGCACGCGGGTGTTGGGGCGCAGGGCTGCGCGGATGTTTTCGAGGTCGGTACCGTCCACGAAGGTGTGTTCCACGCCGTAGCGGGGCAGGAACTTGCGCAGCA
>CAYMQY010000240.1:0-1220 GCA_964392655.1 uncultured Saprospiraceae bacterium
ATGGAAAAAGGTTTCTGGTTGGAGGGTTCCTGGTTGGAAGGTTTCTGGTTGCCTTCCAACCAGAAACCTTCTAACCTTTGTTCGTTGCAAGAATATCCGTATCGGGCGTGGAGTTGTCGGCGAGGGTTACGTTCCCGCGTTCCCGGCGGAGGATGCGGGAGAACAGGCCGATTTCCTGACTGAACAGAAACTGGAAAAACAGTTTGGTGTACGACTTGTGGTACCACAGGTTATCGTAAAACTCCGGCGCCATTTTTTTCAACTTTGGCAGGTTGTTCCAGGGGATGGACGGCATGTCGTGGTGTTCGTTGTGGAAGCCCACGTTCAGGTTGACAGGGTTCAGGGGGCCGTAGTAGCTGTACGTCTCCTGTTTTTTGTCGAGCACGAGGTAGTGTTCCTGAATCCAGCGGGCGCCTAACGGATGCAGCCCGATAGAAAACGTCAGACTGAGACCGAGGTAGGCAAAAGCACCCCATCCGAGGAAGTACACAACGGCCACATCAACGGCAAGTTGCACCACGATGTTGAGGAGTACCCAGCGGTCAATAACCGCCACCTCCTTGCAACGAATGACCCGCAGTCCCTGAAACACCGGAAAAAACAACAGCCAGAGGGCCTTGCCGATAAAGTAGTTGTTGATCAGTTTGGCCTCCCAGCGTGAGGGCAGGTCGGCATCAAGTTCGTGGACCCCCTGAAACGCGTGGTGTTTCAGGTGGTAGTTTTTAAAAGAAATTGCCGAGGGAAGCAGCGTGGGCAGGTTGGCAAAAATACCGGCGTAAATATTCCAGGAGCGGCGACGGAAAATCAGGTGGTGTGCCGCTTCGTGGATGCACACGAACAGGGTGTGCGCCGGAAATGCACCCACAAGCCAAGCCAGCGCCACAATGAGCCACCAGCTCTGGTCGCGCAGGAAAAAAGCCATTACAAACTGAAACAGTACGCAGGCCAGAATGACGAAGGCGGTCGTCGGGTTTTTGGTAATCAGATTCCGAACTTCGGGGTGTGCGGAGATAATTGCTTTGGTGCGCAAACGGTGCGGCTCGGTACCGTTTACATAGATAAAGTCTTGCTGATAAGGCATGTTAAATATTTTTTTCGTAAAGTCTGTATTTGCGGTAAACGCGCCCGTTGATGTGTTCCAGCGCGCGGTTCATGGCGTCGTTGTTCTCCAGAATCCAGGAGGCTTCGCCGTGGATGATGCCCTTGCGTTTGGCAGTTTT
>CAYMQY010000240.1:1320-6496 GCA_964392655.1 uncultured Saprospiraceae bacterium
TCGTCGGTCATCGGCACAAAACCGGTGTTTTCGGCCCATGATTCGTTGTACACCGGCAGGAAGTTTTGAAGTTCCTGTTTGAAACGCTTCATGTCAATCTGCCGGATGGTGATGCCGCGTTTGGCCAAACGAGCCTCCAGGTCATCGCCCATAGCGACCACCTTATCGGGCATTTCATCGGTGGGTAGCAGGTAACACAGCAAGTCCACCTGTTTGGCGAAGCCATACTTCTCCAGCAGGTTGATGTAGTACGGCTTGTTGTACGTCATCATGATCGTCGGCGGCTCGTCGAAGTTTTCCACCAACAGCCCGCAGGTTTCATTGGTGGAAAAATTGGTCGGGCCACAAACTTTAGGAATACCCTGTTTGCGCAGCCATGCAGCAGCGGCGTCAAGCAGGGCATTGGCAGTGGCCTGATCGTTAATCACGTCGAAAAAGCCGAAAAAGCCTTCCTGCCGCCCGGTGAAGGCAATGTGGTTGCGGTTCAGGATGGCGGCGATACGCCCCACGACGTTGCCGTCTTGTAGTGCGAGAAAGTACGCGGCGGTGGAGTGCCGGAAAAACGGCGATTTGGCCGGATTGAGCAAAGCCTCCTGCTCCATGTAGAGCATGGGCACATAGTTGGGATCCCCGGCGTAGAGGTCATGCGGAAAATCTATAAACCGGCGCAGTTGGCGTTTGTCCCTGGCGTTAACTTCGACGATCTCCGTCATACCGTGACCATATCAACCTGGTGATCCAGAATACCGAGTTTCTTGGCGTTCCGGTACAGAATATCCACTGCACGATCAATTTGTTCGATCGTGTGGGTAGCCATGAGCGAGAACCGGATGAGTGACTCCTCGCTGGGTACTGCCGGCGACACCACAGGGTTGATAAAAACCCCCTCGTTGAACGCCCAGGTAGCCAAGGCGAAGGTCTTCTGGTTGTCGCGCACATACAGCGGAATGATCGGCGAAGCCGTGTGGCCGATTTCAAAGCCGAGGTCGCGGAATCGTTCGATGGCGTAGTTGGTATTTTCCCAAAGCCGGTCAATACGTTCAGGCTCTTCCTTGATGATTTCTAATGCGGTGAGCACACTGGCTGCGGCGGCGGGCGTCATGCTGGCGCTGAAAATGAGCGAGCGGGAGGTATGTTTCAGGAATTCGATGACGGAATGGGACGAAGCAATGAACCCACCCAACGAGGCCAGCGATTTGCTGAACGTGCCGATTTGAATGTCCACGGCGTTGTTGATGCCATAGTGCGAGCCGGTGCCGATGCCCAATTCGCCAATGACCCCGATGGAGTGTGCATCGTCGCACACGACCACACAGTTGTGGCGTTTGGCCACCTCGGCGATCTCCGGCAACGGGGCAAGGTCGCCTTCCATGCTGAAAATACCGTCCACGACGATGAATTTGAGCACATCTGCCGGAAGCCTGGAAGCCAGACGCTCGAGGTCTTCCATATCGTTGTGTGCAAATTTCTGAATTTTCCCGAAAGTCAGGCGGGATGCATCAATGATGGACGCGTGTACACGCTCGTCAATGAGGACATAGTCGTGGCGGCTGACCAAGGGGGCCAGAGCGCCGAGGTTGGCCTGAAAACCGGTGCTGTACAGAATGACGGCTTCGCGCTGCAGGTATTCGGCGAGGGCCTCCTCCAGCTCGATGTGAATCTGCAGCGTGCCGTTGAGGAAGCGAGAGCCGGCGCAACCGGTGCCGTAGCGATCGGTAGCGGCTTTGGCGGCTTCTTTAAGCCTGGGATGGTTGGTCAGGCCGAGATATGAGTTGGAACCGAACATCAGCACCGGTTTCCCGTCAATAAGCACTTCCGTATCCTGTTCCGACTGGATGACTCGGAAATAGGGATACACACCTGCCTTGCGGGCTTTTTCCGGTTCGGTGTAGCTGTCGGTGCGCGCGAGTAGAGTTTTATTCATCCCGGTAATTTTTTTCGTTGAGTTAGGAAGATAGCGCCTCCGGGGCGCGTGTGTGCGTTCTACTTTTTAAATCGAAAAGTCGTGTTGAAAATATAATCCCAAAGCGGGTTGCTTACCCCGAAGCCGCGTTCAGGCTGCTGGTAGTGGTGCAACATGTGGTGTTGTTTGATGCGCTGCCACAGCGGATTTTTCCAGTTCAGGTGGTGCATGGAGTAGTGCATCATGTCGTAGCAAAGGTAGCCGATGAGGAATCCGGCATAAAACGGAAAGATGGCCGGTTTGCCCAACAAAAAGTAGAAAAAGACATAAAACAGGGTGGCAAGTGGAATACTGATTGCGGGTGGCAGTACGAGTCGCAATCGGTCATTGGGATAGTCGTGATGGACACCGTGAAAAATGAAATGCAGTCGAGCGCCAATGCGTCCCGGAGGTATCCAGTGGAAAAAAAAGCGGTGCAAGACGTACTCCACGAATGTCCAGCAAAACAATCCGCCCAAAAACAAGCCGGCTGATGCCCATTCGGACGGGGCAACCCACAGGCAATAACCCACTACAGGCAAGTAGAGCACCAAAGGAATGGTGAAGTGTACCTTGGAAAGCACTTCCTTCCAGTCCTGGTCAAACATCCGTGTGGATTCCTGACTATTGGATACGAAAGTCTTTTTGATACTGGTATCAGACATATTTTATTGACAAGGTTAGAATTGTCTACTCTGTTTCTCGTCCCACTCATCCAGCAAACGCTTGATGCCGTCGGCGAGGTAATTTTGAAAAAGGGCGATTTTATCCAAATCGCCATTAAACTTTTGCTCTTCCCATTCCTCTAACGAACTGTTTGTGTCACTCCAAAGAGGGGCTTGAGGCACATGATGCTTGCCCGGTGCTCGATTAAGGGTAGGTGTCGTTTTGAATTCGGTATTCCGTTCCTCCAGCACATCATTCAGTACTTCGTGGAACGTGGTGGTTCGCCGCAACCTGTTTTTCAGGTTGTTCATCCAGCCGTTGGCGCTGATTCTGAAATACCTTCGGCGACGGCCGCTCAGTGTCATATCATCAATCAGCCCTTCACCTTTCAGGGTAGCCAAGGCATTGCTAACCGTACTTTTACTGGCTCGCAAAAATGCCTGAATGGAGAAAAAGTCACTCTGCGCAGGGGTGCTCACCAGCAGGTAGGCGAATACCCGGCCTGTCACAGGAGCGAATCCATACCGCTCGAAAAACGCACCTATTCGTTCAACTTTTGCGCGAATACGCTCCCCTTTGTCCACGTCGGCCATTACCATGGTACCTGGAATTTGGCGGCAAATGTACGGCGCATGTTTTGGTTCTGGTATGGCCGAACCAAATTTACAGTTTTCTGACTTTTATCGGTGGTACGGGAGCCGGGCCGTTATGGACCGCCCGAGGGTGAGTTCGTCCGCATATTCCAGGTCGCCGCCAAATGACACACCCCGTGCAATGACGCTGACATGCACACCCAGAGGCTGCAATTTTTTGGACAAGTAGTACACGGTGGTTTCACCCTCGATGGTGGGGCTTATTGCCATGACTACTTCCCTGATCTCTCCTTCCTGCAGGCGCAGCAACAGGGAATCTA
Organism: uncultured Saprospiraceae bacterium; assembly: GCA_964392655.1. GTDB lineage: Bacteria > Bacteroidota > Bacteroidia > Chitinophagales > Saprospiraceae > M3007. Next base: position 4,842 of record CAYMQY010000240.1, read on the forward strand.
TGTTCAAATCGGACGGGCCAATGCCCTCAATCGGCGAAATGATGCCGCCCAGCAAATGGTAAAGCCCTCGGAACTGTCCGGTGTCTTCGATTGCCATCAGGTCGCGCACGCTTTCTACCACACAAACGATGGATCGGTCGCGGCGGGCATCGGCACAAATCCGGCATACCTCCTCGTCGGAAAGGTTGTGGCAAATACGGCACTCGCGAAGTCCTTCGCGCATAGCCGTCAGCGCAGCGGCAAACTGCTCGGTCACGCTCTTGTCCTGTTTCAGCAAGTGCAATACCAGTCGAAGCGCTGTCTTGCGCCCGATGCCCGGCAGGGTCGCAAAGGCTTCGACTGCTTTTTCGATAAGTTTGGAGGAGAAGGTCATGACGAGGCAAAGGTACGGCATGCCTCGCGGCCATTTACCTGCACGGCTATTCGCTTTTTTTAGTCAGCCGGTTTCTCCGGACAACAGGAAATAAAGTAGCGGCGGCAGGCCTTTACAGGTTGCTGCCGCCGCATGGAAAACTACCCTGTCATGTCATTTCTTGTTGATTGGTTGATTGGTTGACTGGTTGATTGGTTGACGAGAAAAACAGTCAATTCATTCTTCACCGCTCAACCAGTCAACCAATCGGCACCGATAGCACCGGAATATCCGAGTGGTTGGCCGTGTCTTCCGTCAGGCTACCGAACAGCAGGTGCGAAAGCCCTTGCCGCTGGTGGGTACCCATAGCAATCAGGTCGGCGTTGCGTTCGCGGGCAAATTGCAGGATGCTGATCTCCTCGTTGAATGTATTGCCACTCACATACGGCGTTGTTTTTTTCAGCCCGGCGGCTTCGGAAAATTTGTGGACTGACGCTTCTATTTCGGCATTTGTATCCAGTCCGGAAGGGTTATTGAGGTACAATACCAGCACCTCGAAGTGGAAGTGTTTTTGCCACTCCGCCACCGCCGAAAAAACAACAGCCTGATCCTTGCGCAACGTGGTAGGCAGTACCACCACTTTGGGGCTGAACTCGCCGGACTTTTCCGGAACAGCCAGCACCGGACAGGGAGCCGTGCGGATCACTTTTTCCGTATTGGAACCCACGAAAAACTCCGTTGCGCCGGTGGCGCCCTTGGTACCCATGACGATCAGGTCGGCACGGTCTTCCTGGGCAATGCGCTTCACAGTCGAATACAAAAACCCCTCCTCCACCACTGTCTCGATTTTCACATCTCCGTACTTGCCGCCGTCGGTCAGGTCTTTTTTCAAATTGTACAAGGCTTCTGCGGCATTCTCGTAGTACTCGGTCATGTCGTAAGCCTCGGGCACGTAATAGTCTGGAAGCGGCGGAGCATAAGCCACTGCAGTATTGGTATGAAGCAACTCAACACTACTTTTTACTTTTTTGGCTATGGTTGCAGCCACATTCAGCGCATGCCTCGAATTAGAGGAAAAATCGGTCGGAACTAATATCTTTTTCATAGGACAGGTAGTTTGATGCAGCAAAACTACCCAAGGGCACCAAGGCTGTCAGATGACCGGAATCAGACAGGCCAGTGAGTCTAGTCAGATAGGCTCGAAAAATACGGATACCGGACATCCGTAAGCGCAAGTCCGTGCGGCGGTACGCTCAGACTTTTGGACAACGGGCGTTGTGCTTCCAGCGCAGTGCGAATTTCT
>CAYMQY010000241.1:0-4539 GCA_964392655.1 uncultured Saprospiraceae bacterium
AGCGGCACGGGGAAGCCCAGCCACCGCCGGACGGCGAAGAGCATGCCGGAGGCGCTGCCTTTTTCGAAGATATATTCAAAGCCGCGGTCGGTGGCGTAGCGTTCGATGGCCGAGTACACTTTTTCCTGGATGGGTTTGACGAGTTCCTCGCGTTTTTTGAACAGATCGCCTTCGGGGCCGAACTTGCGGCGCTGGGTTTCGCGCACTTCTTTTTCCTTGTTCAGGATTTCGTCTTCGCGTTGTTTTTTCATTTCCTCACTGAGCATCACTTGCTCGGCCTGATACTTGCTGTACATCCCTTTGATCACGTCTTGCTGTTGGGCAATTTCCTGACGCCACTGGGTGGCGATTTTGTCGAGTTGCTCCTGGGCTTTTTGATATTCCGGAATGCTTTCCAGTACGGCGTTGACGTCCACGTAAGCGATACGCTGCGCGAGGGCGAACGTGGTGAAAAGCAGGGCGATAACGGCTGTTGACGCAAATTTCTTCATCATGGTAGTAGCGTGTGAGTGGTGTGTGTGGTTTGTTTGTAAAAAAGGGTCTGGTTTTTCAGCGCAAAAGTAGCGGATTTGCATTGTTTGAACGGAGTTCTGACGGAATGTGTCCCGGTTCAGTTGCACCGCCTGTTTAAAAAAATTTACTTAATGAAACCCAACCGCCTGATTGTGTGTGCATTCAAATTTTGTTTGGGGCAAAATGTTCCCTTGTTTAACCGGCGCTTAACGCGGCTTTAAACGATTTTAACGGTACGCACTACCTTTGCCGCCCACCACACCTGAAACACGTTATGCACCTGATTGGCCCGGACCACCTGTCGCTCGAAACCATTGCCGCTATTGTAGGGGAAAACCGCCCCCTCGCACTTTCCGACGAGGCCCTACACCGACTGCGCCATTGCCGCAGTTACCTCGACAATAAACTTGAACGGGACCACGCCCTTTTTTACGGCATCAACACCGGCTTCGGTTCGCTCTGCAACATCCGCATTTCGGATGCCGACATCGAACAGTTGCAGCACAACCTGCTCGTGTCGCACGCCGCCGGTATGGGCGACCCGGTGCCACCCGAAGTGGTACGACTGATGCTTTTGCTCAAAATTCAGAGCCTGTGCTATGGCTTCTCCGCCGTGCGGGAAGAGGTAGTGGGGCGGTTGGTGGATTTTTTCAACGCCGGCGTTTTTCCGGTGGTGCTCGAACACGGTTCGCTGGGCGCATCGGGCGATCTGGCGCCGTTGGCCCACCTGAGTTTGCCCCTTGCAGGCATGGGTGAAGTGTGGTACGAAGGCCGCCGCCAGCGCGCCGATGTGGTGCTGCAACTTTTTGGCTGGGAGCCGCTTGCCTTCCGCGCCAAGGAAGCCTTGGCCCTGCTCAACGGCACGCAGTTTTCCACGGCCTACGCCGTGTGGTGCCTGCTCGAAAGTCGCCGACTCGCCGACCTGGCCGACCTGAACACGGCTATCGGCTACGACGCCTTTGATTGCCGCACGGCGCCACTCGACGAGCGTATTCACCGCATCCGTCCGCACGCCGGGCAGTCGTCCGTGGCCAAAAACCTGCGCGAGTGGCTGGCCGGCAGCGCCATTTCCGCCCGGGAGAAAACCAGTGTGCAAGACCCGTACTCGTTCCGCTGCGTACCGCAGGTACACGGCGCAAGCCGCGACGCGCTGGCCCACGTGGAGCAAATGGTGCTGACCGAGATCAACAGCGTGACCGACAACCCCAACGTGTTTCCCGACGACGATGCCATCCTTTCCGGTGGCAATTTCCACGCCCAGCCGGTGGCACTGCCGCTCGACTACCTGGCGCTGGCGCTGTCCGAATTCGGCAGCATTGCCGAGCGGCGTATTTACCAACTCATCAGCGGACAACGCGGCCTCCCGGCTTTTCTGACTGAAAATCCCGGTTTGCACTCGGGTATGATGATCGCCCAGTACACGGCTGCCGGTATAGCCAGCCAGAACAAAACGCTCTGCACACCCGCTTCTGCCGACAGCATCGTGAGTTGCAACGGCCAGGAAGATCACGTGAGCATGGCCGCCAACGCTGCCACCAAAGCGCGCCGGGTGGTGCTCAACCTCGAACGGCTGCTCGCCATCGAATTCATGGTGGCCACGCAGGCGCTTGATTTCAGGCTGCCGCTGCGTTCTTCGCCTCGTATCGAGGCAATCCGGGAGCAATACCGGGAAGTGGTACCCCGGCTGACCGACGACCGGGTACTGAGCGCGGATATGGAGCGGACGCGGGAGTGGCTCGGTAGTATAAATTTCAGATAGACGCACTCCTTTTGAGCGGCGCGACTACGCCAGAGCATATTTAAACGCATCCAGACAGCGTTGCCGGGCAAAGGCATGCTCCACCACCGGCTTTGGGTAGCGGGACGTGTCCACTTCCGGCACCCAACGCAGGATGTAGCGGCGCTCGGGATCGAACTTTTTTGTTTGCTCTGCCGGATTGAAAATGCGGAAATACGGCGCGGCGTCGGTGCCGCAGCCTGCCGCCCACTGCCAGCCGCCGTTGTTGCTGGCGAGGTCGTAATCGAGCAGTTTTTGGGCAAAATACGCCTCGCCGAGGCGCCAGTCGAGCAGCAGGTGTTTGGTCAAAAAACTGGCCGTGATCATGCGCACGCGGTTGTGCATGTAGCCGGTGGTGTTCAGTTCGCGCATGCCGGCGTCCACAATCGGGTAACCGGTCTGTCCGGCGCACCAGCGCTGAAAATCGTCCGGGGAATGGCGCCAGGGCACGCGGTCGTACTGCGGTTTGAACGGACTGCCGGCCACGTGGGGGAAATGCGCCAGAATCTGGCTGTAAAAATCCCGCCAGATGAGTTCGTTCAGGTAGGTGTCGTTCAGCATCTGAGCGTGGCGGGCTTTTTCGCGGATGCTGATGGTGCCGAAACGGAAATGTACACCGAGTCGCGAGGTGCCGGCTATGCCGGGGAAGTCGCGCGTTTTGTCGTACGTGCGGATAAGTCCGCGTGCTACGGCAGTCGGCGGAAACGGGATGCCGGCAGGTTCAAACCCGAGTTCGGCTAACGTTGGAAACGGCAACGGGGCGGTTTTCAGCAAGTTAGCCGCATATTTTTCGGTAGGATATGCACTCAGGAAAAACGACGCGTGTTCGGGCTGGCCCTGTTCATCGAGCGCAGTTTTCCAGCGGGTTTCGAGTTTGGCGCGCCATTTCCGGCTGTACGGGGTGAACACCGTGTAGGGCGTGCCGTCGTCCTTGAGCACCTCGTTTTTCTCAAAAATGACGTGATCCTTGCTCGTGTGGAACGGGATGTTTCTCTCCGCAAGCAGCACCTGCACGGCGTCGTCGCGCTCCAGTGCGTAGGGTTCGTAGTCGCGGTTGGTGAACACCGCCTTGATGTCGTGCTCGCGCAGCAGTTGCGCCCACACGTCCTGCGGTTTGCCGTGGCGGACGAGCAGGGTGCTGCCAAGTGCTTCCAGTTGTTGCTTCAGTTCGGCGAGCGCCTGGTGGATAAACTCGACACGGGCGTCCCGGCGTTCGGGCAGGTCGTCGAGGATATTGGTGTCGAAAATAAACAGCGGCAATACGGGTAGCCCGCTGCGCAGGGCGTGGTACAGCCCTGCATTGTCGTGCAGGCGCAAGTCGCGTCGAAACCAGAAAACGGCGATGGGCATTTTTGGATTGATTCGATTGATTCGATTGGGGTAACGTCAGGGTTAATTACCGGGAGAAGACCCACTTTTTGTCTTCTTTGCCTTCCAGAATCACGCTGAAACGGCGGATGTTGTCGCTCAGTTCAAACTTGATGTCGCCTTCTGCATAACTTTTTGAATCCACCAGGGTGCTCAGGGAGTTCATTGGCGCGAGGGGGCCGGGCAGTTCATCGGCAACAAGGCGAAATTTTTCAGTACTCAGCAAGGTGTTGATAATGCCTTTGAAGTTGAGTCCAACCGTAAGCGTGATCAAACTTTTCCCACCACCGGTGCTCTCCACGGATGTTTTTACGATGGAATAGACCCGTTCGTACTGAAAATCCCCGGGTGCGAGGGTGACAGGCTGGGCTTGGGAAAGGTCGAGCTGTCCGGTCTTTGCAGGTTGGGGTTTGGACGCTTGCGCGGCAGGCGCCGAAGGGGTTTCTACGGTTTGAGAAACCGACTCAGGCTCGGATGAAAAAAGGGTCGTGTAGGCCAGATAAAGAACCAGCAGGCCGACAACTGCCGCTGCGGCAAAAATCCAGGTGCGGTTTGATGCAGGCGGCGCAGGTAAGGGCGCTGAAGTTGTTCGGGGGTTCCCGGATGCAATCTCAATCAGGTCAAGCAGATTTTTGCGTAACCGGGCCATTTCGGTGTTCGCCTGATCGTCCGTCAGAATTCCGTTACGTTGCTTTGCACGAATTTCATTCCATTGGCTTTCCAGCAGTACCAGATCGTTGTACACGCCGTGCTGGTTTTTCAGGGCAAAAATGAGTTCGTCCAATTGGTTGTTGGCGAGGAGTTGAAGCAGGGATTGTTTGTCCATGGCGTTGTTTTTATGCAAAGGTAATGTGGCGCGGCGGAAGGTTAGCCAATCGGTC
>CAYMQY010000241.1:4639-6283 GCA_964392655.1 uncultured Saprospiraceae bacterium
ATACTGGCCATCGAGCCGCTGGAACAGCACGACCCCGCCGGCCTCGAACGCTACGACGGCGTGCTGGTACCGGGCTTCGTGAACACCCACTGCCACCTCGAACTCTCGCACATGAAAGGCCTGGTGGACACCGGCACGGGCCTCATCCCGTTCATCACCGACGTGGTGACCAAGCGTAATTTTCCCGCCGAAGCCATCGCCGACGCCATTGCCCGCGCCGAACAGGAAATGCTCGACGGGGGCATCGTGGCGCTGGGCGACATTTCCAACACCACCGACACACTGGCCGTAAAAGAGATGGGGCGCATGCGCTACCACACGTTTGTGGAACTCTTCGATTTCCTGCAAGACGCCAACGCGGGAGAAACCTTTGCCAAGGGGCAAACGGTGTACGACCGGCACCAACCCGCTGCAGGCAGTGCAAAATCTTTTGTACCCCACGCGCCGTACACCGTCAGCCCGGCACTTTTTGGGGAAATAAATGCCGCCAATGACACCAATCCTGCCGGCACGGTCAGCATCCACAACCAGGAAACGCCGCCCGAAAACGAGATGTTCCTGCACGGCACGGGGGCGTTTTTTGAATTTTACGGACGCTTCGGCATCTCGTTGGAACATTTCCGAGCCATCGGGCAGCCGTCCATCCACTACGCCTTGCGCCACCTCGATCCGGCCCGACGCACCCTGTTCGTACACAATACCCTCAGCACACCCGACGATATCCGGGCGGCGCAAGACTGGAGTCCACACACCTTTTGGGCCACCTGCCCGAATGCCAACCTGTACATCGAAAACCGGCTGCCCAACTACCGGCATTTTCTGGATACCGGCGCGCGCGTCACCATCGGCACCGACAGCCTGACCTCCAACTGGCAGTTGTCCATTCTGGAGGAAATGAAAACCATCGCCCGTTACCAGCGCTATGTGCCGTTCGAGACCATGCTGCGATGGGCCACGCTGAACGGCGCCGAAGCGCTGGGCTTCGACGACACGCTGGGCAGTTTCGAGGTGGGGAAAACACCAGGGGTGTTGCTGCTGGAGGGCCTGGGGGAAAACAATTTGCCGGAGGCCGGCACGACGGTGCGGCGGTTGATGTAGAAAAAGCGATGGTTGAGCGAATCGCGCCGAAAAGGCATCGCAAATCATTTTTGGCCGACAATTTGTTCAACAAGGCTGTCGGCAGCCAAATCGTGAGTAACTTTCGGCTCGAAAACACACTACTGAACAAGACATGTCCTCGTTATGCGCACGCGCACTTTGCACCTCCTCGCGTCACTCATCTTGATAACAGCCCTGCCGGTTGTTTCCCGTGCAGGCTGTACCGACAGCGTACACGTCAGTGTGGACGCCGTGCAGTGCCACGGCCTGCGCAACGGAGTGATCGAAATCAAGGAAATTTTTGGCGGCAACGCCCCGTATTATTTTTCACTCGACGGCCAGTCGTACAGCACCCGCCCGGTATTCGACCTGCTTTGGGCCGGAAATTACGTGCTGCATGTGCGCGATTCCACGGGCTGTGTCCAGCGGTACCCGGTGACTGTGCCGGAACCGGTAGAAATGACGGTTGCGCTGAGCGTGAACGACACCATGCCCGCCGCCGGCCAGTGGATACAACTGAAAGCAACGGTAGAGCCGCCCGGCACG
>CAYMQY010000242.1:0-3079 GCA_964392655.1 uncultured Saprospiraceae bacterium
AACTTTCCGGTTCATGCGTGGGCTTACGGCGTACATTTGTGGTGCCAAGGACATTTTCTATTCTGCTGCACGTGGTTCACCACCCCCAACCCCTCCCCCAACGGGGAGGGGAGCATGCCCTCTGTTCTCTCAGGGGATACCGGTGAAGGAAACCATAACATCTCACTTCGGATCAATCTTTCCGTATTGCGCGAAGTTGCCCCCCTCCCCGTTGGGGGAGGGGTTGGGGGTGGGGTTGAACCGCGTGCGGCAGCATGGATAAGTTCTTACGTTGCGCCAATCAACAGACACCACACCTCGTCATGCTGAACCAATTCGCCAGGGTTTCCAGATCGCCCGACAACGACTACCGCTTTTCAATCCTGATTCCGTCGTGGAACAACCTGGAGTACCTGCAACTCTGCGTCGAGAGCATTCGGCGGCACTCGACATTTCCCCACCAGATTATCGTACATGCCAACGAAGGCAGGGACGGCACCCGCGAATGGCTCAACGCACAGCCCGGTCTGGATTACACCTGGAGCACAGAAAATGTCGGCATCTGCTACAGCCTGAACTACGCCCGCTCGTTGGCCAAAGCCGAATACCTCTGCTACCTGAACGACGACATGGTGGTGCTGCCCGAATGGGACAAACACCTGCTCCGGGAAATCGAAGGCATCGGACACCGGTCGTTTATTCTCTCGGCTACGGCCATCGAACCCCGCGACACAGGCAATTCCTGCGTGCTGGTGCAGGACTACGGCGACAGCCCCGCAACATTCCAGCAGGACAAACTACTCCGCGAATTTCGCAATCAGGAAAAAGCCGACTGGTCGGGCAGCACCTGGCCGCCCATCGTGCTGCACCGCGATTTGTGGGACCTGGTCGGCGGACTGAGCATTGAGTTTTCGCCGGGCATGTATTCCGACCCCGACCTGTCCATGAAACTCTGGCAGGCAGGCGTGCGGTATTTCAAAGGGCTGGGGCAAAGCCGGGTGTATCATTTTGGCTCCAAGTCCACCAAACGCAAACGCATGAACACCGGCAGGGACCTTTTTTTGATGAAATGGGGCATCAGCAGCAGCACATTCACCAAAAAATACCTGCGCCGGGGTACACCGTTCAACGGGCCGCTGACCGAACCTGAATTGTCAGCGTTTGACCGGTGGAAAAATTTTTTCAAACGCCTGACATACCTCGTTCGGCAAGGCTGGAAAGAAAGGTAATACTAACTTCATATTGGCTTAACCCCTCTCCCCTTGCGCGGGGAATACCTTTGTGGCGTCATTTTGGACACCATAAGTACCATGTACATTCACCCGCGCCTCTCCACCACTGCCGCTTTCTCTTCGGTCGCTCTTCTTCCGGAAGCCCCGGCGCTCGCCCGTTTCGCTTCAGGTTTCTTCATTGTCGGCACACCGGCGCGGGTTTTTGATTATCAATTTGAGCCACATATCTAACAGGTAGCCCATGAAACGCGAACTGGATATTGCCATATTGTCGGACATCCACCTGGGAACCTACGGGTGCCATGCCCGCGAACTGCACAACTACCTCAAGAGCATAAACCCCAAAACATTAGTGCTGAATGGCGACATCTTCGACATCTGGCACTTCAAAAAAAGTTATTTCCCCAAGGAACACCTCGAAGTGGTGCGCCGGATTATGAAAATGGCGGTAGACGGCACCAAAGTGTACTACCTCACCGGCAACCACGACGACCTGCTGCGCAAGTTTGGCGAGATCTCGTTCGGGCTGATGCACTTGCGCAACAAACTCATTTTTCAGGTGGACGGAAAAACGCACTGGGTGTTTCACGGCGACGTTTTCGACGCCAGCATTCAGCGTGCGCGCTGGCTGGCCCGCCTCGGCGGTGAAGGTTACGACCTGCTCATCCGCATCAACCGGCTCATCAACCGCACCCGTGGGCTGTTCGGTTTCGCACCCGTGTCGTTTGCCTCCAAAGTGAAAAAATCGGTGAAAGGCGCCGTCCGCTACATCAGCGATTTCGAGGATACCGCCATCCAGTTGGCCGCCGAAAAAGGCTACGACTACGTGGTGTGTGGCCACATCCACCGCCCGCAAATCCGCGAAGTGACCGCCGAAAACGGCAACAAGGTGATTTACATGAACAGCGGCGACTGGATCGAACACCTCACCGCACTGGAATTTGCCGACGGCAAATGGAGCCTGTACAAGTACGATGCGCTGGAGTTCGATGTCGTCAGCCCGCGCCTCCAGGTACCCGAGCGCGACCCGAAAATTTACACCCTCCGCCGGGAGGAAGTCCTGCCCGAAATGGGCAACGGCCTCGCCGCTTTCGAGGCGATTCATTAAGAAACTACCCTGTGTAGAACCGGAGTGGACAGGATTCAGAAAATTGCGCTCCGGTAATTTGACCACAGAATTTTGCTTCATAACAGAAAAACCGGGCGCGGAAGAGCTGCCCGGTTTTCGTTTTTCAGGGAAATCATTCCCCCAGCAACTGCCCGGCGTGGTTTTCTGTGTCCACCTTGGCAATGATCTGCTCGATTTTGCCCGTCTCACCGATCACGAAGGTGGTGCGGTGGATTCCGTCGTAGCTGCGGCCCATGAATTTTTTCGGCCCCCACACGCCGTAGGCGGTGGCCACGCTGTGGTCTTCGTCGGCCAGCAGGCTGAACGGCAGGTTGTATTTTTCGATAAACTTGACGTGCTTTTTCACCGGGTCGGGGCTGACACCGAGAATTTCAAAACCCTGTGCCTGAAACCTCGGGTAGCCGTCGCGCAGGCTGCACGACTCGGCGGTGCAACCGGGGGTATCATCTTTCGGATAAAAGTACAGCACGAGTTTTTTGCCTTTGTATTGGGCCAGCGAAACGGTTTCGCCTTTTTCGTTGAGGGTAGAAAAATCGGGGGCCTGATCGCCTTCTTTCAGATGAAACATGGTGGAGGTGCGTGTGTTGTTTTAAAGTACCGCGTTAAAACGGCGCCGGGGGTATTTGGTTTGAAATCGTGCAGGTTTAAAAAAAGGTGTCACAGAGGCTCTCAGAGGGAACAGAGGCTCACAGAGGTTTATCATTCTGAAAGAATCCGTCGCTCTTAATCAAAAAAACCT
>CAYMQY010000242.1:3089-5229 GCA_964392655.1 uncultured Saprospiraceae bacterium
GTTGTTTTAAAGTACCGCGTTAAAACGGCGCCGGGGGTATTTGGTTTTGGGGGACACCCGTAGTGCCACAAAAAGGTTTCACAGAGGTTCACAGAGTTGGAGAGAACACAGAGTTTTCCCTCGTAGAGTGGACGGATCCCTTCGGGATGACAAAAACTCCGTGCTCTCTCAAACTCTGTGGGTCTCTGTGACACCTTTTTTAATAAACCTACCTTTGCCCGCATGACATTCGCCGAACCGCTCTGGCTTTTGCTCTTTCTGCCCCTGCTGGGCGTGATGTACCTGTACCGCAAGGCAGCCGACAAACGCCACGTAACCGTGCAACTCTCGCGACTGGCGGCAGTGCGCGGCGTGAAAACCTGGGTAGTGTATGCCCGAAACTGGCTCCAGGCGGTGCGCTGGGTAGCGGCAGCGCTGCTCATTCTGGCCATGGCGCGCCCGCAGTTGCTCTGGTACGAGCAGCAAACCGAAGCCGAAGCGATGGACATCCTGCTGGTGCTCGACGTGTCGCCCAGCATGCTCACCAAAGACCTGCCGCCCGACCGGCTGACGGTGGCCAAAAAAGTAGCCACCGATTTCATAGCCCGCCGCCCCTACGACCGCATCGGTCTGGTGGCGTTTTCCGGCGGCGCATTCGCGCAATGTCCGCTCACCAGCGACCGCCGCCTGCTCCAGGGATTTATCCACAACCTGCAGGTGGGCCGTCTGCCCGACGGCACTGCTATCGGCATGGGCATCGCCACGGCGCTGCGGCACCTGAAAGACAGCCCTTCGCCGGGCAAAATCGTCATCCTGCTCACCGACGGCGAAAACAACGCAGGCGAAATCGGCCCGATTCGCGCCGCCGAAATGGCCAAGGCACTGGGCGTGCGGGTATATGCCGTGGGCATGGGCACCGACGGCACGGTGCTCTCACCAAGCCGCCGCCGCTACGACGGGCGTTACGATTTCGCGCCGCGAAAAATGGTGTTCGACCCCACCCTGTTGCAGGAAGTAGCCCTGCTGACCGAGGGCAAATACTACCGCGCCAAATCGTCTGCCGACCTGCAAAACATCTACGCCGAAATTGACCGGATAGAGAAGGCCAAAATCACACTGAAGCAAGTGGAGCAAAAAACGGAATTGTTCTTCTGGTTGCTTGATGCGGCGTTTTGCCTGTTGGTGCTGGAACTGTTCCTGCGCTGGGGACCGCTGCGGGTGATTACCGTGTAACCACTTTCCGCATCCGTTCGCGCAGGCCCTCGCCCACCAACCGGTGCCCGGCCACCATGCGGAAAATGCGCACATTACGCACGCCTTCCACCATTTTTTTGACCGTTTTGTAGTGGATCATCTCGTCTTTGGTGCCGAAATAAATGTCCACCGGCAGGCCAGACTCCCGCCAGATGGCTTTGATCCGGTGGCGGGGCAGGTAAAACGAATCGAGGGCAAACCAGCATCCGAACGAACGGCGGTAGCGTTCGGGGCGGGTCAGGTTGAACGACAAAAAATGCAGGATAAGCGGCGGCACCAGACCGAGGCGGCTACCAAAACCGAGCAGGCTCAGAAACCATCGCGGTTTTTTCAGCAGGTGAAAAAAAAGGATGCGCACCCACATCGGCGTGCGCACGGCAGCCGACATGCCTTTGGTGCGAATGCCGTCCGGGGCGAGCAGGTACAGTTTGTCCAACTGCGGCAACAGGTCGGGCAGCATGGCTTGCACCAATCGCGCGCCGAAACTGTAGCCCATCAGGCTTAGGCGTTCGGCGCCCTCCCGGTGCATAATTTGCCGGACGACGGCGAGCAGGTCCGATTTGGAAAAGGTACGTTTCGGCCATTCCGTTTGCCCGTGAAAAGGCAGGTCAATCGCCACCACGGTGTAGCGTTCCGACAGGGCCTCCTCCAGAATGGCGAACAACCTGGCCCGGTCGCCAAACCCGTGCAAAGCCACGAGCAACTGCGGCCCTTCGCCGAAGCGCAGGCAGTGTATGTTAGCGCCATTAAGTTCCAGGAAAAAAGACCGCATACAGGACTCGTCAAACGTACAAATTAGTTGAAAAAAGGGCCTTCCGGATCACTTCTTGTAAGTTCGTTTGCTCGGCCCGGCCCGTGTTTTTTTTTTGGCCGGGGAAAAAACAACAACGGGCGGGGCCGGCGAACG
>CAYMQY010000242.1:5239-6221 GCA_964392655.1 uncultured Saprospiraceae bacterium
ATTTCTTTTATGTTGGTGGGCCCGCCCCGCCCGTTTTTTTTTTCCCCCCCCAAAAAAAAAAACCCGGGCCGGGGCCGAGAAAACGAACTCCCGCTACCCCCTAATCCACCCGAAACTTGAACCCTACGCCGTGAATGTTTTCCACTTTGATGCGTTCGTCGCGGTTGAGGTATTTGCGCAGACGGGAAATGAACACGTCGAGGCTGCGCCCGAGGAAGTAGTCGTCCTTGCCCCAGATAGTTTCGAGGATGTAGGAGCGTTTGACCACCTGCCCGCGGTTTTCGTTGAGCAGTTTGAGCAGATCGGCTTCCTTTTGCGTGAGCGTTTCGCCTTCTTCTTCCCCGTAAGCGAGATTCAGGTTTTTGTAGTCGAAACGGTAGTGGCCGATGGTGACCGGCGTATTGGATTTCAGGATGCCTGTGTAGGTAGATCGGCGCAGGAAGATGTCAATTTTGAGCAGGAGTTCCTCGATGCTGAACGGCTTGGTGATGTAGTCGTCGGCGCCGATGGTGAGGCCGTGGATTTTATCCTGCTTCATGCTTTTGGCGGTCAGGAAAATGATGGGCACCTGATCGTCGCGTTTGCGAATTTCTTCGGCGAGCGTGAAACCGTCCACCTCGGGCAGCATGACGTCGAGGATGCACAGATCGAATTTTTGACCCGAGCGGATGACGTCGAGCGCCTTCTGGCCGTCTTCGGCGTAGGTGACGTGGTAACCGTTGAACTCCAGGTTGTCGCGGGTGACGTAGCTCAGACTTTCGTCGTCTTCGACGTAGAACAGGTGTGCTTTTGTATCGGCCATACGTGGGTTGGATTTACGCGTTCGGATTGGGCTGGTTGTCCGAGGTCGGGCAAACTTAGTGCAAGTTGGCCGAAATGTACGCGCAAGGGTGGAAAAAGGTGGGATATGGTAATTTCCCTACAACCGCTCGAACCGCGCCTGGAAAAACCGCAGGTACTTCGGTTCGTACACCATTTTCAG
>CAYMQY010000243.1:0-6148 GCA_964392655.1 uncultured Saprospiraceae bacterium
CCGTAAGGACACTACCCCCTCAAAGTAGCGCGTCTACCAATTCCGCCACGTGGCCTGGTGACAGGGGCTTTTTTCAAAAGCGGCGGCAAAGATACGCGCAGCATCTAAAATTCAAAACCTGAACGAAATTGTTTTTCAACGATGATTCGAGGTGCGGTGTGCTACCGATCGGCTTGCCTGCGCCATTGTCCCGGCGACACCCCCTTTTTCTTGAGAAAAACCCGGTTGAAATATGCCAGATTTTCAAAACCACTTGCTGCCGCTACTGTGCTCACGGGTTTGTCCAGATCAAGGAGCAAGGCGCAGGCATGGGCAATGCGTGCCTCATTGACATAGTCGGAGAAGGTCTTGCCTGTAGCCCGTTTGAAAAACTTGCAAAACGCGCTTACCGATAAATGCGCCCGACAGGCGGCCTCTCTGAGCGTGATCCCTTTAGCAAAATCTTCCTGAACATAGCTGAAAACCCGATGCAGGCGCTGTTCGTTGCGGGCCTCCGCCAACGGCAAAAAATGCGCTGAAGCAAGCGGTATAGCCTCCTCAACGGCAAGTAAATCAAGCAGCAACAACAAATGCGCGACAGCCTGAATGCCATTGGCCCGGCGCACTTGATCAAAGTGGCCCTGTATGTGGTTGCCGACTGCCCTGAAGTGCAAGCCTGCAGCCGACCGCCCAAGTAAACGTTTCAGCGGTTCAAACCCGGGCATAGCCAATAGCGGCTCGAAAACGGTACCCGAAAATTTCAGCACGACGGCTACACAATCTCCGTCGTTCCGGCTGTCGCTAACCCAGGTATGCGGCAAATTCGGGCCGAGCAACACAAGGTCGCCAGAACCAAACGCCTCCTGGCTGTCGCCAACCAGGCGAATGCCCCGACCGCTAACGATATATGTCAGTTCGAATTCGGGATGATAATGCCAGTAAAACTCAAAAAACGGTACTGCCACTTCGTAGCATTGTACAGGCAGTGGCTCCACTGCCTGCTGCGGAGGTTCGCGCCTGGGTTTCATATCATGTTGTTTTCATTTTAAAAAAACAGGACAAAAATAGACAATATAGTATCGGAAAATGATTTTTGGGTGCAATCCTGGACAGGCCGGCTGCCAGACCTTTGCCCTGAAAATTATAAAAAATGAAACAGGACATTCCCGCAGCCGTCAGGGCCGAACTCAGCAACCCGTATCCGCTCACCGAAGAGCAACTGTATTTTTACCGGGAAAACCGCTTCATCAAACTCAAACAGGTTCTTTCGGAAGCGGCCATCAGTTTTTTCAACTGCTGTATCAGCCGAAAAGTAGCCGAAATGCACACCGATACCACCGCACTCGCCGAGCGAACGACATATGGCAAGGCTTTTTTGCAACTGTTCAACCTGTGGCGCCACGACCCGGATATCCGTGAACTGGTCTTTTCAAAACGCCTCGCGCAAATCGCTGCCGATTTGATGCAAACTGCCGGAGTGCGGCTCTACCACGACCAGGCGCTGTTCAAGGAAGCGGGCGGCGGCATCACGCCCTGGCATGCCGACCAGTTTTACTGGCCACTCGAAACGGACCGAACCGTGACTGCCTGGATTCCGTTGCAGCATACGCCCCTGGAAATGGGGCCACTCGAATTCAGCGCCGGCAGTCACCGGATCGTTGCCGGACGCGAGTTGGCCATCAGCGACGAAAGCGAACAAAAAATAGGGGAAAAACTCCGGGTAACGGACTTTGCCCACATCGTGGAGCCGTTTGATGCCGGCGAGGTCAGTTTTCACTCCGGCTGGGTTTTCCACCGTGCCGGAGCCAATACAACCGACCAGATACGCAAAGTGATGACCGTGATTTACATGGATAAAGACATGACCCTGAAAACTCCTGAAAACGACAGCCAGCGCAACGACTGGAACACCTGGTGCCCGGGAGCACAAGTCGGGTCGGTCATTGATACCCCTCTGAACCCCGTACTTTTTTCGCGCGTATGACCAAGAAAGTTGTTTTCCTCCTATTCGTTTTCCGGCTTGCTCTGTGGCCCGACCTCGGCGCCCAGAACACCCGCTTCGTACACGTATTTCTCGGCACGGACGGCACCGGACACACATTTCCCGGCCCTTCGATGCCCTTCGGCATGGTGCAGCCATCGCCTGACACCCGCGACGAAGGCTGGTCGCACACCAGCGGATACCAGTTTCGGGACACTACTGTTTTGGGATTTTCCCAATCCCACCTGAGCGGAACGGGCATCGGCGAAATGGGCGACGTGCTGCTGCTCCCTTTTGCCGAAACTCCGGATGCGGGCCTGAAAAACCGCATAGACAAAAACACCGAAACCGCCCGGCCGGGATACTACACTGTGACCAAAAAAGACGGGGTGCGCGTAGAACTGACGGCTTCCGAACGAGTGGCCATGCACCGCTACACCTTCTCGGGAAAAAAGGCGCTGGTGCTGGCCGACTTTCAGCACGGTATTCGTTTTCTGACCGACAGCCTCGTGCTCGAAAGCGATGTCAAACTGGAAGATGCCCACACGATCTCCGGTTGGTGCCACACCAAAAACTGGGTGGAACGCCGGTACTTTTTTGTTGTGCAATTTGACCGGCCCTGGGTTCAGGCCGACATCCTGCCCAAAGGAAAAAAGGAAAACGCGCCCCGGTATGTGTTGCAGTTCGATTTACCCAAGTCGCGGATATTGCACGTAAAAACAGCCCTCTCGACGGTGGAAGTAGCGGGCGCAAAACGAAATCTGCAAGCGGAAGTGCCGCACTGGAACTTTGACAAAGTGCAGAAAAACGCCGAACGAGCCTGGGCCAGGCACCTCGACCGCATCCGGATCGAAGCCCCCGAGCAGCAGAAAACAATTTTTTACACCGCCCTGTACCACTTGCTGCTTCAGCCCTCGAACATCGCCGACGTGGATGGCCGGTACCGCGGCCCCGACAACCGGATTGCCCGGGCGCCAAACAACGAGTACTACTCCACCCTGTCCATTTGGGACATATACCGGGCGGCATTCCCGCTCTTGCAAATCGTAGCGCCGGAACGGGTGGACGGCATTGCCCGGACGCTGCTGATCCACCACCGTGCCGCCGGCTTTTTACCGATCTGGACGGCCTGGGGACAGGACAACTACTGCATGATCGGCAACCACGCCATACCCATGCTTGCATCCGCCGCCCGCAACGGGTTCGCCGGCTTCGACCACCACGAAGCGCTGCGCGTAATGGTCGAGACATCTACCCGCAGCCACATCAACTCCGACTGGGAACTGTACAACCAATACGGCTACTATCCTTTCGACCGGCTGGACAACGAAGCCGTATCGCGCACACTCGAAAGCGGATACGACGACTGGTGCGTAGCCGATATGGCCGCCTTGTCGGGCGACACGGCCACGGAACGAGTTTTCCGCCGCCGGGCCGGTTTTTACAAAAATCTGTTTGATCCCGAAACCCGGCTTTTTCGGGGGAAAAACACGGCCGGGCAGTTTCGTTCGCCTTTCGACCCGCTCGCCGCCACCTCACCGATGAACAATCCGGGCGACTACACCGAGGCCAATGCCTGGCAATACTTTTGGACACCGGCCCAGCACGACCTTCCGGGGGTGGCCGACCTGCTCGGCGGCAAACCGGGACTGACCCGGCACCTCGATACGTTTTTTAGCCGGGAGGCCAAAAGTGCCGACAAGTTCCTCGGACAGGAAGCCATGATCGGGCAATACGCCCACGGGAACGAGCCGAGCCATCACGTTGCCTGGTTGTATGCGTTTTCGGATACCCCGCAAACAGGACACCGGCTGCTGCGCCGGATTGTTCGGGAGTTCCACAACGACAGCCCCGACGGCATGATCGGCAACGACGACTGCGGGCAAATGTCTGCGTGGTATATTTTCGCTTGTCTGGGGTTTTACCCGGTCAATCCGGCATCCGGCAATTTTGTTTTGGCCGCGCCGCAAGTGGAGAAAGCAAGTATCCGATTGTCCAACGGGAAGCAATTCGAGGTGACGGCCAAACACTTCTCGGACCAAAACATACTCAGCCGTCAGGTTTGGCTGAACGGGGTTTTGTGGACAAAACCACAGATCGGTTTTCGGGAAATTATGGCCGGCGGCAAACTGATGTATGAAATGGGCGAAGAATTTCCAAAGCCACGATAGCCTGCGTACCTAAACGCGCGTCCGGTCAGGCAAATCAGGAAACCGGTCGGCGTGCGGTCGTTTCAACAAGTAAAAAAATCCGATCAGGCTCAGCGCCGCCGCGGCGTGAAACACCGCCGGCATCCGCTCAAAATGGTCGGCGAAGTACCAGCCCGACAAGGCGGCAGCCACACCGATGGCAATTTCCAGCGCAATGTACATGGTAGCCATGGAGCGTCCGCGGCGTTGCGGGTCGCCGAGATCCACCGTCCAGGCATTGATGGCGGGAGCGAAAATGCCGTTGCCGAGGCCGAACAGGATGGATGAGAAGTACAGCATGGCCGGTGTCGTTGTGTTGGCAAATGCGATCATGGCTACAGCGATCACGAGCGCCGACACCCGGAGCACCGGTTCGCGTCCGCGTTGGTCGGAGATTTTCCCGGCAAACAAGCGCGTGGAAATGCTGGCCGCGGTGAAGAGCATGAACACCGTGCCGCGATTGCCCACTCCCACATGGTCGGTCAGGTCGGGCGCAAGGGTCAGGATGACGCCGTAACTGCCGTAACACAGGAGCATCAGCACGGCTGCGGGCAACGCCTGCGGGTCGTAAATGTCGTCTTTCGTGACGCGCAGCAGGCTGAGCCGAAACTTCTGTTTTTCCGGCAAGGTCTCTTTCAGGTTTGCCATGACCACCATGGACAAAGCCGCGAGCACCGCCGAGGCGTAAAACACGGAATCGAGCGACCATACCTGCGCCATCCAACTGCCGATGGGCGGCGAGGACGATACCCCGATGCTGAAACAAATGCCGAGTATGCCCATCGCTTCGCCGCGCCGGTGCATCGGCACGATGTCGGCCACATAAGCCGAAGTGCCCGTGGGTTTGAAGCCCGTGGAAAATCCGTGAAAAAAGCGCAGGGTCAGAAATCCGCTCACAAAGGCCAGCGGCGGATACAGCACCCCGCACACCACACAGGCGAACACCCCGATGTACATGACCGGCATTCGCCCGATGGTGTCGGCCAACTTGCCGCTGAACGGTCGCGAAACACCCGCTGTGATGGTAAACAGCGCGATGATGAGGCCCTTGTACTCTGCGCCGCCCAGCGACGACAGGTACGCCGGCAACTCGGGAATCATCATGTTGAAACTGGCGGCAAACAAGCCGTGCGAGAGGCACAGGAGCAAAAATGCCGGCGTGTACAGCGGGGTGTCGGCGGAAACGGTGGGGTGCATGGGAAAAAATGTGCGCGAAGTTACGGCAGCGAGCGTGTTCAAAAACCGTATCAAACCGAGAAATACGCTGCGTCAAACTCCGCGCCTCCGCGTCTCCGCGGTGAAAAACACGCTACGTCCCCCCTCCCATTTGGGGGAGAGCCTGTCCCGTACTTTGGTCGGGAGGCCGGGGGTGGGGTCTACTCCCCGCACCAACATACCTTATCCCCGAAATTGCTGACCATAAAACCCAGCAACCCGCCGTTCGGCACGGGCGGCACATCAAAATCCTGCGGACACACTAACACCACGAGTTGCTTTTCGGCGGTCGTCACCTGCCGGGCCAGCAGCACCTGAGCGCCCTGCGACACCTGCCACGTGAATTCAAACGGCGGCTGCCCCTCCAACTCGAACAGCACCTCCACGCAGCCGTCGCGGCACACCGCGTCGGGTGGCGAGTTCACCGCGATGACCGGCTTTTTCCACCACACGATTTTCGGGCCTTTGAAAATGGAAAAGCACGGATCGGCGGCATCAATCGAGTCGTTTGGCAGGTGATTTCCGGCGATGACGGCGGCGTAGTACACGCTGTCGAAGTGCATCGTGTCGGGCAGGAACGGAAAAAACAACGAATCGGAATACTGCATGACACTACCCAGGGGATTGGCCGGATTGGTGTACAAAATGTAACGGATGGTGTCGTTGGGTTCCAGATTCTGGTTGCCCTGATGCTTGACGGCCACCATTTTCGGGCCGCAGACGGCGATAGCGACGGTGTCGAGCGCGCCGGCGTCGGTGGAACAGCATTTTTCCACGGTGATCT
>CAYMQY010000244.1:0-4499 GCA_964392655.1 uncultured Saprospiraceae bacterium
TCACCGCCGCGCAGGTGAATAACGGCTCCACCGACAACTGCGGCACCGTGAACCTAGTCGGCGTTTCTCCCAGCAGTTTCACTTGTGCCGACATCGGTGCGAACACGGTGACACTCACCGTCAACGACGGCCACGGCAACACCGCCACTTGTTCGGCGACGGTCACGGTCAGCGACGCCACACTGCCGACAGCCGTTTGCAAAAACGCAACGGTGAACCTGAGCGGCAACAGCGCAAGTGTCACCGCCGTCCAAATCAACAACGGCTCTACCGACAATTGTGGCTCCGTGAATCTCGTCGGCGTTTCGCCCAACAGTTTCACCTGCGCCGACATCGGCGCGAACACGGTGACACTCACCGTCAACGACGGCCACGGGAACCCTGCCACCTGCACCGCCATCGTGACGGTCAGCGACGCTACTCCGCCGACAGCCGTTTGTCAAAACGCAACGGTGGAAATTCAGGCCAACGAACAGGGTACCATCGCTGCAAGCGCCATCAACAACGGCTCCTCAGACAACTGCGGCATCCAGAGCCTGACGTTGAACCGAACCACGTTCGATTGTGCCGACCTCGGCACCGTGACCGTCACGCTGACCGCCACCGATGTGAACGGCCTGAGCAATACCTGTACCGCTACCGTCACCGTCACCGACCCGAACAGTTTCTGCTGCGCTGCTCCTTCGGCCATCTGCAAAGCGGCGACCGTAGTGCTCAATGCCGCCGGGCAAGCCACTATCACCGTGGCAGATGTGAATAACGGCAGTACCCACGAGTGCGGCTTGCAAGGCATGGCAGTCAGTCCCACATCGGTCAACTGCGCCAACATTGGCGCCGTTACCGTCACGCTCACGGTAACCGATGTGAACAACGCTTCCAGCCAGTGCACAGCCCTCGTGACGGTGCAGGACAACGCCCTGCCCACCATCGCCTGCCCCAACGCCGTGACTGTGACCTGCTCCGCCGCCGTGCCTGCGGTGGACCTTACTACCGTGACAGCCAACGACAACTGCGGCTCCCCCGCAAAATCTCATCTGGGCGATGCCACGAGCAACCAGACCTGCACCAACCGCAAAACCGTCACCCGAACCTATCGGGCAACCGACGGCTCGGGTAACAGCAACACCTGCTCACAGGTGATCACCGTGTTCGACAACGTGCTGCCCGTGTTTACTTTCGTTCCGGCCAACGTGACGGTACAGTGCAACAGTATTCCCGCCGTAGGCAGCCCCACGGCTTCCGACGACTGCGGTGGAGCGGTGACGATCGCCTACAACGGTCAGACTCAAACCAACGGCAACTGCTCGGATTCGTACACCCTCACCCGCCAGTGGACGGCCACCGATGCCTGCGGCAATACCAAAACCGCCACTCAGCGCATCAACGTAATTGACACGCAAAAGCCGAACTTCACGGCCACACCTGCCAACGTGACGGTGCAGTGTGACGCTATTCCGACTCCGGCTTCTCCAACAGCAACGGACAATTGCGATGCAGTCGTAGCCGTGACCTACAACGGCCAGACGCAAACCAACGGGTCCTGCCCTAACGCCTACACGCTAACTCGCCGCTGGACGGCTGCCGATAACTGCGGCAACACCAAAACCGTGACCCAACGTATCACCGTGGTGGACAACGACAAACCTGTATTCACTTCATTTCCGGAAAACACCACCATCGCCTGCAACGAGACGCTGCCCGCAGTGGGCAGTCCTACGGCCTCCGACGGCTGCGGAACAGTCACGGTGACGTACCTCGGTCAAAGCACTACGAGCGGCAACTGCCCCGGCAACTACCAGATCAAACGCTCCTGGCGCGCTACCGACGTCTGCGGAAACAGCACGGTAGCCATACAGACGATCCAGGTTCAGGACACAGGCGTGCCGGTATTCACTTCGACCCCGGCCGACGTGACCATCCAGTGTGGCCAGCCGCTGCCGCCGCTGGTGAACCCGACAGCCTCGGATGCCTGCGGATATGCCTTCGTAACATTTTTGGGCAATGTCCCTTCGGGCAGCGGCTGCGTCGCCGACTACACGGTGACGCGCACCTGGCGCGCGGAAGATTTGTGTGGCAACTCGGCAACGACTTCTCAGGTGATTACGGTGCAGGGGAACAACAGCGCGGAAGAAGAGGGCGCGGAAAACCGGGACGGTACTCGTCTGACCACTGCAAGTCGTCCGGCGAATCTGGCGCTGCAACCCAACCCAACCACCGATCGCATCTGGATTGACCTGTCTGACTTTTCCGGCGAGGCGGTGACGGTTTCGATTTTCAGCGACCTGGGGCAGTTGATTTGGGAGCGCCGCATTCCGGCAGTGGAAAAACAGAAGATTTCGGTCAGCCTGCGGGAGGCGGGGGCCGCGGCGGGTGTTTATACCGTCAGTGTGCGTACGACCGACACGCTTGTAGCCAAGCGGGTGGTTTTGATGGAATAGGTTTTTTGCGAAAGTAATCAACCCTTTTCCGCCCAGGGCCGGCCGGATGTGCCGAAAGGCGGCATCAACAAATCGGGAGTTTCCTGGTAGCACCGGAACAGGTCGGCAATAAAGTGCAGGCGATCGCCCAGATCGGCCCAATCAATAGCGCCGGTTTCGGACAGGCTGTCGGGCGTGGGGTCAATTTTTTTGAGCAAGGCGATCAGGTCGGGATGCATTAGCGTATTCAATCGGACAGGAAAACGGTTTTTCAAATCTTTGCCAAGGTGCAGTTTGGAACCTTGGGGAAAGCCGAGTTCCATCAGATTGGCGGTGAGAAACAAACGGATATGATGTCGGGCTGTCTTTGTAAACACTTCGATGGCTTTGTCCAGCGGAGTCGGTCGGTTGAACAAACCGGAGTACAACGCTGCCAGGTAGTCCAGCCAGCCCTGGTTGGGAAACAGCGTGCGGAGCAGTTTTTGCTTGAACAGTTTGCCGTCAATGACCGAAGCCTCCAGCGCTTCCCGGATTTCGGGTTGGAGGCGGGTTTGTTCGTGAAAACCGATTTCGATGTTGGCCAGCAAAACCAGCTCGGCTTTTTTCTTCTCATCGGGTTCAAAAAAAGCCTCGTAATAGCGGGAAAAAGCCTGATTCAAATAGCGCTGTCCATCGGGCGGATCGCCGGGCCGCAGTGTTTTGCAAAAGCCGGCAATGTGTTCGGGCTGCCGGGAAGAGTCGTTTCCGCAGGTTTGGATGAACCGGGCAAACTCGCGGCCGATTTCGGCATACACTTTTTGGTTGCCGCGAGCCACGGCATTGCCGGCCCGGTTCATGGCTGCCTGAGGGTTGGCACATTCCCAAATCAGTTTGACAATCCCTTTTTTGTCCATGCGGGCACCTTTCAGCAGGGCGCTTTCAACCAGATTTTCAAGCATTGTGCTCAGGGCAGGCACGGCGGTAAGTTTATCTTCCAATGCCCGGGCAAGGTCTTCGCTTCTGATCGTCTGGCCTGCCTGCCGGGAAGCCCACGTCGCGAACGTACACCAGTTGGCGCAAGGGCCAAGGCGTTTTGTCAGCAGCAGGGACAGCTCGTGGTAACTCTGCGTGATCTGGTAGTTGCGTTGTACAGGCTCCCTGTCGTTTGCAATACGATCAACCTCGGTCAGGGTAGTAAACTGCGTCATGGCATTTTTTGGCCGTGAAGATCAATTAAATTAACTCAAGTTGACAGCTCCTTTTGCCCAGGATATTATTTGTTCTTCGGTATAGTGGAGAGGTTGGCAGGTTCACCCAGATAGCACAGATTTTCACAGATATTTTTTGAATCAATCTGTGAGAATCTGTGCTATCTGTGGTGAACTACTCACACACGTGTATTCACTCCACCAGCACCACTCGCGTCGCCACTACCCCACCCGATCCGCGACCGAAGCGGTATTTCCGCACAGGTCTTCGGCCTCCCAGGTTCGCGTCACGGTGATACTCAGCGTGGCCGTTTTCGTATTGCCGCACGCATCGGTGGCCGTCCATTGGCGTACAAGTGTGTACTTGTCGGCACACAGGACGTTGGTCACGCTCTGCCCGTTGTACACAACGGTCACTGCACCACCGCAACCGTCGGTGGCCGTGGCGGTACCTACCGCAGGAATGCTGTTGCACTGCGCTAATACGTTGGCAGGTACCGAAGTGAAGTTGGGCTTCACATCATCGAACACCGTGATGACTTGCGCGCAAGTGCTGCTGTTGCCCACGCGGTCGGTAGCGCGGTATGTGCGCGTGACGGTCCTGCGGTTGGCGCAGGTCTGGTTGGTCGTCGCGTCGCCGTCGTGGGTTTTGGTAGCCCCTCCGCAGTTGTCCGAAGCCGTGACCGAAGCCAGGTTGACGGCAGGTATTTGCGAAGCGCAAACAACAAGGACCGGATTCGGGCAGGTAATGCCGGGTGCACTCAGCAAGGTGATGGGCGCCTCCTGGTTCGTAACGGCCTGGCAACCGTCGGCGGTGGTAAGTTTGGTGACGATGAGGGTGCCTGCGTCGGGAGCGGGAATATTGAAGGTGGCCATACCCATGTTTACCGTGCTG
>CAYMQY010000244.1:4599-5982 GCA_964392655.1 uncultured Saprospiraceae bacterium
GCCTGCGTCGGGAGCGGGAATATTGAAGGTGGCCATACCCATGTTTACCGTGCTGCCGGCTGTTTGCGGCGTGCCGCCGTTGATGGCATACATGGCAAATATATCTTCGGCGTTGACACCGAAAGGTGTCCGGTTTTTGTACCAGGAAATTTTGTAGTCAAAATAAGAAGCCGACAGCACGTCCAGATCGCCGTCGTCGTCCAAATCCGCCACACATACCGAACTGGCATAATCTGCCGAGGTGCTGATGGGCGTTTGCGCGGTAAAGCCCCCGTTGCCGTCGTTTTTGTACCAGACGATTTGGTCATCAAAACTGGAAGCCGACAACACGTCTATGTCGCCGTCCAGATCAGCCGCATATGTCGAGCGGGGACCATACGCCACCGCGCTGATGGGAGGCTGCGTTTCAAAACTCTGGGCCTGCACGAAGCCATTGAGTGTCAGCGTGACATCCGAGCCGGGGCAAACCGGCGTGATGGGGGCAAGGCTGATATCTTCCAGATCGCTGAACATGCGCCTCGCGCGCACCCTGGCTATAGCGGCGGTATCGCGCAGCAGTTGATCCGGCATTTCGGGCGGCCAGGTGAGCCGGTAACAGCGTTTGCCGTCCGCAAGGATTACATACAACCATACCGTGTGGTCATTTTCTGCCAGACATCCCCCTCCCAGATAGCGGAAAGGAATATCGGCCTCTCTGGGTAATCGGAAAAACCGATGGGTTCGCTTGTGAAACAGATTAATCTGGTCTTGCGCCATTACACAGAGGAACTCGCCGGCATCACACACGTCAAGCACCTGGTTGTCGGAAAGCGAATGCGGGTCGTAAGCGTCGTTTTTGAACGCGACAAACTCATAACCATCGTAGCGGTTCAAGCCGTTTTTGGTGCAAAACCACAGAAACCCGTCGCGATCCTGGCAACTGCCCCAAATAAATCCCTGTGATAGGCCCTGTTCAATGGATACTACCTCCAGTCGGGGCGATTGCGCCCCGGCGGCTACAGTTCCAAAGCCGAACAAACAGACAGTCAACAACAGGCGATACATAGCGGAAAGGCACCGCAAAGAACGGGGAAGAAACCAATCGGAAATGTATACTGCACAGAAAAGAACATGAAATCGAGATGGCGGGGTTGTGTCAAAAGGGTAAGGAGGCAAGAGACGTCGCAAATTTTTCACCGCCATAAAAAAAGCCCCCCTCCATCTTACGGAGAGAGGCCATCCCAAAAACCGATTTTAAAGTATGCTAAATAAGGTTGAGCGGGTTTGGCAGGTTTGGCGGGTTTAACGGGTTTTAACCCGTTAAACCCGCTCAACCCGCCCACCAGTTAAACCTTATTTCGTCTGAATCATCTTGCGCGTAGCGCTTTCTTTCGCCGTTTCAAG
>CAYMQY010000245.1:0-5972 GCA_964392655.1 uncultured Saprospiraceae bacterium
GACGAAGTGCTGGATCGGAACAATCCGAAGAAAAAAGGTTAGAAGGTTTCTGGTTAGAGGGTTGGAAGGTTACATAACGCTCTAACCTTCCAACCCTCTAACCAGAAACCTTCTAACCTTCCAACCCGAAACCCATTTTATATGCAAAAACGCGGCAGAGTGAATCCAAACCATTGCTCCTTTTGCGGGCGCAGCAAAGACGACGTGATGATCCTCATTTCCGGCATGGAAGCGCAGATATGCGAAACCTGCGTGGAAAAAGCCGAAGAGATCATCGAACAGGAACTCAGCCGCCCGGAGGGCGAGGGGAAAGGTGCGCCCAAAAGTTCCAAATTCAGCGGGCCGGTACATCTTATCCCGCCGCGCGATATCAAAACGTTTCTGGACGAATACATCATCGGACAGGATGAAGCCAAAAAGGTGCTGGCGGTAGCCGTGTACAACCACTACAAGCGTCTGCAGGAACTGGCTAAAGGTCGCGCCGAGAACGACGACGTGGAGATCGAAAAGTCCAATCTGCTGTTTGTCGGTCAAACCGGCACCGGCAAAACCCTGCTCGCCAAAACCATCGCCAAACTGCTCAACGTGCCTTTTGCGATTGTGGACGCCACGGTGTTCACCGAAGCCGGCTACGTGGGCGAAGACGTGGAAAGCATCCTTGCGCGCCTGCTCCAGGTGTGCGATTACGACACGGCCGCTGCCGAGCGCGGCATCGTGTATATTGACGAGATTGACAAAATCGCCCGCAAGCAGGACAACCCCTCCATCACCCGCGACGTGTCGGGCGAGGGCGTACAACAAGCCATGCTGAAAATGCTCGAAGGTGCTGAGGTGCTCGTGCCCCCGCAGGGCGGGCGCAAACACCCGGAGCAAAAACTCGTCAAGGTGAACACCCAGAACATCCTGTTCATCTGCGGCGGCGCGTTCGACGGCATAGACAAAGTCATCGCCCGGCGCGTGAACACCCAGGTCATCGGGTATGGGAACAAAAACCGCGACATCGAATTTGACCGCGACAACCTGCTCCAGTACGTCACCAGTCAGGATGTGAAGCACTACGGCCTCATTCCCGAACTCGTGGGCCGTATGCCGGTGGTGGTACACCTCGATCCGCTCGATCTGGAGGCGCTGCGGCAAATCCTGACCAAACCCCGCAACGCGCTCCTGCGCCAGTACAAAAAACTGTTCAGTCTCGAAGGTATCGAACTCGACATTCAGCCCGACGCCATTGATTTCATTGCTGAAAAAGCGCTCGAATACCAACTGGGCGCACGCGGCCTGCGCTCCCTCTGCGAGGCCATTCTTACCGACGCCATGTTCGACCTGCCCACCAGCACGGGCGGCAGCAAAAAATTAGTCGTTGACCGGGAGTACGCAATGGATAAACTGGAGCGCTCGCGGGTGGGGCGGTTGAAGGCGGCGTGAAGAAGTTTGGTGCGCGGTAAGAGCGTATTACCTTTACCGCAAATCCACCCTTCATGAATAGGACACTATACCTGCTGCTGCTCAGCAGTACTGCGACCTTCGTTTTTGCCCAAAAAACTGTACACATTCCCAACTATCTCCAAAACCCCAATGACGTGAACGGGGCGCAGTTCACCTGGAGTAAAACCGCACAGTCCGAGAATTTTATCCTCATCTGGGGAAACACGGTCGGTACAAACCCGGCCAATTACCCCGACCCAAATCTCGCCTTCAACCCATCGAAGATACTCGACACCATGGAGTACATCTACGATGAGTTCAAATTGCTGGGCTTCCTTGATGATTCACCCGGCACGAATCTGGCACAATACAAAGTTCCTATCGTGATTTACGGCACCTGGGGGCCAAACGGAGCACAGGGCTTCGCCAATGGCGGAGATGCGGACGGCATCATCGGGGCATTTTGGGCACACCCCAGCGCCATGCTCGACGGCGGGGTGGCGGCACATGAGTTTACGCACAGCCTTCAGGCTCAGAATACGATTGACTACCGCAACGACCACGGACTTGGTCCCTCCTGGTTGAATTCGGGAATTTTCTGGGAGTGCCACGCCAATTTCATGCGAAACCTCCTGTACCCGCAGTTTGTAACTGCCTGGGGCATGGATGTTTACCATTACGAGGCTTGGGGCGACTGGAAAAACACGTATGAAAACTATGCGCTCCTCATGGCTATCCTGGAATCGGAGGGCATTGAAATGGTCAATCGGCTTTGGCGGGAATCTCTTGGCAACGAATACCCCCTCCAAGCCTACAAACGGCTCGCCGGGTATAGCCAGTCGCAATTCAATGACAGCCTGTATCAGTATGCCCGCCGCATGGCTACCTACGACTACAACTATAAAAATCTCGGCCAGCACTTCCGCCAAAAACGCAACGCCGACCTGAACAACTGGCTGCCTACCATCCAAAATGTATACAGCATCCTTCGTCCGGTGACCGGTGGCGTATCAGGGCGCTACGAAATTCCCATCGAGCAAGCACCGGAAGAGTACGCCTACAACGTTATACCACTCTACCCCAACGCCGACAGTTGCGCAGTTATCATTAAATTCAAGGGTCATACCGAAGTCAACACCCATGCGGGCTGGCGCTATGGTTTTGTGGCAGCCAAAGCCAATGGAACGGTCAGCCGGTACAGCCCTGCTTACAGTGCCAACACAGGCGAAATACACTTCAAGTTGCAAAGTGGCGAGACGAGGCTCTACCTCGTGGTGATGGGCGCCCCACGCAACCAGATCACGACCAACCCCAATAACGATACCTGGAAGGGCTATCCCAAACATTTTCGCTTTCCGTATGAACTGACCATTAGCGGAGCAGTCCCGGAGGGTCACCAGCCGCCCGCCGGTTTCCGCGCTCAATTAAAGGTGAACGGTCATATTCACCCCAACGGCGGTGGTTGGGTACAGAACAGCGCCTCGGTAGCCAGTTCGGTTTATGTAGGACCGACAGCCATCGTACTGGGCAATTCCAATATCAGCGGGCAAGTACGCATCGAAGGCACTGCGCTTGTGCGCAATACGACAATGAGTGGCAACGTGCAGATTTTGGGTAATGCCTTCGTGGACAAGGGCATGTACAGCAACAACGCTAAAATACAGGGTAATGCCTTCGTGATTGATGCCGCCATGTCCGGCAACGCAGTGGTCGGTATGCGGGCAAGGGTAGATAACTATACCTTGTCAGGGACGGTAGAAGTCGGCGGCGATGTAGTGGTCTATAACGATGCCGGGAACTGCAACAACGGCGTGCATTACCGCCTCACAAACTATTATGACAATAAGTTCCTCGAGTGTGATGGCCGGACTGCCGGTCATCCCGCCAATTCGGACGTGAACAGTGCTTACAGTTTGTTTCCCGATTCAGAAATGGCCTTGAGTTGTAGCTGTGGCGGCACGACGTTCGTGACGGTGGACTCCGTGCAAATCGGTCAACCTGATTGC
Organism: uncultured Saprospiraceae bacterium; assembly: GCA_964392655.1. GTDB lineage: Bacteria > Bacteroidota > Bacteroidia > Chitinophagales > Saprospiraceae > M3007. The sequence continues at coordinate 3,432 of CAYMQY010000245.1, forward strand.
ACGAACCCGGCAAGCGGCAGCGTACAGTTTTTCATCTCCACGGGCTGTCCACCGCTGAACTATGCCTGGAGCAAAGGCGCGGAAACGGGAAGCAGTCTCACAAACCTGCTGCCCGGCGATTATAGCTTCACCATTACCGATGGCTTGGGCAAGACGGGCATCGTTGCGGTGCAAATCCCGGTTCCACCTGCTTTAAGCGGCAGCCTGTCGAGCCAACCCTACGATTGCTCCAGCGATCAAGGCGGGACGGCAGGCATTGACCTCAACAGCGGCACGGCGCCCTTCAGTTATCTGTGGAGTACCGGCGCAACCAGCGCTTCTCTTCAGGGTTTGACCCCTGGCAACTACAGCCTGACCGTAACGGATGCGCTCGGCTGCACTTTCACCGGTTCTGCCGATATCGGCCTTTCAGGACAACTATCGGCGGATGTTTTGGCCATGCCTATTGACTGCGGCAGCACGGGCGGCGGCGTTGTGGAAGCCACCTTGGCGAGCGGCACGGCGCCCTTCAGTTACCTGTGGAGTACCGGCGAAACCACCGCTTCCATCCAGGATTTGCCCACCGGCAACTACAGCCTGACGGTGACCGATGCGCTCGGCTGCACCGCTTTGGGTGCTGCAGAGGTCGTACGTACGGGAACACTTGGCACTTCGATTTCGGCTACTCATGTTTCCTGTTTTGGTTTGGCCGATGGCTCAATGGCTGTCGAGCCGACCGGTGGCACAGCGCCCTTCAGTTATCTTTGGAGTACCGGCGAAACCAGCCCCACTCTCCAGAATTTGCCTGCAGGCAACTATGACCTGACGGTGACGGATGCACTGGGCTGCGAAGGCATTGTCGAATTTAGCCTGACGGAACCGGCTGTGCTGGCCTTGCAAATTACAACGACCCATGTCACCTGTTTCGGCGCAGCCAATGGAATGGTCGGCATTACGGCCACGGGCGGTACGCAGGAGTACGATTATGCCTGGAGCAATCAGATAACCACTGCCGATATCTCGGACCTCGCGCCAGGCAGCTACACCGTGACCGTCACCGACGCCAACAACTGCACGGCCACTACTGAGGCTACCATCGTCTCACCCCTGCTACTTGAACTGACGATTCAGGCGCCGGCAAACCTTTGTCCGCTGCAGTCCGGCACCGCCGAGGCGATTGCTTCGGGCGGCACGATTCCCTACGACTACCTTTGGGAAAATGCCGCCACTACTGCCGCCATCCCCATCGCGGGACAAGGTATGCATGCCGTTACCATCACCGACGCTAATGGTTGCTCGACAAACGCCTCGATAGTTGTTTCCCCTGGTGATGAACTCGAACTTGATCTTGTCCAAAACGTCATCCTGTGTCATGGAGACAACGACGGCACGGCAACTGTGACACCGCTGACGGGCACAGCACCCTGGACCTGGGCCTGGAACCATGGCGCAACGGATAGCCTGCTGACCAACCTCGGCAGTGGCAATTACACCGTAACAGTGAGCGATGCGAATGGCTGCATCGGACAATTGACCTTCAGCCTGGAAGCGCCGCCCCCGCTCGAATTGGCACTGAACGCCCCCGAATGGCTATGCCCCGGCGATTCCGGCGCCATCACCGCCACGGCTTTCGGCGGCACAGCGCCGTATACCTACCTCTGGAACACCGGGGTTACCGACAGTATCGTAACGGGTGGCGCGGGCAGTTACTCCTTGACGGTAACGGACAGCAACGGCTGCAACCAGTTCCAGACCGTGGACTTGCAGGAGACGCCGCCGCTCTCCGTGCAGTTCGACACCTTGCACGCCGGCAGTGCCACCACTGCCGACGGCGGTATCATCCTGACCGATATTTCCGGGGGCTTGCCGCCCTACACGTATAGCTGGAGCAACGGCGCAAGTTCACCTTCGCTTGAAAACATCCTGCCGGGCGAATACCAGTTGACCATCACGGACGCTACAGGTTGTACGTGGCTGTATGCCTTTGCCGTCAGTTTCGGTGTAGCCGCCAACGAATGGCCGGACGGGGCATTTCAGGTCTGGTTGGCCCCCAACCCTTCGGTAGGCAGCACAAGGTTGTTTCTGGATTTGCCGCAGGCGGAAAACATCGAAATAACCATTGTGGACGTATTGGGCCGGGTACAGGTATCGCTCAAAACCCGACTGCAAGCGGGTGGAAACAACATGACTCTGCCTGCTGATCTTGTAGCAGGCATTTATTGGATCAATGTAAAGTACCATGCCGGGGGCATACGTGTACTGCGCTGGGTAGTGCAATGACGCGACTGGAATCATCGAAGTGCCGTTTTGTCCAACCGGAGAGAACAATTACCGGTAAAACAACCACTTCCCGATCTCCTTCAGTGTCACCTTTTTGCCATACAGCAGAATACCCACGCGGTAGATTCGGCCCGCCATCCAAACGAAGAAAAACGCGGAAGCGATGACCAGCACCAAGGAAAGCGCCACCTGCCATACCGGCGGGCTGAACGCCATGCGGAACGGCATCACGATGGGGGAGAACAACGGAAACATGGACGCGAACACCATCAGCCCGCTGTC
>CAYMQY010000246.1:0-5922 GCA_964392655.1 uncultured Saprospiraceae bacterium
CGCAGATCGCCGAACTCCGCGCGCCGACGACCCAGCAGCACATGCAGGCCAGCCAAGGCGGCAGCATCGCCGGCGCCGGGCAGGCCAGCGCGGGCGGCGACGTGCGCGACAGCGCGCTCGGCACGGGCAACCTGGTGCTGCACAATCTCACGATCGAGGCGGGCGGCACCCTGACGATTGGCGCGCTGCCGGCTGATCTGCCACCACAGCCCGAGACGCTCCGCCAGGCGCTGGCCAGCTACCTGCGCACCCTGCTCGAGCGCTATCGCTTTCTTGCGCTGCAGGGCTTGGGCGCCGGCGGCGCGCAGCAGATGCGTGTCGAGCTGAACGCGGTGTTTATCAGCCTGCGTACGAATGTGACGATCGGCGAGGCGGCGAGCTTGTTTGGCGAAGATATCCGGGGTGGCACACAACGCGTCCTTCGCCGGCCGCAGAGCCAGGAAAAGCTGGCGGGGACTGAGCTTCGCCAATGGTTTGATGAATTGCTGAACGACGATGAGCGCGCCCAGCTCCTGAGCGCACTCGGCTCAGCACAATCAGGTTCCGGTACCGGCGGCGAAAAGCTCGAGCGCGTCAAGCAGCGCCTGCTGAGGCCACGCACCGCGCTGGAGTTGATCCGCCACTACCCAGCGCTGGTGCTGCTGGGCGACCCCGGCAGCGGCAAGACGACTGTGCTGCGTCACCTGGCGATGGGCTTCGCCTTCGCCCGGCTACAGGCCGCCGAAGGTGCTGAGATGGCCGTCGAGCCCGAGCTTGCGTGGCGCGGGGCGCTGCCAATGCCGATCCTGATCCAGCTGCGCCGCTTCGCCGCCGAGCTGGCCGGGCCACCTGCCGACGCCGGGCCGCTGCTCGGCCATGTCGAGCACTTGCTCGCCGGCGACCGTCACGACGCGCTCGCGCGCCACCTGCTGGCCCGCCTGGAGGATGGTAGCGTGCTGCTGATGTGCGATGGGCTCGACGAGGTGGCCGACGAGACCCGGCGCGCCTGGGCCGCCCGCGCCGTCGCGCTGTTCCAGTCGCGCTTTCCGCGCAGCCGGATCGTGCTGACCAGCCGGGTCTACGCCTACCGCGAGCCGTGCCTGCTCCCGCCGCCCTTCCAGGTCGCCACGTTGCAGCCGCTTGAGCCGCCGGCGCAGGATGATTTCATCGCGCGCTGGTACAGCGCCGCGCTGCTGCACGGCAGCGGGCTGGCGTCGGCTGAGCAGGCCCAGGCGGCTGAGGAGAAGACGCGTGATCTAATAGCCGCGCTCGGGCGCCGCCCGCGCCTGCGCGAGATCGCGTCCAACCCGCTGCTGCTGACGATGATCGCGCTGGTGCATCAGCACCGGCTGCGGCTGCCGCAGCAGCGCGCCGAGCTGTACAAGGAGTGCCTGCTGCTGCTGCTCGAGCAGTGGGAGCAGCTGCGCGGCGACGGCGGCCCGGCCGGCCTGGCCAAAACGCTGGGCGTGCCCGACCAGACCGACCGCCTGGCGCTGATCCAGCCGCTGGCCTACCAGCTGCAGGAGCGCGGCCGCGAGGAGGCTAGCGCGCGCGAGGTGCGCACCTGGCTGCTCGAGCGCTTCCTCGACCTGGCGCAGGGCGACGGCGCGAAGGCTAAGGGACAGATCGAGACATTCCTGAGCTTCCTGGAGGGCCGTAGCGGCCTGCTGATCGCCCGCGATATCAAGGACAAGTACGCCTTCCCGCACAAGACCTTCCAGGAGTACCTGGCGGCGCGCGAGCTGATCTACCTTGGCACGAAGACCATGCAGGACACGGTGCTTGCCCAGCGCAACGCCGCAACCTGGCGCGAGGTCATCCTGCTGGTCGCCGGGCATCTGGTGGCCAGTGGGCAGCCCCAGGAGGCGCGCGCGCTCGGCTGGCGGCTGCTCGAGGTCGACGCCGAGGGTTCGGCTGCGTTTTACCGCAGTGCAACGCTCGCGGGCGAGATTGTTGAAGAGCTGGGCAGCGTGCTCGGCCGCGAGGGCCAGCATCTCACGGACGAGATCGTCAAGGCGCTGGTCGCACTGGTGCAGGGCGGCTACCTCAGCGCGCGCGAGCGCGTTGATGCCGCGTTCTTGCTTGGCCGGCTGGGCGACCCGCGCCTGCCCACGCCGGATCAGCAGGCGTACTGGTGCCCGATCGCGCCAGGGCCGTTCTGGTATGGTGACGACACCAAGCAGAAAGCGCTTCAGCAGGTGACGCTGCCATATGCCTACAAGATCGCACGCTACCCAGTGACGAATGCCGACTTCGCGCGCTTCGTCGCGGCCGGCGGCTACGATCCCGAGCGCGAATGGTGGACGCCGCAGGGCCGCGCGTTTTTGCAGCCGAGTGGTCATCGTTATGACGATCAGCAGCAGTTCGTCAGATTGCCGCGCTATTGGAACGATGCGCGTTTCAATACCCCTACCCAGCCGGTGGTGGGTATCGCGTGGTATGAGGCCGCCGCCTACTGTGCCTGGCTGACGGCGCAGGGGCACCGGCAGGGCTGGCTGCCGGCGACCGATGCGATCCGATTGCCGACCTCGCTGGAGTGGGAGCGCGCGGCGCGGCATACCGACCAGCGGCGCTACCCGTGGGGCACCCCGCCGCCAGATGGCGAGAGGGCGAACTACGATGCGACTGGGATTGGCCGGCCTTCGCCAGCTGGCTGCTTCCCGGCAGGTGCTGCCGAGTGTGGCGCAATGGATATGGCAGGGAATGTTTGGGAGTGGACGGCGACGCGATGGGAGGAGATAGCGGCACTGCGACACAGGGAAGACTTTACACAAAGCGAAACGCCAGCTCTGCACGGGGCGGCCTATTACACTGAATTGGAACAATTGTGCTGCGGCGCCCGTAACGGGTACTTCCCGGGAAGCGGGTACTTCAGCCAGGGTATGCGGGTTGTATGTTCCCCGCGCTCATCGTTCTAAGGCTTCTGGATGCTGGATTCTGGTTTCTGGTTTCTGGCCTCCTGATTCCTGCGGGGGGCTGGGGGCGGGCGGCCCCCAGAAATAGATCTCGCGCGCAGCGCGAGTCGCGTTGTAAGGAATTTTGGCCTATGCCCAAAACCTTCGGCCAGCTCTACGACCAGCTCTGCCGCTTCGAGCACCTGCTCGAGGCATACCGCAGGGCGCGGCGCGGCAAGCGCGCCCGGCCCGACGTGGCCGCGTTCGAGTTTTGCTACGAGGATCACCTGCACCAGCTCGCGGCTGAGCTGCGCGACGGCAGCTACCAGCCTGGCGCCTATCGATCCTTCGTCGTCGTCGAGAGCGGCAAGCGCCGAGTGATTAGTGCGGCGCCATTCCGCGACCGGGTGGTGCATCACGCGCTGTGCGCACTGCTGGAGCGATCCGGCCAAAGAGCGAGGCGCGGCCTGGGCCAGTAGCACATGGGCGAACGTCCGGGCCGCGCCGCCAAGAGGTGTGATGTATGAGCGATCTCTCTCAAGAGCTGCGGGCCATCCAGGCGATTCGCAGCGCTGCGGTGCGCGAGGCCGCGCTGGCCCAGCTGCGCGCCGAGCATGGAGCTGCAGTCGATAATGGCTTGGCCGCACTTGAGGAAGCCGCACCGGTGCGCCAGTCGCTTGCCAGCGAGCATGGCGCCAGGGCCGAGCACAACCGCCAGGTATATGTCGCGCCCGGCGGCAGCTATACCGAGGCCGCAGACCCGGCCCAGCGCCGCGCCGAGCGCGCGCTCTGCGACTACTTGCGCGTGCTCAGCGCACAATGCCGGGCCGTGCAGCTGGCTGAGCTCGACGATAAAGACGCGCGCTTCGCCCAGGCGATGAGTCTCGATCAAGTCTACGTCGGGCTGCACGTCACCCGTCAGGTTGAAGCCGACGAGGCGATCGATCTGGCCAGCGTGCCCGCGGCCTGGCGTGGTATGATTCAACGCCTGCTGGGCTGGATCAGGGCGCCAATTACGCGGCTGCGCGGCGAACCTGAACCCATACGCAAGGAACTGCTATCGGCACCAGTGCGTATGGCGAAATCACGCCCGCTGCTGGCGCTCGAGGCGCTGGCCCGCGCGCCCAATCGCCGCCTCATACTGCTCGGCGAGCCGGGCAGCGGCAAAAGCACGCTGGTGAAGTATCTCGCGCTGGTGCTGGCCGATGCCGGGCTGGCGCGCTACACACCTGCGACGACGCACACAACCCCCGACCCGCTTGGTTCCTTGCGCAGCTGGCAGCTGGGCCGGCCGCTGCCGATTCTGATCGTGCTCCGCGACCTGGCAGCATTTGCCGCCAGTGCCCCGCCCGAATATGACGGGCTGGCACTCTTCGAGGCTTTTCTGGCCCACTCGATTCGTGCGGCGCAGCATGCCGCGATTGATCTGCTGTTGAGCGCTCTCGGCGCTGGCGAGGCGATTGTGCTGTTCGATGGCCTGGACGAGGTGGTTGGGCAGGCGGTGCTCACGCGGGTGGCGAACACAATCCAGAGCGTTGCCGCAACGTATCGCGATGCCCCGATCCTGGTCACATGCCGCGTGCGCGACTACCAGCAGAACCCGCTGCGCCAGATCCCCGGCTTCCCCGACGAGACGCTCGCGCCGTTCACTGGCGAGCAGATCGAAGAGTTTGTGCAGGCCTGGTATGCCGAGCTGGCGGCGACGAACCGCAAAATGCTCGGCACGCCCGAGCAGCTGATCGAGTCGATCCAGCGCCGGCCTGAGCTGGCCCGGCTCGCGCGCCTGCCGCTGCTGCTGACGATGATGGCAATTCTGCATGCTGGGAAGAATACGCTGCCGGCGGCTCGCGCGCTGCTCTACGATGAGTGCATTCGGCTGCTCCTGCTGCGCTGGCGCAAGGAGCCAGGTACCGCCGATGTGCTCGACCAGCTCCAGCTGCCTGAGTTTGGGCCAGACAACCTGCTGGCACTGATGGCCCGGCTTGGCTTTCTGGCACACCAAAATGCGGCCCGCAATGCGCAAAGCTCCGACGAAGGTGCGGATCTGAGCCGCGAGCAAGTATTGCAGACGCTCGAGCAGACCTTCGCGCTCTACGTTGGCGGCGACGAGCGCCGGCGCGATCAGCTTGTGCAGATCGTCTTGCACGAGCTGGCCGGGCGCAATGGCCTGCTGCTCAAGCGCAGCAACGAAGCTGGCGAGCAGTACGCGTTCCCGCACCGCACCTTCCAAGAGTTTCTGGCCGGCGATCACATCCGGCGTAACAAAGCCTACCGCCGATTAGCGCTCGATGGCGCGGCTCAGGTACACTGGCACGAGGCCCTGACATTGATGGTTGGCTACCAGGCCAGGACTGGCGCGAACCTGGCGCAGGAGCTCGATCTGATTCGCACGCTGCTCGGGCTCGGGCGCACACCGGTAGAGCAGGCGCTGGCCGGCGAGCTGCTGGTCGAAATTGGCCGCGAAGGCGTGGCCGAGTACGATCCGGCTCAAATCACACGCAATGGCGTGTGGGGTCTGGCCTGTCGACAGCTGCTGGCGGTAACAAAGGCCGGGCAGGCGCCCAACGCGCCAGCAGCGCTGCGCGTGCGCGCCGGGCTGGCGCTGGGGGTGTTGAGCTGTGGTGCATCCGCAAACCTGGCGCGTGGTGCGCTGCCACCGCTGGGCGACCCGCGCCTGCCGCTGCTGTATGTGCGCTGGCCGAAGCTCACGCAGAGCAGCGGCTGGCAAAAGATGTGGAAGCAGTATTGGTGTACAGTAGAGCGAGGAGCATTCTGGCATGGCGACGATCGGAATGAGCAGCTTCGGCAGGTCACGCTCGATTACGAATACAGCATCGCGCGCTACCCGATCACGAATGCCGAGTACGCCCAGTTCATGGCCGGCGGCGGTTACGCCGAGCGGCGCTGGTGGACACCTGAGGGATGGAAGGCGCGCGAGTCCCAGAATTGGGCAACACCTCGGCTTTGGGGTGATAGTGCCTTCAACAACCCGCTCCAGCCGGTGGTGGGTATCGCGTGGTATGAGGCCGCCGCCTACTGTGCCTGGCTG
>CAYMQY010000247.1:0-5879 GCA_964392655.1 uncultured Saprospiraceae bacterium
TGCCAGAGGAGCGTCGCACGATTGAGGCGGGCTTGCGCAGTGGCAAATTGCGCGCAGTCGTGGCGACAAATGCGCTCGAAGTGGGCATTGATATCGGCGAGCTAGACGCTTGTGTCATGCACGGTTATCCGGGCAGCATCGCCAGCTTTTGGCAACAAGCTGGTCGCGCAGGGCGACGCCGCAACGCCTCCGTGTCGGTCATGGTCGCGTCTGCCAATGCGCTCGATCAATATCTCGCTGCGCATCCAAATTATTTGTTTGAGCAGTCGCCCGAGCATGCGCGCGTCGCGCCGGACAATCTTGGCGTGTTGGCGGCGCATGTGCGCTGCGCTGCATTTGAATTGCCATTTGAGCGCGGCGAAAAACTCGGCGACAGTGACGTGTCTGAGTTGTTAGACGTGCTGAGCGAAGATGGTGAGATTCATGCCAGCGGCGACGCGCGCGATTTGCCGCTGTTTGCCAATGGCGTCGAGACCGATTCGCCACAAAAACAAAGCACGCGCTATACATGGGTCGGCGATGGATACCCCGCAGATCGCGTCAGCCTACGCGGTGTCGGTGAGCGCGTGCTGATCAAAAACGAACGCGATGAGATCATCGGCGAGACCGAACGCGCTACGGCGCCGGTGCGGGTGCATCTTGGCGCGGTGTATCTGCATCAGGCGGAGATGTATCTCGTGCGTGAATTGGATTGGCAAGCGGGTGTGGCGCGCGCCTATCGCACACAGCTCGACTATTACACACGCGCGGCGAGCAACGCCGAGGTCATCGTGTTGAATGAATTTGGCGACGCGGTCACGACGCCGCAGCAACCGCATACGGGCGAGATTCAGGTGACCACGCGCGCGACACGTTTTCAAAAGATTCAATTCAACACGCATCATGTGCTAGATGTCGGCGAGATTGACCTGCCTGCGCAAGAGCTGATGACGACGGGCTATTGGTTTAGCCTGACGGAGGAGCAAGCCAAGCAACTCTCCAAAGAAGGCGTGATCAAACTGCCGAACGACTACGGACCCAATTGGCAACAGCAACGCAACCTCGCACGCGAGCGTGACAACTATCGCTGTGTCGTGTGCGGCAAGCCCGAGTCGGCGTTGCGCCAACATGATGTGCATCACAAGATTCCGTTTCGCAAGTTTGGCTATATCAACGGCGAAAACGAAAACTACAAGCAAGCCAATCAACTCGACAACCTGATGACGGTGTGCATCGACTGTCACGCGCGCGTCGAGACGGCGGACTCACAGCCGACCGGCTTGGATGGATTGGCGTATGTGCTGGGCAACATTGCGCCGTTGATCGTCATGTGCGACCGCAGCGATATCGCCTGTGTCGCTGATTGGCGCAGCCCGCACACCAAGCTGCCGACGATCACGCTGTATGAGATGACGCCCGGCGGCGTTGGCTTGAGCGATGAGCTAGCGCGCCATCATGATGAATTGCTGCGTATGTCGGCGCAGCGTGCGCGCGAATGTGCGTGTGAGCGTGGTTGCCCTGCCTGCGTCGGTCCGACGGTCGAGCCGACCGACCCGGACACCACACCGCGCAATTTGAAACACGATACATTGCGCGTGATTGAGGCGCTCTCTGTCATTTCGACCAAAGGGAGAAATCCCTGCGAAGTAACTCTATAGAGATTCCTCGCGAGAGATTCCTCGCGCGGTGCGCTCGGAATGACAAAATGAGAATATAATCTTCGCACCCGATGGCACAACTCACGACACAACCTATTTTTGGTAGATGGTCTGTGGCTCGCCGCGCTGCCCGCGTCGCGCAAAAATCCGAAACTGTGCCAAGCGTCGGTTTAGTGTGGCGCGAGTCGTTGCGTGTGTTTGCGGATCATTCGGGCGCCATACTCATGACCGCATTTGTTGGCTTTGCGTTGCCACTGTTGATCGGCACTGTGGTTTCGTCGGCGATCACCTACGACTACTATGCAAATCTGCGCAACACCAACTCTGCTTTTAGCATTCAATACGCGAGTTATGCGCAATGGATCACACAAGGCGTCATCGGTTTGTTGACGGTAGGTTTTGCGCGTGGCGTATTGACGTGGGTCGGACTCAATGCAGGTAGCGACACGCCGGTCAATTTGCGCAGCGCGTTTGGCGCGTCACTGCGGCGTTGGTCGGGCTTGTTGCTCAATCTTCTCGTCGCGGGTATATTTGCCGTTGTCTGCGCGCTTGGCGTCACGATGATGTTGCGTGATTTGCGGCTCGACACCACAAACGTAAACGGGCGATTTGGCGCTGATCTATTTCAGATGTGGCGCGCGTTTTACATTCGTGTGTTGAATGCAGTTGTGCCGACGCCAGATTCGCCATTTAATGAACTGTTGCAATATGCGCGGTTGCTGTTGCGTACGCAGTTTCAAGTGCAGTCAGGTGTGCCGATCTCTGCGCGCACCGTGCCGCAAATCGCCGTGACGTGGCAGACATGGGCATTTGGCATCAGCGGATTAGTGCTGATGGCGCTGGCAGAGACTTTTTTGCGCTTTCGTAATGTCTGCACGATGGCGTGCCCGCGCACGCGCAATCCGCTTATCGGACTAACGCGTAGTGCCAAATTGGGTTGGCGCTACTTCGGACGGCTGACGCTGCATATTGCATTGCTACGGTTTGTGTTCTTTGTGGTCACCGCGATATTTATTACGTTTCCATTGACGCTGGCGCAGAGCGCGCTCTTTCCAAATTTATTCCGTTTGCTAGGCGGCGCGAGTTGGGTGTATTCGATCAGCAATGTTTTGCTGACGGCTGCGGCTGCGCCGATCCTCATGCTGTTTACCGCGTTTGCGTTGATCTATGATGCGCGGCTCTATCGTCATCTCACCGCAGCTCAGCCCTGACATGTGAGAGCGATCTGATGCGCTACCATTGTGTCAATGAATCGCGCCAAAGTCGCTATCGTGGCTGCCGAGTTGTGGGCGGGTGGCATCGTTTACACGCACAATCTGGTGCGCGCTCTGGCTCAATTACCCGACGACGAGCGTCCGCAAATGACGCTGTTGTATGAGCAAAATGCTGAGCCGTTTCGAGAGCTATTCTCACTCGTAGAGACGCACACTGTCTATCAGCCAATGTTTGCGCAGCGTCGCAACAAGCTCGAGTCATTGCTCGCCAATCACGGCTGGCGCGCCTCGCGCTGGTTGCTTGGTGAACGCTCGTATCGTTTGGCGATGGCGGCGCGTCGTGCAGGCGCGCAGGTCACATTCCCCGTGTTTAGCGCGACACACCGACTCACACCGCGTCCGATCACTTGGATTCCCGATTTTCAGCACAAAGCCATGCCGCAATTTTTTACGGCGGCTGAGTTGGCAGGGCGCGACCGCCGTCAGTCCGCCATCTTGGGCGATCCAAACTGCGAGGTGATTTTTAGCAGCGAACACGCACGCGAGGACGCCGTGCGTTACTTTGGCACGATCAAGGCGCGGCATTATCTGTTGCGGTTTGCGACCGTGCCTGAGTCATCATGGAGTGACGACCCCGCACCTATCGTCGCCAAATATGAATTGCCGCGCGAATATCTCATGGTGTGCAATCAATTTTGGGCGCACAAGGGTCACGCTACGTTGTTTGAGGCGCTGCATATCTTAGCGGAGCGCGGCGTGCGCCCGACGCTCGTGTGCACAGGACGCACGAGTGATTACCGTGATCCGCAGTATTTCGCGTCGTTGCAGGCACGGCTCGAGGCTTGGGGAATTGCGCCGCAAGTGCGCATACTTGGCATGATCCCGCGGTACGATCAGATCATGCTCATGCGCGCCTGCTCCGCTGTGATGCAGCCGTCTGTGTTTGAAGGTTGGAGCACCGTGCTGGAGGATGCGCGTGCGCTCGGCAAACGCATCATCGCTACTGATTTTCCAGTGCACGTCGAGCAAGATTTGCCCGCTGCGTTGTATTTTCGTCAGGGTGATGCTGAGGATTGCGCAAGCGCCATTCAACAACATCTGAGCGACACTAGCGACTATCGCGCTGCGCTCACCGCCAGTGTGCGTGAGCATCCGCAGCGCGTGCTGGACTTTGCGCGCGCGTTTATGCGCATTGTGAATCATGCGTAAGATCGTCCTGTCTGCGATCAACATCTATCAGTCGGGCATGCTGACGATTGCGCGTGAGTTTTTGCGTCAGCTCTGCGCGACGGATGCATTTGTGCGTGGCGAGATCGAGGTCACATTTTTTGTGCATCGCGCCGAGCTGTATGCAGACCTCGCACAGCCGCGCGTCACCTTTATCGAAAAGCCGCGCTCGCGCCAAAGCTGGTTTGCGCGCTTGTTTTATGAGTATGTGTATTTTGCGGCGTGGTCGGCGCGGCGCGAGATTGACACGTGGATTTCGTTGCACGATGTGTCGCCCACTGTGCGCGCGCGACGGCGCATGGTGTATTGCCACAACCCGATGCCGTTTTATGGCGGCGCGCTGAGCTGGCGCTACGACGCAAAGCTCATGCTGATGAAGCTGTTTTATAGCTATGTGTATCGGCTGAATCTGAACCGCAACGACGCCATCATCATGCAACAGCAATGGATGCGCGATGAGTTTGTGCGCCGCTATGGCTGCGACGCGCGCCGAGTGATCGTGGCAACGCCGACCGAGATGAGCCTGAGCGACGATGTAGATGTGACGCAGCCGCGTCACGCGCCGCTGCATCTGATTTACCCGACCTTTCCGCGCCAATACAAAAACTATGAGGTCGTGCTTGACGCCATGCGCGCGCTGACTGATTTGCCGCTCAAGCTCGCACTCACGTTTGATGGCAGCGAAAATGCGTATGCGCAATCACTCGTTCAGCGTTACGCGGATTTGACAAATGTGCGCTTCGGCGGATTTTTGACGCGCGCGCAAATGGACGCGCTCTATGCAGACGCGGATGCGATGGTGTTTGCGTCTAAGAGTGAGACATGGGGCTTGCCGCTATCTGAGTTTCGACGCACGCGCAAACCGATCTTTGCGGCGGATTTACCTTATGCGCATGAGGCGCTGTCGGGCTACTCAGCAGGCTACTTTGCGGCGGATGATGCGCCCGCGCTGGCGACGCTGCTACGTGCATTTGTCACACGTGGCGCATATCCATTCACAAAGCATGTCACGACCTACGCGCCGCCTCACGCACGCAACTGGCGCGAGCTGATGCAATTGCTCGGCTTTACTGCATAAGTCCATTACAATTTGTCTCGTGCGTTTTTTTGATCGCGCGATAGATATTGATCTGTGCTATGCCGCTCGGATTTGGTAATTTGATATGCGTCATATTTGGATTCTGAGCGAGCAATATCACCCCGAGCAAACCTCAACAGGGCGACTCATTACAGAGACGGCCGAGGGCTTGGCGGATACATTTTCGGTGAAGGTGATAAGTGGGCCCGCCACGGATCGGCTGCAACGCACCGACGCACCGTCGCACGAGCTGCGCAACGGCGTCGAGATTTTTCGAGCGGGCGGCACTGTGCTCAATAAAAATCGCCTCTCGCGGCGCATCATCAATTTGCTGACACAGACGGCGTCCATCTTTTGGCGCGCGCTGCGGCTTGTGCGACGTGATGACGTTGTGATGGTGGTGACCAATCCGCCGTCGTTGCCGTTTGTCGCGTTGTTGCTGAGTTGGCTATTGCGTTTTAAGCTGGTGCTGTTGATACATGATGTGTATCCAGATGCGTTGGTCGCGGCGCATGTGTTGCGCCCTGAGTCACCATTGGTGCGTGTGTTGGAATGGGGCAATCGGCTGATCTACAAACGCGCGGTGCGCATCGTCACGCTCGGGCGTGACATGACTGCACTGGTGCAAAAAAAGTCGCCAAGTGCAAATCAAAAGATTCGTTGTATTCCACATTGGGCGGAACTCGGCGATGTGCAGCCAACGGATCGCGCGACCAACGCGCT
>CAYMQY010000248.1:0-5863 GCA_964392655.1 uncultured Saprospiraceae bacterium
ACCATCCGCTCGTCCAACCTCTGCACGGAAATCATCGAGTACACCGCTCCCGACGAGGTGGCCGTGTGCAACCTGGCGTCCATCGCACTGCCCAAGTACATCACCGACGGCGTGTTCGACTTCCAGCGGTTGTACGACATCACCCGCGTGGTGACCCGCAACCTGAACAAGGTCATTGACATCAACTACTACCCGATTCCCGAGGCCGAGCGCTCCAATATGCGCCACCGCCCCATCGGACTCGGTGTGCAGGGACTCGCCGATGCGTTCATCCTCATGCGCATGCCGTTCGATTCGCCGGAGGCGCGACAACTGAACAAGGATATTTTCGAGACGATCTACTTCGCAGCCATGACGGAAAGTTGCGCCCTGGCGGAAAAACACGGTGCGTACCAGACCTTCGCCGGCTCGCCGCTCAGCAAGGGCGAATTCCAGTTCGATATGTGGGGCGTGCAGCCCTCCAAACGCTGGGACTGGGAAAGCCTGCGCCAACGCGTGATGAAAACCGGCGTACGCAACTCCCTGCTTGTAGCGCCCATGCCGACGGCCAGCACCAGCCAGATTCTCGGCAACAACGAGTGCTTCGAGCCGTACACCTCCAACCTGTACACCCGCCGCACCCTCGCCGGCGAGCACATCGTGGTGAACAAATACCTCATGCGCGATCTCGTGCGCCTCGGCCTCTGGGACGAAGAAATGCGCGAAGCCATCATGGCCGCCAACGGTTCCGTACAGGGCATCGAGGACATCCCCGAGGAGGTGCGCAACATGTACAAAACCGCCTACGAACTCAGTCAAAAAGTCATTATTGACATGGCTGCCGACCGCGGCGCGTTCATCTGCCAGAGCCAGTCGCTCAACGTGTTCATGGAAGCGCCTACGTTTGCCAAACTGTCGTCCATGCACTTCTACGCCTGGCAAAAGGGCCTGAAAACGGGCATGTACTACCTGCGCAGCAAGGCCGCTACTGACCCGATCAAGTTCACACTCAGCGGCAAACACCAGCAAAAATTCGTGGCCAATAAAGTCACGAACGAAGCCGTGGTAAAAGTGGAAAAGGAAGTCCCGCAAATGTCGGCCCTCGAACCCGAACAGTACCAGGGCAAAATTTGCAGCCTCGACGACCCGACCTGCGAAGCGTGTTCGGCTTAGTTAATGATGAATGATGAATGATGAATGATGAATGATGAATGATGAATGATGAGCACACTCCTGCATTCATCATTCATCATTCATCATTAAGTTTTAATCCGCTTGCCTATGGTTATTCAGGCAGACTGACCTTTGGCAGGAAATAGTAGTCGGAAGAACGGCGCCGGAATGACGGGGACGACACGCAGCGGTACTATCCTTTGTACCCTTCATGCTTTTCCCACACTTTTCCACCCGTCGGAACCGCCTTGCGGTTGTCGGGAAACTTGACGAAGAAATTCTGAAGAAGAGGCGCTCCTGAACGCAGGGGCGCTTTTTTTATAGCCACTTGGTCGTAGCCTGGTACTCGTAGGCCGCCATTTTGTCCAGCAACTCCGGCACGGTGGGGGCATCTATGCAAAGCCCGCGGTTCTGTTGTTTCAGAAAACCGAACTGCACCATGTGTTCCAGCATCTGCAACATGGGGTCATAGTAGCTCCGCACGTTGAGCAGTCCGACGGGTTTGCGGTACTGGTGCAGTTGAGCCAGGGTGAGCGCTTCGAAATGCTCGTCCATGGAGCCGTAGCCGCCCGGCAGGGTGATGACCCCGTCGGTGCCTTTGATGAGCAGCGTGCGGCGCTCGGCCATGGACTCGACCACGATCATGTCGTGTACGCCGGGGTGCCCGAGTTCGAGGCCGTGCAATTGGTCGGTGATGACGCCGGTGATGGGGCCGCCATGCGCGAGCACGGAATCGGCCAGTATGCCCATGAGGCCCACGCTGCCGCCGCCGAAGAGGACGCGAATGTGGCGTTCGGCGAGGATTTTGCCGAGTTCGGCAGCAGCGGCTGCAAACCAGGGTTGATTGCCGGGGTTGGCCCCGCAGAAGACGGCGACACTTTTCATGGAGCAGGTATGCTGTACAGGAGGTGAAAACGGGCGGCAAATGTCGGCACATTTAAGCGCATGTTGCAACATTTACCCCTCCTTTACAATGTTTTACAAACGAAAAACCGCCCCTCAGGCGCCTCGACCTACTTTTGCCAAAAAAGAAATGAAGCAAATCGAATTGTTCCTGTTTATTCTCCAGGTTGTATTTCTAGGCTCATGCGGCGGGCAAAATGCTCCCGTTGATCCGGTAGGCAGCTTCGACGCATTGGCGTCCGACCCGCAAATCGCCGACTATGTGGTCGAAATATTTGAGGACTCGAAAGGCAACCTCTGGTTCGGCACGGTGGAGCAGGGCGTGGCCCGTTTCGACGGGAAAACACTCACCTACCTCACCACCGACGATGGCCTGCCCGGCAATACGGTTGTGGACATTGTCGAGGACGGGGCGGGCAATTTGTGGTTCGGCACCCATTCCGGGCTGTCGAAATACAACGGGATGTTTTTCACGAATTTCACCGAAAAAGAAGGTCTCTGCGACGACCGTGTTTCCAACTTGCTCCTGGACAAAACGGGTATGCTGTGGGTCGGCACCTGGGACGGGGTTTGCAGGTTCGACGGACGCAGTTTTTCCAGGTTCGACTTGCCGCTCCCTGATGTGGAACTGCTCCCTTACCACTCGACGATGTATTGGGTTACGGAACTCATGCAGGACAGCCGGGGCAATATCTGGTTTGGCAGGGACGGCTACGGCGCTTGCCGATTTGATGGCAAGGCATTCACGCATTTCACCAAAAAAGAGGGGCTTTCCTCCAACAACGTGCAGGTCATCCGGGAAGACGGGCAAGGCCATATCTGGTTCGGCTCACGGGGCGCCGAGAACGACCACCCCGACCCCGGCAGCAGGAAAGGCGACGGCGGCTTGAACCGATACGACGGCAAGTCGCTCGTGCAGTTCCGGGACATCGAGGGGCTGAGCCGGAACGAGACCTACGCCATTGCCACCGACCGGGCAGGGAACGTCTGGATTGGCGCAAACAACCTGGGGGTGTACCGCTACGACGGCAAATCCTTCCACCTGTTCCGGGGCACCGACCGCATGGACTTGACCTCGACCATTGGCGTGCAGAGCATTTTGGAAGACAAGCGCGGGCAGCTCTGGTTCGGGTTGTCGGGCGGGCTGTTCCGGCTGCAGGGCGGTGCTGTGGTGCATGTTCCTCGGGGAAGTTTAGGGTATAAGTCCCATTAGGCAATGAAAGGGCCTTTTTCATTAAATCAACGTCCTCCCGAAACCTGGTCAATCCGTCAACTCTTTTGTCATCGTTTCGATGAACCCCGCCTTGTCCCTTTTCACCGCATCGAGCGATGCCCTCCGGTGTGCGGGGATGGTGAAATATTTTTCAGCCCAAAGGTTGATTTCAACCAAAATGGGCAAAAGGTCAATCCCTTTTTGGGTCAGTTTGTACAGCACTTTGGCCTTGCTTTCGGGGTGTTCGATTTTCAGTATCACCCCGTTTTTTTCCATCGCCCGCAACCGCGCCGCCAAAATATTGGTGGCTATGCCTTCCGGAGATTTCAAAAAATCGCCGTAGGTGCACGTTTTTGCGTCCATCAAATCGCGGATAATCAAGAGCGTCCACCGGTCGCCCCACACGTCGAGCGACGAACTGATGGGGCATTCCGACCTTTTTTCATTTTTTTTCATAAAACTTCAAAATCACTTGCATTTTAAAAGTGAATATCAAAACCTTTGCACTTGCAAATTGCAAGCAAATGTATTGGCTTACTTTTAAAATCAAAAAAAATAATAAATTCAAAAAATGAAAGGCTTCATCCTCAACCGCTACGGTAAAAAAGAAAAATTGCACCTGACCGAGATGCCCGAACCCGTTCTGAACGAACACGACGTGCTGGTTCAAATTCACGCTGCGAGCGTGAACCTCCTGGATGCCAAAATCAGGGACGGCGAGTTCAAAATGTTTTTACCCCACAAAATGCCCCTCATATTGGGCCACGACGTGGCGGGAACGGTCGTCAAAACAGGCGCAAAAGTCACCAGGTTCAAGGTCGGCGACGAGGTCTATTCCCGCCCTGCCGACCTCCGGATCGGCACTTTCGCCGAACGCATCGCCATCCATGAAAACAACGCGGCCATCAAGCCCCGGGGTATTTCGATGGAAGAAGCCGCGTCCATTCCTTTGGTCGGCTTGACCGCCTGGCAGGCTCTCGTTGAAAAAGCAGACCTGAAAAAAGGGCAAAAAGTGTTTATTCAGGCCGGTTCGGGCGGTGTCGGCACCTTTGCCATCCAGTTGGCGAAACATATCGGCGCGACCGTTGCCACGACGACGAGTGCCGCCAATTTTGATTTGGTGAAAAGCCTCGGCGCGGATGTCGTGATTGACTACCGAAAAGATGATTTTGAAACCATTTTGAACGGTTACGACGTGGTTTTGAACAGTCAAGATGAAAAAACGCTCGAAAAAGCGCTGCGAATTTTGAAACCCGGTGGGAAAGTCGTTTCCATTTCCGGGCCGCCGGACCCCGCTTTTGGGCAGGAAATCAACGCCAATTGGTTCCTGAAATTGGTCATGAAATTATTGAGTGCGGGCATCCGAAAAAAAGCAAAACGCCTCGGCGTGCACTTTTCCTTTCTTTTTATGAAAGCGCACGGCGAACAATTGGGCAAAATCGCCGCACTCATCAATTCAGGCGCGATAAAACCGGTTTTGGACAAGGTTTTTCCATTTGAACAGACCAACGAGGCAATGGCTTACGTGGAAGCCGGGCGGGCAAAAGGGAAGGTGGTCATCCGGATGAAATAGGTACTTTATGCTTTTTTCAGGATGATTTTTACGGCTTTTTCAACGAGCGCAAGGGTGTCCGGGTCTTTCGCCAATGCCTTTTCCCCATCCAGACCGAGCAACAAACTGCGGTCGGCCAAAGCTGTTTCGCCAAGATGCAGGCCCCAAAACATAAGCACGTCGCGTGCTTTTCCGAACCAGACGGCATTGTCGCCGCGCAGGCAATCAACGAGGAATTGCTGAACCGGGCGGTTGTCGCGCAGTTTGGCGCAGCGGTTGAACACGTAATTGCGCCAGTAGTCGCTTTCGGCCTCGTATTCGAGCAGCGAAATGAGTATTTCCGCCCCTTCTGCGGATTCCGGATTCTGGAGCAGCGATTCCGCCATATCCATTTTTTCGCGCGGCGTGAGCGGTTTCGGTTCAGTTTCGAGAGGCTTGGGCGGGCAGAAACGCGAGGTTATTTCGAGGTAAACCACTATTTTTTCCCTCATCTCCGACGAGATAAAACCCAATTCTCCGAAAGGGAGGTTCAAAAAACGTTCGAACGACAAATAGCCCGTCCCGCTCGGCCCCACGTCCCGAAAGGTGATATGGCTCATTTCGATGCCATACCCGATTACGCTGAAGTAGTCGCGGCGGACGTGGTCGCCCTCCGACCAACTCAGCCCTTCGAGCGACTTTTTTGGATACTCGAACAACTCGAAATGCGTCTGCGCCGCCGCGCAATCCGGGTTTGCGAAAGCGTCCTGGAGCAAAGCGACGACCTGTTTCCGAACAGCCAAATCCGGCAAGGGCCGATGCGGGCCGTAAAACCAGAATTCGCAGAACGTCTGCTCCGTGAGCGAATATTGCGGGACGGAGTACTGGTTGGAGAGGTCGTGAAAAAGCAGTCCGGATTCGTTGACCACCAGCAACCAGCGGTTCCCGGAGGAGTCGCCCGTTTTGTATACGAAGTTTTGTTCCGAAATTTTTCGAGGCTGAAAATTCAACCAGAAATCGAGGTGCAGGCGGGCGGTTTCCGAAAGTTCGAGCGGCATTTTGGA
>CAYMQY010000249.1:0-5820 GCA_964392655.1 uncultured Saprospiraceae bacterium
ATTAGGCCTGCCGCTAGCGTTCATCCTGAGCCAGGATCAAACTCTCCATAGTGTGCTTTTTGGCTAATCTATCCGGTTGCCCGAATGAAAAACCTTTGTTCTTGCACCCAATCTCGACATTTGACCCCAAACCCTACTCAAGTATTCTTTTAATCAAAACTTGTCCAAAAATCTACAAAGTCTTTCGTCTACCGTTCTGTCAATGAACTTTTTATGGATACGCCTCCGTTGAGGCAACCAATGTCAAAATTGTTAATCCGAAAAATCGGGCTGCAAAGGTAGGTGAAGCACTTTTTTGTCACCAAGTTTTCGGCAGGATTTTTTTAAAAAAATTTCTTGCCTGACACTTTTTTACCGGAACACCCTTCCCTCTTCTTTTAAAGGGGGCGCAAAGGTATTCCGAATAATCCACTCAAGCACATGATGCTGAATTTTTTTTCTATTTTTTTTCTGCAGAAGGAACAATCTAATTCTGACTGGTTTGGGTCAGGAACCACTTCGTCGAGCCTGGCCTGGGATCACCCCGCTTTGGCAGTTTTATTATTGGCAAATCCCGAGAGGGAGGATGGACAATCTTTTTGCCGGACGATGTTTTTGCCAGACGAACCACAAAGCGACCATCTTTCATTTTCCAGGTAGAAAGACCAGAATAATGCTCGAACAGATACCGGAGCAGATTGTACAACAACCGTCGGCAAACATTCCGGCAATACCTGGAATTGGAATGGGCAAGTTTCATTCGTGTCAACTCTGTCGGACTTATACCCACGATCCGGCAGAGGTCCGAGCCACGAAAGGCGAAAGAGGAATTGGCCAGAAGAAACAGGGATTGGTCTAGTGCCCGGGAAAGCGACTTCGTGTCGGGGAAATCGGAAAGTGCAACTCGTTTCATGGTTTACATTTTTTTGTTAAACGATTCGCGAGTTTCGTCCGATCAAGCCATTCACACAAGAGCGAGCTTGTAACTATGTAGTTTCATCTTGTAACTATGTAGTTTTTGCCTGTAACTGTGCAAGGCGGTTTTTTCAAAGTGGGCAGTTTCGGGGTGTTTTTCAGGTTTCGCACTACTCCGATTTTAGCCTTCCAGCACATTGATAACAGGCGCCGGACAGTGTCAAATTGTCGCATTAAATTTATTTGAATGTATTTCCGGAGTTGGTTGCATCGGGGCGCTCCGGTTACTTTGGACCAAAAAACCTATGCCACGAATTACACCTCCTGCCTGGCGCGAACTGTGCGCGGGCCTGCTTCACCTGCTTTACCCAAACCTGTGTGTCGGCTGCGAACGAGACATACCCGGTGGCCGGAACTGCTTTTGTTTTTCTTGCCAACGGAAATTGCACCCGACAGACATGTACTTATCGCAATCGAATGCCTTCACCGAAAGGTTTTGGGGGCGCCTGCCGGTTGTAACCGGCTCCGCTTTGTACTATTTCAATCGAAAAAGCCCGATTCAAAAAGCGCTGCACCGGCTGAAATACCAAAACCAGGCGGAAATCGGGGTGCGCCTTGGCAACGTGTTCGGGCGTTTGCTGAAACAATCTCCGTTTTATCAGGAACTGGAGGGCATTGTGCCGGTACCCCTTCATCCCAAAAAAGAGCAACTGCGGGGGTACAACCAAAGTGCCATGCTCGCGAAAGGCCTCGCTGATGCACTTCAGATACCCGTGATGACTTCGGTGCTGATTCGCACCGCCTTCTCCGACTCGCAGACCCGAAAAAAGCGGATGGCTCGTTTTGACAACGTCCAGGAAGTATTTGCTTTGAAGCACACCGACCGCATCAGGGGTAAACACCTATTATTAGTAGATGATGTGCTGACCACCGGTGCAACGCTTGAAGCCTGCGGCAAAGTCCTGCTTGAGGTACCGTCTGTTCAATTGAGTATGGCGACCATCGCGGTTGCTGTACATTAAAAAAGCACAAGCCATGAAACGTATTTATCCGGCACGCATCCAGGACAAATTCTACCTCTCGAGGCTCCTTGATCAACTCCTTCAGATTTTGGAAGCCTGCCCCTTGCAGGTGCGATTAAAAGCCCTGAGTTACGATGCCCAAATTCCGGAGAATATCATTCGCCGATTACAAATGCTGCACCTCAATCCAAACGATGCCGGCAACATCACGGCAAAAGACTACCATATTGTTTTTGCAAACATCCTGTTCCGATACCCCACTGTACAGTTGTACGAGTTGTCGGACGGCGCTGTTTTTTTCAAAATGTAAAACCGCCTGAACCGAATCCGGGCAGTGTTGTTACTTTTGCCTGGAATTAATCCAAACACAAGGATAACAAGATATGGAACCTGCTGCGCCTGCCGTCAAAAGTCCGGTCATGCTCTACACCGAGCAAACTCCCAATCCGGAAGCACTTAAATATGTAACCAATCGGCTCTTGTACCGGGGCATTGCCGATTTCAAGGAAAAAGACCTCGCTGCAGAATGGAGTCCCATGGCCAATTCGCTCATGGAACTGCCGTATGTCAAGAGTGTGTACTTCAACAACAACTATGTCACCGTCACCAAGGAGATGAACTACGACTGGGCCGAGATCATGCTCAGGTTGAAAGAGTTCATCAAGGAATATGTGGAAAACGGCGGCGAGGTGGTGCGGGAAGGATTTGCCGAATTTTGGGACGCCCAGGTAGCCAAAAGCAATTCCGTCCAGTTTTCCGGCGAAGACGGCGAGATCGCCCGTAAGGTGAAAGAACTGATTGACATGTATGTAAAGCCCGCCGTGGAAATGGACGGTGGAAACATTGAGTTCAAAGCCTTTGAAAAAGGCCGCGTATTCGTAACCATGCAAGGCTCCTGCTCCGGCTGCCCCTCCTCCACCGTGACCCTGAAAGCCGGCATCGAAGGCATGCTGAAACGTATGGTGCCGGAAGTGACGGAGGTGGTGCAGGAAATGGAATAACGGTCCTATTGCCCTCAAAGAAAATCCACATCAATCGCATACGGGTAATTCATCAGGTACTCCAGCGCTTTTTCCACCGGCAATCCTTCGAAGACCACGCCGTGTAAGGTAGACGTGATGGGTACATGCAGTTTGTACTGCCGCGCCAACTGGTGGGCAATGCGCAAGGTTCGCACCCCCTCGGCCAACTCGGGCATGGTTTCGCGGATTTGTGCGGCAGTCTCGCCCATAGCCAGACGGGTGCCAAAAGTGTAATTCCGACTGCTGGTGCTGGTGGCGGTAGCCACGAGGTCACCGATGCCGGCCACACCGATAAATGCCTGACTGGTGGCTCCGAGTGATTTTCCAAAATACACCATCTCGGCCAGCCCCCGGGCGATCAGCAGCCCCTGGATATTTCGCCCCAGCCCCAGACCACCGAGCACACCCGACCCGACGGCAATGATGTTCTTCAGCGCTCCGGCAAGTTCCGCGCCCAGCAAATCGTATGAACCGAATACCCGGAAGCGGGGACTGTTCAGCGCATTCTGGCCGGCTTGAATCACCTCTCTGAAACGGCTGCCCACCAATGTGGCTGCCGGTTGTCCGGCCATAATTTCGGCAGCAAGGTTCGGCCCGGACAAACAACCTACGCGGGCCACACTGCTTTCTTCCAGCACGACCTCGCTCATGGTGCGCACATTGGCCCGGGTGACCGCAATACCTGGCGTGTTCAGGTCGTCCTCTTCCATGTCCTTCAGGTCAAAACCTTTTGTTCCGTGAATTACGATATGATGCGGGCGCAAATATGGCCCCAAGGCTTGCATCATCTTGCGAAAAGTCGTGGACGGTACAATTGGAAACAGCAAAACACAGTTGTGCGCCAACTCCTCCAAATGGCTGGTAGCCACAATGCGTGGCGACAGTTGCACCCCGAAGTGCCGGTGGGTCCGGTTGATCGTTTCCACGATTTCAGCCTTTCTGCTGAAAAGCAACACATCCGCATTTTGTGCCAGAATATTGGCCACGGTGGTGCCGAAACTGCCTGCACCAATAACCCCGACCGGCTTTTTTGTTGAATCCATGTTTTCAGTGTTGCTTACTCCTCTAATGCTCCGTTGGGAAGAATTGTCTTTTTCCAAAGTTCTTTACCCTCGGCGTTGACTACTTTTATTTGTAAACGCCGCTCTGTCCGTGGACCGGAAAAGCTCAGGATCGAAAAGTTGTGCTCCATAACGAGGGTGCCGTCTACCCGAAGCGCATTATCGTTCGGTTTCCCGTAGGTATTTACCCCGGATGTTAATGGCGAGGTGGTCAGGTCGTACACCCAGTTGCCGGCGGCGTTTTTAAGGGCGCTAAACTCGGTAAGATGCACATCTCCGGTAAGAAAAACCACGCCTTTAATATTCTCGCGTTCGATATGCGCCAGAATACTGTCCCGCTCGGCCGGGAACAAGTTGATATAGCGTTCATTCAACTTTTGGATACTGAGTACCTGTCCGCCGATAGCTACCACCTTGAACGGAGCCATACTGGCTGCCAGAGCGGCTTTGAACCATTCCAGTTGCTCCCGGCCCAGCATGGTACGGGGACACGATTCACAGTCGTTCGGCGTACGGAAATAGCGGTTGTCGAGCAGAAAAAAGTCCACGTCTCCGTATTGAAACCAGGTGGTACAGCCTTTTTGCCCGTTCACGCCAAAGGTGGGGTTCCCCCAAAATGCGCGGAACGCCTCCCAGGAAATGTCTTTGTGTACCCAGGAGCCATCGCTATCATTAGGCCCGAAATCATGGTCATCCCAGATTGCATAGTGCTGGGTTGAGGCCAGCAGCGGTTGCAATTCGGGTAAGGAACGTGAATGGGTAAAGCGATGGAAGACACCCGTTCGTGTCGTCCAGTCCGATTCCCGCAGGTAAGTGTTATCGCCAAGCCAAATCATAAGATCGGGCTTTTGGGCCGCAATGGTAGAAAAAACCTGGTAGTTACTTCCGTATGGCTTGCCAGGGCGATCATACTCGGGTTCATTGACATACGCGCAGCTACCTGTTGCTACAGTAAAATCAGGCGGATCGGTGCGCCAGCGCCACAGCGGCTGGGTTTTGAATTCGGTCGGATACGGGAGCGAAATCACTTTGCTGTTAATGCGTAGCTCGTACACATATTGCCGCCCCGGCTCCACGCGGTCGGCGATGCATTTGGCTGTATAGCCGGTGTTTTTTTCCGTCCGGACGGGGTCGGTCGCGTACTTTTCGGATGGATTATGTTTGTCCCAGTACACGAATTTCACCGTTGCCGCCTGGGTAGTTTGTGCCCACAACAGTGCCTCTTTCATGTCCACATAACCGACCATCGGGCCGGACTGGAGCAACTTGTTTTGGGCCATAGCAGACCAGTCGCCGAAAAGGAGCAGCGTAAAAAGCAAGGGAAAACACGGGCGCATCATAAGCGAAAAATGAACAAGTAAACGTGCCGGCGATGTTCATGTGAATAACTCAAATGAAAATCCAATCCACAGATCAGAGCCGGGTTAACCTTCTTGTAGTCAAGGCGTCAAAGGTAACGCAAACCTGAGTTTTCCAGCGTTAAGTAAACTTAAACCATCGCATTGAAGTCAAGTGCCACCCCTACAAGGTTCCAGGTTTTAGATTTTAAAAAAAATTTAATTCCCCAAAAGCCTTGCTATTTCCAGAGTAAACACTTTATTTTGGAGCAATTTTAAAACAAGACCCGCCATGACAAAACATCTTGCAGTACTCGCGCTATCGCTGATGCTCACGGGCATTGTTTCAGCACAAAATTCCGGCAAGACATTTACCAAGCCGTTCAGTACCGACGGTGCGACACGGATCAAGTTCGACTTGCCGGGGCCTATTGATTTGAAAATCTGGCATCAGGCTAACATTCGCGTCGAAATCAGCGTAGAA
>CAYMQY010000250.1:0-4128 GCA_964392655.1 uncultured Saprospiraceae bacterium
CTACCCGCTCAGTAATTCTCAAACCAGGCGAACGTGTCCCGGATAATCCGCTCCTTTTCCTGCTGAATAAACTGCAGATACGCCTCGGCTACCGGCGAAAGCCTTTTGGCCGACAGCCACACGAGATGCCAGTGCGTGATCACCGGCAGACCTTTGTACGGGATGATTTCCAGGTCATGGCTTTTCAATTCATTTTTGATGCCGATCAAGGGCATGATGGAATACCCCAGCCCGGCGATGAGCGCCTGTTTCAGGGCCTCGTTGGAGGTCAGTTCGATCTTCTTGTAGGTTGGCCAGTTTTCCTTTTCCATAAACTGCTCCATGGAGTTGCGCGTAGCCGAACCAAACTCGCGAAAAAGCAAAGGATACCGCTCCAGCAAGGTGCGTACCGGCATCCGGGGGCTGCGTTTGATGCCCGTGCTGCCTACCAGAAACAGTTTGTTCTGAAGCAATTTCACCGTGCTGAGTTTCAGGTGTTCGGGCACCACGGAAACTAAGGAAAAATCCACTTCATTTTGCTCGAGGTTCCGGACGACCTGGCTTTTGTTGGTCACGTCCATGACCAGGTCTACCGCAGGGTGCAGGCGCAAAAAGTCCGACAAAAAATAGGGCATCACATACTTCCCCGTCGAGGCTGTGGATATTTTTAGCCGCCCGGAAAGGTGGCCCCTGAACGCTTTGGTTTTGTAGTTGATCGCGTCCAGTTCATCCAGAATCTTTAGCGCGGATTCGGCTATTTCCTGCCCGAAATCCGTCACGTAAAGTTTTTTTCCTACCACCTCCGTCAAGGGAATCGGGAACTGATCCTGAAATTTTTTGAGCTGTATGGACACTGCCGGCTGTGTCAGAAACAGCTCCTGCGATGCCTTGGTAATACTTTGACAATGAACAATTTTAGTGAATATCCGCAACTGATTCAAGGTGTATTCCATAACTATCGTTTATGATTTTCATTGCAAAGATAAATTATTGCTTATTGGTTGGTGACGCACCTTTGCCGGAAATAACAGCAAAATATTTACACCAATGCAAGATCATACCATATCAACCCGCCACCTGGAACCGCAGCGTTCCCGAGCCCGCCTGTCCATTCGGTCGGGCTTGAATTTTCGCCATCAACTGCCGGTTCTTGCCCTGTGCGCCGTACCGGCTGCGGCACTGCTTTTCTCGGCGATGTCGCAGTTCCTGTTCTTTCGGGAACTGGCCCTGACCAGCCTCATCATCGGCCTGACCTGGTTTATCAAAACACAGCAGACGGACAGGCCGCAAATCACCAGGGAAAGTAGCCGCAACACCATTTCTTCAAAAAAATAACTCAATCGTCATGCAAAAAATAACCATCGCAAAGGGCGACGGCATCGGCCCTGAAATCATGGATGCCACCCTCAAAATACTGAAAGCAGCCAACGCCCGGGTCATCTTCGAGGAAATTGAAATCGGCGAGCAGGTGTACCTCTCTGGAAATACCAGCGGCATCGGAAAAGAAGCGTGGAACAGCATCCGCCAAAACAAGGTTTTCCTGAAAGCGCCGATCACGACGCCGCAAGGAGGCGGCTACAAAAGCCTCAACGTGACCATGCGCAAGGCCCTCGGCCTCTACGCCAACATCCGGCCATGCAAGAGTTACCACCCGTTTGTGGCCACCAAACATCCCCAGATGGATGTGGTGATTATCCGCGAAAACGAGGAGGACCTGTACGCCGGAATCGAGCACCGCCAAACCGACGAAGTGGTGCAGTGCCTGAAACTGATTTCCCGGCCCGGCTGCGAAAAAATCATTCGCTACGCCTTCGAGTATGCCCGCCTGTACAAGCGCAAGAAGGTGAGTTGTTTCGTGAAAGACAACATCATGAAACACACCGACGGGCTGTTTCACCAGGTGTTCAGGGAAATTGCAGCCGAGTATCCGGACATCCAGGCCGACAACTGGATCATTGACATCGGCGCCGCCAGGCTGGCCGATACGCCCGAAATATTCGAGGTGATTGTCACGCCCAACCTGTACGGGGACGTGGTATCCGACATTGCGGCCCAAATATCCGGCTCGGTCGGTATGGCCGGCTCGGCCAATATCGGCGAACTGTGCGCCATGTTCGAAGCCATTCACGGCTCTGCGCCCGATATCGCCGGCAAGGACATCGCCAACCCTTCCGGCCTGCTCCAGTCGGCCATTATGATGCTCAACCACATCGGCCAGCAGGACGTAGCGGAATTGATCAAAAACGCCTGGTCCTGTGCCATCGAGGACGGCATCCACACCGCCGATATTTTCAAGGACGGCACAAGCCGGCAACGCGCAGGCACCCGCGCATTTGCCGACGCCGTCATCAGCCGGCTCGGCCAAAAACCCAAACAGATGCAGGTGGCCGAATTTGACAAAGGCGTACAGCTCAACCTGCCGAAGTACCGGCGCAAACCGGCGTCCAGCAAAGTGCTCAAAGGGGTAGACATTTTTGTGGACTGGAAGGGCGGCGACGCCAACCTGCTCGCCGCACAACTTTCCAGACTCAACAGGGACATCTCCCTTACCATGATTACCAACCGCGGCGTGAAAGTATGGCCCGAGGGCTTTGAGGAAACGTTTTGCACCGACCACTGGCGCTGCCGTTTTGAAGTAAAAAACGGCAAACCCGCCGAAAAAAGCAGTGTGCTCGAACTCCTCTCGCAGGCTCTGCAAGAGCAGATTGATGTGATCAAAACGGAGAATTTGTACGAGTTCGACGGCGTAAAAGGCTACTCGTTAGGTCAGGGGCAGTAAGCGGGAAATTACAGGTAAACACATTCCTCCAAGTTGAGTCATCCCGGGTTTGGGCCGCGCCGAAATTCAGGATGGCTCAACTCCCCCACCAAAAACTGTCCCGTCCAGCTCGCTTCCACCTGCGCCACGTCCTCCGGTGTACCGGCGCACACGATGGCGCCGCCGCGGCCGCCGCCCTCGGGGCCGATATCCACGATGTGGTCGGCCATTTTGATCACATCGAGGTTGTGCTCGATGACGACGACGGTATTGCCCTTGTCCACGAGTTTGTTCAGGACGGCGAGCAGGTGGCGAATATCCTCGAAGTGCAGGCCGGTGGTGGGTTCGTCGAGGATGTACACCGTGCGGCCGGTGTCTTTTTTGCTGAGTTCTTCGGCTAATTTCACGCGCTGGGCCTCGCCGCCGCTGAGCGTGGTGGCCTGCTGGCCGAGGGTGATGTAGCCGAGGCCCACGTCTTGCAGGGTTTTCAGTTTGCGGAAAATGTTGGGGATCGGTTCGAAAAAGACCACGGCCTCGTCAATGGTCATGTCGAGCACATTGCTGATGCTCTTGCCTTTGTACAGCACTTCGAGGGTTTCGCGGTTGTAGCGGCGGCCCATGCAGCGCTCGCAGGGCACCGACACGTCGGGCAGGAAGTTCATTTCGATGACGCGCATGCCGCCGCCTTCGCATACTTCGCAGCGCCCGCCTTTCACGTTGAACGAAAACCGACCGGGCGCGTAACCGCGGATTTTGGCTTCCGGGGTGTCGGCAAAAAGTTTGCGGATGTCGCCGAACACGTTGGTGTAGGTGGCCGGGTTGGAGCGGGGCGTGCGCCCGATGGGGCTTTGGTCAATCTCGATTACCTTGTCCACAAGTTCCAGCCCGTCTATTTTTTCGTAGGGCAGCGGGCGTTTCAGGCTTTTGTAAAAATGCTGCTGAAGGATGGGGTACAGCGTTTCGTTGACAAGGCTGGATTTGCCCGAGCCGCTCACGCCGGTGATGCAGGTAAACGTACCGAGCGGCAGGCGCAGGGTTACGTTTTTCAGGTTGTGTCCGGTGCAGCCGTGCAGCACGAGCGCTTCGCCGGAGCCGACGCGGCGTTTTTCCGGCAGTTCGATTTTCCGCCTTCCGGCGAGGTAATCGGAGGTGAGCGTGCGGTTGCGCATGTAGGCTTCCGGGGTGCCGATGTCCACGACCTGTCCGCCGAGTTTGCCGGCGCCAGGGCCGAGGTCAATCAGGTAGTCGGAGTCGAGCATGATGTCGCGGTCGTGTTCCACCACAAGCACGGTGTTGCCGATGTCACGCAGGTTTTTGAGCGCCGTGATCAGGCGGTGGTTGTCGCGCTGGTGCAGGCCGATGCTCGGCTCGTCGAGGATGTAGGTGATGCC
>CAYMQY010000250.1:4228-5798 GCA_964392655.1 uncultured Saprospiraceae bacterium
CGCTTGAGCATGTTGGTGATGCCTTCGGCAGCGAGGTTATAGCTCCACTCGTCGCCGCCCCAGGTGACGCTGACCTCGAAGGTTTCGTCGCCGCCGTACAGGATCATGTCCAGCGCCTCCTTCGGAATTTCGCGGACGGGCGTGGAAAACGAAAACTTGTACTTTTTGGCGATGGCGCGCAGTTGCTTGAACGTCAGGTTGTCGCGCACCTCGCCCAGCGGGGCGATGCCTACCTCGTTGATGCTCTTCGAGTCGTCGGGAATGATGCGGGCCATGTCCGCTTCCTGTATTTCGCCGAGGCCCTTGCAGTGCGGACACATGCCGTAGGGCGAGTTGAAGGAAAAGGTATTGGGGGAAGGCTCCTCGTACGACAGGCCGGAAACGGGGCACATAAGGCGCTTGGAGTAAACCCCTCCCCCAGCCCCTCCCCCAAGGGAGAGGGGGGCTACATCGCGTTCCAGTTTATCATTTTCGGTAATGAACGTTTTTTCGCTTTCGTCATTTCCTGGGCTTCCCTTACCAGAAACATCCCTTTTTCCCGCAATGTCGCCCCCCTCCCCTCCGGGGGAGAGCCTGTCCCGCACTTCAGTCGGGAGGCCGGGGGAGGGGTTGACCTGCACCATCCCGTCGCCCAGGCGCATGGCTTTTTTGATGGAATCGTAGAGCCGGTCGCCGCGGTCGTCACCAACGCGGAGGCGGTCCACCACGATTTCGATGTCGTGGATTTTGTAGCGATCCACCTGCATGTTGGGCACGAGGTCGAGGATTTCGCCGTCCACGCGCACTTTGGTGTAGCCTTGCTTGCGGATTTGTTCAAAAAGTTCGCGGTAATGGCCTTTGCGGGCGCGTACGACGGGTGCAAGCAGGATAATTTTCTGGCCGGCGTAGTTTTCGGAAATGTGCTCGATGATCTGCTCTTCGGTGAACTTGACCATTTTTTCGCCGGTCACATACGAGTACGCTTCGCCGGCGCGGGCGAAGAGCAGGCGCAAAAAATCGTACACCTCGGTGACGGTTCCCACGGTGGATCGCGGGTTGCGTCCGGTGGTTTTTTGCTCAATGCTGATGACAGGACTGAGGCCGGTGATTTGCTCCACATCGGGGCGCTCCATTTCGCCGATAAACTGGCGGGCGTAGCTGCTCAGCGTTTCCATGAACCGGCGCTGGCCTTCGGCATAAATCGTGTCGAACGCCAGCGAACTCTTGCCCGACCCGCTCACGCCGGTGATGACCACGAGGCGGTTGCGCGGGATGCGCACATCCACATTTTTAAGGTTGTGTACGCGGGCGCCGGTAACTTCGATGAACTCCTGTGCGGGTTCGGACTCCTGCGGCGAGGGAGGGGCGGTTTGCGGGACAGCAGCGGTTTTTCCGGTGGACGATTTTGCCTTGGCCATAGTGCGCGGGTAAACAATTTGCGCCGCAGATTGGTTGCCGCGGCGGAAAGCGCGAAGATAGGTATCTTGCTAATGGCTGAATTTGTAAAATTGTTTGCCGCTTTCAACGCAGGCGGGGTAAGTGCTCTGTTAAAAATGTACTCAACCCGACTACAAAAAGCCCCTTTCGCGCC
>CAYMQY010000251.1:0-5736 GCA_964392655.1 uncultured Saprospiraceae bacterium
GGCGAAAGAAAGCGCTACGCGCAAGATGATTCAGACGAAATAAGGGTTTAACGGGTTGAGCGGGTTGGCGGGTTTAACGGGTTAACAACTCGCTCAACCCGCCGAACCCGCACAACCTGCAACCAGACAGTAGAGGCGGGCAGTCATCTGAAAAGAGGCTGCCCGCCTTTGTTACAAAAGGGCTTGATTTTTGCAGGTAATTTGTGCAGAATGCAAAAGTGAGAAGTAGTTGCCGGTGGTTGGCGGATTGTATCAATTTGGCTTACATTTGCGAGCAATGCTTTTAATCTGTTTTTAATAATCTCATGACTACTTTGGTACACCTCTCGTGTGATTTCGGCCTCGGAAATTTAGATACTTATTTTTCCCGCCAGTGTTCAAAGTATTCATTTCCGGTTTTCAGATATTATTGGCTCATCATCAGATGATTATCTGAGAAGATTTCCCAAACCGTGTTGTGTTGTTTAGCGAGAGACATGCCAGTTTGCTTAAATGCAAGGGCGTGCTTTTCGTTTTAATATATTTTTATTCCGGTTCATCAACTCATGAAAAGAATGTACAAAATCTACACCTCGTTCCGACAAGGCGCTCAACGAATTGCAACCCGTTCGCTGACGTTGGCTAGCTTCGGCTTCCTGGGTCTTTTTGCCCAAAATTTGTATGGACAGGTTACCGTAACTGCTTCCGGCGGTAACATGAATGCCAACTACACCACATTGGCAGAAGCAATCACAGCTATCAATAACGGCGTTCACTCGGGCACCATTACGGTGAATGTAATCGCAGGGCACACAGAAACGTTGACAGGCCGGATCAACTTGTCTGCCACAGGCTCGATGGCCAATCCGATTACCATTCAGAAAAATGGAATGGGAGCCAATCCTTTGCTCACGGCTTATGTCGGATCGAACACGCCCTCCAGCCAAGAGCGGGATGGAATGTTCAGCCTTTCAGGAAGCGATTGGGTGACTATTGACGGCATTGACTTGCAAGAAAATCCGGCAAATACTGATGTTACTACATGGATGGAGTACGGCTATGGCTTGTTCAAGAACTCAGACACCGACGGCTGCCAAAACAACACGATTAAAAACTGTACCGTCACGTTGACCCGTAACAATATCGCCGCAGGCGCGGGGGTCTGGCATCCCGGATCAAATGGTATAGCAGTACTTTGGTGTTCGGCAACGAACAACGCGGGAATCACACCAACGGCTCCAAGTGGTACAAACTCGTTTAACAAGTTCTACTCCAATACCATTCAAAACGTACAACATGGCATCGTGTTTATCAGTTTCTCGGCGCCAAGCCCCTTTACGCTTGCCGACACAGGAAACGATGTGGGCGGCGTAGCCCCCTCTACCGGCAACACCATAATAAATTATGGCGGCGGTGCCGGTACAACAGCCACATCAGACGCTGTTTTTATCAACAATCAGTGGGACATCAATTGCTCCTTTAACACAGTAAACAATAACAACGGTGGCGGGGTAAACCACCCGAATATCCTGTACGGTATCTGGGCGAATTCATCTTCCGTAAGTGCCAGCGCTACTTTCAACAACAATAACGTAACAGTAAAAGCCGCCGGAACTACTCAGGCTGTCGCAGCAATTCGCAACGAATTAGGGTCCACGCCGGCCGGCAACACCGTTAGTATTAATAACAACACAATCACCGGGGAGTACCTGACAGCGACATCCGGGACACTTTACGGCGTCTGGAACTCGGCAACGGCAGCCAACCTGAACATGAACGGCAACACAGTGTCGAATATGGCCTACAGCGGTGCCGGTCTGGCGGGTAGCGGTGTTTTTTACGGCATTCACAACAGTGTAAGCAATGCGGCAATGGTCGTTAACTGCAACAACAACACGGTCAGCGGCTTAAGCCGACTCGGGACTACCGGGGGAACTACGATTGGGATTGCCTTCACAGTCGGTACCACGGGAATGATCGTGAATATCAAAAACAACACGGTATCAAACCTGAGCATTGACGGTACAGGTGCTACCAGCACCATGTACGGCATTCAGTCATCCACGGGGACTATCGTAGTGGACAGTAATATCGTGAACGATTTGCGCTGCATAAAAACTACAGGTACAAGTGCGCTGTATGGTATTTACAACATCTCTGCTCCGGTCAACGAAAACTACAACTACAATACGGTATCGAATCTGGTACATAATGGAACGGGGATCACGTATGGCATTAATACCAATACCGCCGCAGGTACGCGATCCGTATCCTACAATACAATTTTCAACATTGTTACAGCAGGGACGACTGTTGCGGGGATTAGCCAGGCACTTAGTTCACCCTCTATTTTTAAAAACAGGATTTATAACATTCAAAGCACCTCCACAGCTTCGCCTATAGTATCAGGCATTGTTATCTCAAGTGTCAGCGCCAGCAGCACAGCAAATATTTACAACAACCTGATCGGCGATTTGAAGGCCCCCAATGCAAATACTTCTGCAGCTACGGCCCCTTCGGTCAGGGGGATAAATATTACTTCCACGACCACCAGCTCCATGTTCAAAGTATCGTACAACACGATACTGCTGAATGCGACTTCGGCAGGGGCCAACTTTGGGACAACCGGTTTGTGGGCTACCACCTCCACAACCGCTACTACTTCGACGTTGACGCTGCTAAACAACATCATTGTCAACCTGTCCACACCAAACGGTACAGGCCGGACCTCTGCTTATCAACGTTCAAGCACGGCACTGAACAACTACAGTACCAACTCGAACAACAACCTCTTTTATGCAGGTACTCCGGGGGCGAGCAATTTGATCTTCTTCGACGGTACCAATTCGGATCAAACCCTGGCTGCCTTCAAAATTCGCGTTGCTCCTGCCGAAAGTAATTCCGTGACAGAGAACCCGACATTTTTGTCAACAAGTGGTGCATCACCCGACTTTTTGCACCTGAACCCGGCGGTTCCCACGCAATGCGAAAGTGCGGGTACAGCCGTTGCGGGTATTACGGATGACTACGATGGGGTCATCCGTCAGGGAAATACAGGGTATGCCGGTACAGGGGTAGCGCCGGATTTGGGCGCCGACGAGGGGGAGTTCATCGCGCTTGATTTGAGCGGCCCAAATATTGTCTTTACGAATATTCCCAATTCAATTTGTACTACACCGGTATCGTTCAGCGCAACGATCACCGATGTAACAGGCGTGAATACAAGCAGCGGGACAAAACCTCGGGTATGGTTCAAAAAATCAACGGAAGACAACGTGTTGCCGGCAACAAACGACGCTGCAAGCAATGGCTGGAAATACGTGGAAGCAAACAACTCCAGCTCGCCGTTTAATTTCACGCTTAACTATAGCCTCCTGGCAAGCCCGGTTGTGTCCGGTGATATAATTGAATACTTTGTTGTTGCACAAGACATCGTCGTTCCGGCAAATGTAAGTGCCAATTTTGTTCTGTTTCCTGCCGGTTACACCCCTGCAAGCGTTGCTCTCGCAAGCGCTGCTTTTCCGGTAAGTGGCGCCAAAACGTACAGTATTTTGGCAGCACCTGCAACGCTTACCGCGACGGCATCGCCGAATATGGTTTGTATTTCGAATGATGTGCAGTTGACTTTAGGTGGTGATCCCTCAACCGGCGCGGAATATCAATGGCAAAGCTCTCCTGCTGGTTTGAATATGTGGACCCCCATTTCCGGTGCGACTACACCGGTTTATACGGTTGTTGGCGTAAATGCCTCGACCGATTTCCGGTGCATAGTGTCCTGTGGCGGCACACCAATCGCAGCTTCGCCCTCTTCGACGGCATCCGTCGTCGTGAGCAGCCCTGCTATCCTGACCACTACCCCTGGGTCTGAATGCGGCCCTGGTCCCGTTTCCGTCACCTTGGGCGCTACGGCTACTGCCGGAGCAATTATTGACTGGTACGCCGTACCGACAGGCGGTATGAGTCTCGGCTCCGGCAATACTTTTATGACCCCGCCGATTACGACCACGACCGATTTTTATGTAGCAGCCAACGATGGCGGAAGCGCTTCAAACGTTGGACTTCCGAATGCCTTGCCAACGGCTACTTCCGGAGCCGGCACGACAAACTTCGGGCTTGTATTTGATGCCCTGGCGCCTTTCACGCTTCATTCGGTTAAAGTATATCCGGTGAGCGCCAGTCCCAATACTCCGGGTACCGTAACGATTGATATTGTGGACGGTACCGGCGCTGTCTTACACTCGCTCGTGGTGGATGTGTTTGGACACCCTGTCGCCGCACCGGTAGGACAAACGGTAATTTTGGATTTTAATGTAGCACCGGGTACAAACCTGAAATTACGTCCGGGCGCCCGCAGCGCCTCCATCACAGGCCTGCTCTTCGAACCCTCTGCCGCCGCACCTGGCGGCAACTATGGATACCCGTTCAGCGTACCGGGCGTACTGAATATTTTACACAGTACATTGACTGCTCCCCCGGCGAATACACCCCGTCTGGACTTGTACTATTATTTTTACGATTGGGTTGTTACAACGGGTTGTGAAAGCCCACGTATACCCGTTACTGCCACGGTCGTTAATGATCCACCCACTTGCCCGTCCAACAGTTCGGTATGCTTGAACGAACCGGCATTTGCCCTGACCGGGGCGGCGCCTGCAGGTGGAGTTTACAGTGGAAACGGTGTGAGTGCAGGGGTTTTTAATCCGGCTGTAGCCGGCGTCGGAACCCACACCATTACCTATACGATTTGTGGTCTTTCCTGCAGTTTTTCAATCACGGTAAATCCGATTCCAGCGGCCTCTATTGCTGTTGTCGAAACCTCCGGAAGTACCAATAATGACGGGATTCTCTGCGAAGGCGCTTCGGCTACCCTTACGGCAGGTGGCGGTATGAGCTACCTGTGGAGCACAGGTGCAACTACTGCCGATATTGTAGTTTCAACTGCCGGTACATACGCCGTTACGGTTACCGGTACCGGCAACTGTACTGCCACAGCCAGTGCGTCAATTATCGTCAACCCGCTTCCAGTCGCGGTTGTAACGCCGGCAAACATAACCGTTTGTGCCAATAATCCTATCACTATAACTGCTTCCGGGGGCGTCTCCTATTTGTGGGCACCCGGTGGTGAAATAACCGAGTCCATTCAAGTAAACAACTCAGGACTTTACACGGTCACGGTCACAGACGGAAACGGCTGTACGGACAGCGCAGTGGCCACGGTTGACTTGGCCCCTGCCCCGGCACTTTCGGCCTCAACTGTTGAGCCGACCACCTGTGTGTCGGTCAACGGCTCTATCAACCTGACGGTGACGGGTGGTGTAGGCCCCTTCACATACAACTGGTCTACCCCCAACGGCAGCGGCCTTGTGCAGGGCCAGGAAGACCAGAGCGGACTTTCGGTCGGCTCGTACTTTGTCACGGTTACGGGTTCCAACGCCTGCTCATCCTCGTTGCTGATTTCGTTGATCGGCCCGGGCAACTGCGATGCCTGCCCGGTAGTCGGCGCCTTGAGCACCACTCCCGCCGGTGTCTGCGCCGGTTCCAATATTACGCTCAACGCCACCGGCCTGGTGGACATGGGCAATACCTACGGCATTACATTCAAATACTTCGGCGCGCCGACCATGACGCCGTACATCGGCGGCACGGTGATCGCTACGGTGGATAACAGCGGTCTGGGCAACAACGGCACTACGGCCACAACGACAACCTCGTTTGCCACCGGCGGCGTGTACTACCTGTACGCCATCCTCGACCTGT
>CAYMQY010000252.1:0-5717 GCA_964392655.1 uncultured Saprospiraceae bacterium
GTATTGCCGCAGGCATCGGTGGCCGTCCACTGACGGGTCAGCGTGTATTTGTCGGTACACAGGACGCTGGACACCGTCTGACCATTGTAGACGATGCTCACCGAACCGCCACAGCCGTCGGAAGCCGTCGGGCTGCCCGCTGCCGGGATGCTATTGCACTGAACCGTAACATTGGCCGGCACGAAGGTGAACACGGGTTTCACGTTGTCGAACACCGTGATCACCTGCGAGCAGGTCGTGCTGTTGTCGGTATTATCGGTGGCGCGGTAGGTGCGTGTGACAGTTTTGCGGTTGGAGCAGGTCATGTTGGTCGTCGCATCGCCATCGTGGGAAACGGTCGTCGTGCCGCAGGCATCAGTAGCGGATCCGCCGTAAAAATCTGCTGCGGGTATGCTGCCCGAACAGGTAACGGTAAGTGCCTCGGGACAGGTAATGGATGGTGGCTCCGTGTCTATGGATGACGCTTCGTAAGCGCCCATATCTATCAGGAAGCCGCCGGCAATCAGGTCCACTTTGCGCGGGTTGCCGTCCAGGTCTTCCGGTTCGGAGTTTGCAGAATCGTCTCCGGCATCAATGGCGGGAGAGCAGGGCAGGAGCCGCAAGTCGCCGCCGGTACCCAATGCTACAGGCGGTTGTTGTACGAAAAAAGGATCGGTATTCTGGTTCTCCGTACCGGCAAAGCCGCCTTCCACGATCGAGTAATTGACGACCGGTACGGTTCCCTGATTGAAAAAAGCATCCCCGTTGCCCCAGATAATGCAGTTGGTAATAAACGGGTAATGGTCGTCCCCAAATCCTCCATTGTATATCCCGCCCCCGAGAGATGCCTGGTTGCCGGAAAAACTGCAATTGGTAATCTGGGCCATGACATCGGCTGTATTTCCCATCCCGCCGCCAATCACCGCCGTGTTACCTGAAAACGTGCTGTTGATCACCGTTACCGGCGCCGTATAGGAATTGTACATACCCCCGCCGAAATTGGATGCCATATTCCCTAAAAAGCGGCAGTTGTAAATCTTTGTCCCGGAATTGTACGAGTTGCCCATACCGCCGCCCCATGTGGCAAAATTGTCGGTGAAGGTGCAATTGCGCACCGTGGGCGAAGCCGATAAATTCGCCATGCCACCGCCCTGGCTTTCATTTAAAAATCCTTCCACGTACCCACCGGAAACCGTAAAACCGTCAAGCACGGCCGAGTTGTCCACGCCATTGTACAGGTTGCCAACCACGTGGTTTGAGTTGTCGCTCCGGTTGACAAAACCCGGCTCGTCGTCGCCGTTCAAATCGCCGCTGAGCAGGGAGATATAACTCGTCCAGACGCGGTCGCCGATACCCGGATTTCCCGAATTTGGAAAACCCCCGAGGATGGCGAGGTTGTTTTTCATCATAAACGAAACGGAGGGGTCGCCAAACTGTGAAGGTTTGTACGTGCCTTCGGCCACCCAGATTTCGGTGATATTTGAACATGCTCCGGCCAGCGCCAGTGCATCCTGCAGGTCGGTGAACGCGTCCGTCCAGGAGCTGCCGTTGTTGGCACCGGCGGCATCGTCGTTCACGTAAAGCACTGTGCTGCCGGGACAGACGGCTGTCAGCACCGCATCATTGCCGTCGCCGCCGAGGTAGGTAATTTGGGCCGACAGGCCTGAACCGAGGAAGTTCGGCACAAGACCGCCCTCAGGCAGCATGGCAAAGGTGCCGCTGATCGCGTCGGCGCCGTCGTTGTCTACGACGGTGAAGACATCGCCCGGGTTGGGGGCATACGAACTGCCCTCGAAGGCCAGCGCTGCGCCGTTCAGGTTGATTTGGCCGTTGATTTTCAATTGCCGATAGTCGGTGTTGGCCGTGGTGCCGTTGATGACGAGGTTGAGTGTGGCACCGGGTTCAAACCGTGTGGTTTTGGCTACACCGGTGCTGTCGTCAACTCCTGGGCTGTTCGGGTAGTAGCCTCCCGTATCGTCAAGGCTGATATCGCCGCCTTTGGAAATAAAGGAAGCTGCGGGGCCGTCGTGTACAATACCAAACGAGCTGGCGCCCGGGCCGCGGTTGCCGACAATGCTTATGTTCCCGTTATCGGATCGTATCGGTGGGGTGAAATAGAATGAAATACCATGACAGTAAGCGGACGAGGCATCTCCGCCGCCAATACCCGTTATACTTAGGTCTCCGTTGGCCGACTTGACGAAGGAACTGTTGCCGAAAGCATCAACGCCGTAATTGAGAATAGACCCACTTCCCAAAGTATTACCGCCGTGGCCGATCAGGGTTAGTTTTCCCGCGCCTGTTGCGCTTATCTCGCCGGTATTGATAGTAATTCCGTAGTTGAGTGCACCGGCACCGCATCCGCCGCCGGTGCCGGTCAAATGCACGTCGCCGCCGGAAGCGGAGATGGTGGCGTTATTGACACTGATGCCGAAGTTGTTTGAACTTTCGGTTCCGGTGGTGTTTCCCCCGGCACCGATCAAAGTCACCTTGCCCATGCCGCCCGCAATGATTTTCCCACCGCCTACTATAATTCCCGAGTTTCCATTGGCATCACCAGTGCCTCCGCCCGTGCCCGTCATATGCACATCGCCACCGGAGGAGGTGACGATGGCATTTCCGGCCGTTACGGCAATGCCCGTGTTGCCGCCGCCGCCGGCAGTAGTCGTGTTGCCCCCTGTACCGATCAGGGTCACCTTGCCCATACCACCGGCGTTGATTGTACCGGAATTGCGGATGAAAATCCCGTAGTTTTGATAGGAGCCGCTCTCGCTGTTGCCGCCACCAATGCCCGTCACGTGGACATCGCCACCGGAAGAAGTGATGCTTGCATTGGCCTGATTGACATCAATACCATAGTTGCTCGTTCCGATCGCGTTGCCGGTGCCGTGAACCGTAACTTTCCCGGTACCGCCCGCACTGATTGAGCCTGCCAGATAAACAACAACGCCATGACCCCGATCCGACAGGCTGTTGCCGCCGCCAGTGCCGGTCACCTGCACATCACCGCCGGAGGACGTGATGATGCTGCTCCCGCCGGCTATGTAAACGCCGGAATTTTCATTCCCGGAAACGCCGGCGGTGTTGCCGCCGAAGCCCTCGACAATCACTTTTTGGGTACCACCGGCGGAAATTTTTCCGGCATTGCGCACCGAGATGCCGGTGTTCAGATCGGATGTCCCTGTACCGCCACCGGTTCCGGTCACCCGGACTTCGCCGTTGTTGGACGTGATAATCGCTCCCACGCCCGCTATTTCTACACCGGAGTTGAAGGTGCCAGTCGCAGCAGTGCCGCCGTAACCGGTCACGGTGACTTTACCGGTTCCGCCGGCCGTTATTTTGCCTTCATTGTACGGGTTTACGCCATAGTTGTACGCCGACGCGTCCATGCCGCCGCCGGTGCCCGTTACCTCTACGTCGCCACCGGAGGAAGAAATCATGGAGTTTGCGCCAAAAATTTGAACGCCGACATTATCGTTTCCGGTTGAGGTCGTTCCGCCGTAGCCGGTCACGGTCACCTTCCCTGTCCCGCCGGCGGTGATGACGCCACCAAAGGAACATTGCACCCCGGTATTGAAACCAGAGGTACCGGTACCGCCGCCGGTACCGGTCACATGCACGTCGCCGCCGGTGGAGGTGATGATGGAGTTGGCACCATTGACAAATACGCCACTGTTGGTCAGGACTGTACCCGGGCCGCCCGTCCCGATCACGGTCAGTGTGCCGCTGCCGCCTTCGATCCTGCCGCCGTTCACCACAGAAACTCCACGCTGGTTGATGGAACCGCCGTCGCCGCCCCGGCCTTTGATCGTGATGGTGCCCGAGCCGGTAGTTTTGATCGTGCTGTTATCAACCGAAACACCATAAAAATCTCCTGTGGTCGGCGTCATCTGCTGGTTGGCCTCAATCAGCAGGTTGCCGCTGGAGGTTTGCAGGGTGATGCCGGAGTTGACCACCACATTTTTGCTGGCGCTCAAATTAGTTGTGGTAGTGGCAAAGGTGGTGTTCGCCGTGGCAAACGCGATGATGCATACGGTATTAGCCGCCGCCGGATTCACATTGATGGTCGTCGAGGTAATGGTGCCGCCGTTGAAGGTCACGTTGTTCGTGCCCGCGCCGGCACCTGTATTATTTATTGTCAGGGAACTTGTCAGATCGGCTGCCGGGATGCTCAAGGTAGCCGTACCGTCACCGGCAGCGGCGTTCGGACCCGCCTGGGAAAAAACACCGGAACTAAGGCTGAAACTAACCGTTCCACCGGATACGCTCACCCCGAGGTTTTCATTGGTGCCCAATGTAATCGCAAGCGTATTCGCGGCTGAATCCCATGCATACGTGGCGCTTTTTGCTGCGGGCAGGGTGAACAGTAAAAAAAAGTACAGAAAGAGATGGCGCCTTTTCAGGCAGGAAAGTACCCGTTGAATTTTCATGCGACAATGAATTAAACTACTCGTAGATAACTGGATTAATAAAAAGCAATCCACCACACATTACACAGACTCACACAGATTTATCCTTGAAAAATCTGTGCAAATCCGTGTAATCTGTGGTGAAATTCACACACGCATCAAATCTCCCTCACTCCACCAGCACCACCCGTTTCGCCGTTACTCCACCGGCACTCCGCACGCTGACGGTGTAAATCCCCGCCGCGGCCCCCGCTTCGCGCAGGCTGACCGGCAGTTTCAAATCCGCCACTGCCGGGATACGGCGCTCCCAGACCAATTGGCCCAGGTCGCTATGGATTGAAACCGTCACCGCCTCACCGGCAAAGTCGGTCAGATCAAGCCAGAAGCGGTCGGTCGTCGGGTTGGGCTGCAGCGCGAGATTCGTCGGACGACTTGCAGTAGTCGGACGAGTGGGTTCGGCCTCCCGGTTTTCCGCGCCTTCTTCTTCCGCGTTGTTATTCCCCAGCACCGTGATCAACTGCGTCGTCGTCGCGGTATTGCCGCACAGGTCGTCGGCACGCCAGGTGCGCGTGATCGTGTAGTCTGCCGAGCAGCCGCTGCCCGTGGGCACGTTGCCGAGGAACGTGATGTGCACGTACCCGCCGCAAGCATCCGAGGCCGTCGGGTTCACTAAAGGCGGCAGCGGGTCTTCACACTCGATGGTGATCGGGCCGGGCACGGAGGTGAACACCGGCGCGCCACCGTCCGACACCTGGATCGTTTGCGTGGCCGCCGTGCTGTTGCCGCACACGTCGGTGGCACGCCAGGTGCGTTTGATCTGGTAACTGGCCGGGCAGGAACCGCTGACGGTCGTCTGGCCCAGATACGTCACCGTCACCGTACCGGCACAACCGTCTGTAGCCGTGGCCGTGCCCACCGCCGGAATCGGGTCGGAGCAGGAAATGGTGGTGTTGCCGGGTATGGTCAGCGTCGGCTTGCCGTTGTCCACCACCGTGATGCGCTGGGAAATGGAGCGCGTGTTGTTGCAGTTGTCTGTTGCCACCCAGCGGCGCGTCAGCGTGTACGCATTCGGGCAGGCGCCGGAAGTTTGCGTTTGTCCGATGTACGAAATAGCCACCGTGGCGTCGCAGTTATCCGTAGCCGTGGGTGTGGCTACCGCCGGAATGGCGTCGCACTGCACCGTCACGTTGGCGGGCGTCGAAGTAAAATTGGGCTGTTGCGAGTCTATGACGGTGATGCGCTGGGTAGCCGTTTGGGTATTGCCGCAGGCATCGGTGGCCGTCCACTGACGGGTCAGCGTGTATTTGTCGGTACACAGGACGCTGGACA
>CAYMQY010000253.1:0-5710 GCA_964392655.1 uncultured Saprospiraceae bacterium
AGACACCCGTAGATCGGACGGATTTTTTCAAAAGGACAAGGGGGGACACCCTGTTTATTTCGTTTTCAAATGGCTTTGGGGTTTGTGGGATACCTGGATTAATTTGTTCAAAGGATTATGATGCGGTAGCGGCAGCCTGAGTGCTGTTTTGCTCATCATTCATCGCTCATCGCTACCCGCATTCCTACGGCGGCTGGCTGTGGGGGACGATTCGGTTTTCAATTGTGCTTTGGGCCTCAAGGCAATTCGGGAAACATGGCATTTGGTTTTCAGTGCTGTGCATGGTGTTTGTCGGTATGGGTTGAATGTTTTCGCGGTGTTGGTTTACGGCATATCTGTCGCACGGCGATTCCGGCTATCAACTGTTTTTCTGAAAAACCCGAAAAAAAATTTGAGCCTGTATATTTGCCGGGCATTCCACCTCTTTTCCCCGCCTTCGAAACAATTTCATGAACGACGATCAACTGATCCGGATGATCCGGCAAGGCGGCATTTCCCGCGAACGGGCCGGGCGCTACCTGCAAGACAAATATTTTTACCTGATCCGACAGATCGGGGTGCGACAACAGCGCCTCTCGTACGACGACGCCCTTATGGCGTTCTCCGACGCGCTCACCGAACTGGACTGGAAAATCCGACACGGCGAGTCGTTCGAGGAATTAGGGAAGATGGTCTACACCCTCACCCACCGCCGGGGAGTTGACACCATTCGGAAACGCACGACAAAGACAGGCACAGATCCGTTGGTAAATTCGAGCAATACTGCCGAACTACCCGACTGGTTTCTGGATGCCTTGCAAAACTCCGACACCGACCATGTCCTGAGCCGCCTCCTTGAGCACGACGACGAGAACGAGCGCCGCCAACGCCAGAACCGCATCACCGCATGCGTGCTCAAGGCGCTGGATGAAATGCCGAAAAAACGGCGCGCCCTGCTCGTGAACAAACTCGACGGCTACGACTACGAGGAACTCACCGAGCTCCACGGGTTCAAAACTGCCCGGGTGGCCCACGAAATGGTGTCGCGAGGCATGGAAAGTTTGCGCGAGGCATTGAAAAATCTTTGTCAACAGGGTGAGCCTGTATGCCGCGATTTGTGCGCTTGGCTCAACCGCAAAAACCAACTTTAGCAATAATCATGGAAAACCCGCTGCTCACGCAAATCGAACAATACCTCGACGGCGCCATGCCGCCGGAACTGCGCCGGGAGTTTGAGGCCCGACTTGCTGCCGACCCCGCCCTGGCTGCCGAACTCCGTTTGCATCAGGCCGCCCGGGCCGCCGTTCAGGTACAGGCCGTGCTTGATCGCCGGGAATCGCTCTATCAACGTGGCCGACAAAAACTGCTTTGGCGCTCCTGGTGGTGGAAAATTCAGGATGCTTTTGTTCAGATAAGCCCCGATGGCGGCAGCAAAATTCGCTGGGGGCTTGTCGCCGGAACAGGGCTGGCCATACTTTTCCTGGTGTATTTGGCGCTGAAACCCGTCCTCTCGCCGGATGCACCGGCGGTACCCAAACCGCTTGCCGTGCCCAAAGAAAAAGTTGAAATCGCCTACAACACCTATTTCAAGCACTACGACCTGTCCAATTCGCTGGGCGGCGCCGATACCGACACGCTGTACACACTTGCCC
The DNA here is from genome assembly GCA_964392655.1 of uncultured Saprospiraceae bacterium. Taxonomy (GTDB): domain Bacteria; phylum Bacteroidota; class Bacteroidia; order Chitinophagales; family Saprospiraceae; genus M3007. The sequence goes on from CAYMQY010000253.1 coordinate 1,632, forward strand.
GCCAACAGTATGCGGCGCGAAATTGTATGGAGGCCCTGCGTTATCTGAATGCCGTGCTGGCCGACAAGGCGTTTGAATACCGCCCTATGGCCTTGCTGCTTCGGGGTACCTGCCTGCTCGACTCGGAAGATACCGACGCCGCAATTGCCACGTTCCGGGAAATACCTGCTGCTGCTGCCGGCCCCTTTCAGGAGGCCCAATGGTACACCGCTCTGGCGTATCTGAAGGCCGGAGATGCTGAAAAAGCCTCCGCGTTGTTGCGCGAAATAGCCGAGAACCCAAGCCATCGGCGCCGGAGCGACGCCTCCGCACTGCTGGAGTTTGCCGGCGGGAACGGGAGCAGGTAAAGGCTGACCCACAAGAGGCTTTTTTATTTGCGCAGGCAGCACGCCATTTTTCCGCTCGGCATGCAACCCCTCTGCCGCGTACATGACCTACCTTGCTGTACGCTTTTGCGTCGCCAGCCACACACATGACCGAGCCGAACCTGCACGCCTGCCTCCGGGGCGACCGTCTGGCCCAGAAACAGCTCTTCGAGCGGTTCAAGGGCCGGATGTTTGCCCTTTGTCTGCGCTATGCCAACAGCAGGGAGGATGCCGAAGATATTCTGCAGGAAGGCTTTGTGAAGGTGTTTCGCGACCTGCCCCAATACTCGGGCGCCGGCAACTTTGAAGGCTGGATGCGCAAGGTGTTCGTCAACACCGCCCTGCAGTACCTGCAACGCCAACGCAGAATGCCCGTGGTGTCCGAACTGGACGATCAGGATTTTCCCGACGACACCGATCCGTTCGTGTTCAACGACGAGCCGCCGGCGCGCAACATGATCCGTATCCTGCAGCAACTGCCGCAGGGGTTTCGCACCATTTTCAACCTGCACGTGCTGGAGGGCTACTCCCATCCGGAAATTGCCGACATTCTCGGCATTTCGGTGGGCACTTCAAAATCACAGTTGCTTCGCGCAAAAGCGCATTTCCGCAAATTGCTCGAGGGCAGCCTGACAACCTGAACGCTATGGAAAAAAACATACACGACGACCCGCTCGACGACTACGTTCGCCGCTCCTTCGACGACCACGAAGAATTGCCCGCTGCCGATATGTGGTCGCGTATCGAAAGCGATCTGGAACCGGTCCCTGCGCCGGCCTGGCGCATATTTTTCCTGCGCCATCGCCTGCGCCTGGCGGCAGCAGCCATCCTGCTGCTACTTTCGGGCCTCGTATGCGAGCATTTTTACTACGAAAATAAATTGCGCGATTTAGTCCGGCAGACCGATGCTCCGGACATGCGACAGACGGCGACTCCCCCTGCAATTAATCGGAGCAATACGGTGCAACCAGATCATGCCCGGTCTATTCACCTGCAACCAACGCCTCAGGCTTCTGCTTCGGATGCGGCTGAATTTATCCGGAACAGCCGTGTCGGCGGTTCATCGCGTGCCACTGCGATAACCCCACCTCAGGCTGGGCAGAGAGCCATAGTTTTGGCCACTCCCCCTTCGGAGCAGGGTCAAAACCCTGACACGCCACTGCCTTTGCACACCCCGCCCCCTCTATTCGAAAATCAAGCCCAAACGCTCAATCAAGCCCCCCTCCCCGCCGGGGGAGAGCCTGTCCCGTACTTCAGTCGGGAGGTTGGGGGTGGGGCCGAACACGCTGTCGCCACAGCCCCCATCGAATTGCTTCCCCTTCCCGAAAACCAACCCAAACCGCTCGATCAGGCCCCCCTCCCCGCCGGGGGAGAGCCTGTCCCGCACTTCAGTCGGGAGGTTGGGGGTGGGGTTCCTGCACGCACGCTTTCCGGCTGGCACCTCGGCATACAGGCCACGCCGCACCGCAACTTCGAAGCCGCTACCACGAGCGCACATCGTCCCGGCATGCGTCCGGTGTTCACAAGCCAGGCAGAACAGCCCGACGTGACGACCGACTGGTGGTTGCGAGTCGGCAAGTCAACCGGCAGGCGATTCGGACTGGAAAGCGGCATTGGATTTTCTGAAAACACCCGCACAACGGCGCATACCGCCCGCTTCCGGTTTGCCGACGGCGCCATCCACCCGGGCGGCCCGGGTCCCGTCGGGCAGCGCCGCAATTTTTCCTACGACCTGAGCGCCTGGGGCGGTTCGGCCTCTGTAAGCCTGCGCATGGAATCGGCAGACGCTTCGGCGCCCGTGGCCGAGGCCGAACCGGTGGTGGTGAAAATTTCCACAACGGAGCACACGCAACAACTCCGCATCCCCCTGCTGCTCACGTACCGGATGGGCAACGGTCGCCTGACGGCAGTAGCCAAAGCGGGTTTGACGGGCAATTATTTCCTGAAAAACGACCTGACTGTCGGCGCCCGCACCTCGCAGAACAACCGGCTGCGCTTCGCGCAAAACACCGACAATTTTGTGTTTGAGCGCAGCGGCAATTTCTTTCTCGGGTATTGGGCATCGGCAGGGCTGGAGTACCGCTGGAGCCGCCGGCTCAGCCTCGTTGCCGAGCCGGCCGTTTCGGGTAACTTTGCCCGGAAAGACGCTCAGGGCCGCCGCCTGCCCGATCAGGTACTGGCGGGCGTGAACGTGGGGGTCAACTGGCGGTTGTGATGGGGTCGGACGTTTTGTGCGAGCCGCTCTGAATTGCTGCGGTATGTCCCCAAGCGTAAACTTCGTGTGCGCCGCCCTATCTCCTCAAGCCGGTCAGCCATTTTTGGGCGGCTTCGAGGATGGAGTCTTTGCCGGCGACAGTGCCGCCGGGAGGAATGGTTTCGTCCGGCACTATTTTACCCCCATACGGCACGCCCTCACGGTCGGCGTAGACGGAGGTCGCAAGGAAGATCATCGCACCGTCGCGAAGCGGATAACTTTGGTTGCCGGTGGACAAGCCGGCAGTAGGTTCGCCGAAACTCCGGGTATTGGGCCGTTTGCGAAAAGCCACGGTCACCACTTCGCCCGAACTGCCCGTTCGCGGTCCGGTCAATACCGCTACCGGTGCCTGCTTTTGGCGGAGTTTGTACGGCTTTCGGCTGACTTTCGTGATCGTATTTTTGCCGATACCGGCAGCGCCTTTCCGGTAAAACCAGGTTTCCGGTTTTTCCCGGCCCGGTACGACGAAATACCCGCAAACGCCTTCGCCCAACAGTGGGCCGATACCGGCAAGCATCGGCCAGCAATTGCCACCTCCGTTTCCGCGCAGGTCAAGAATCCAACCTTGCGGGCGCATCCGGTCGAGCGAGTCCAGCAGGTGGTGCAGTTGGTCGGCGAAGTATGTGTTCAGGGCTTCACTACCGCTACTTACCGGGGGCATTTCCAGGAGGGCAATTTTCCCGCCCAGCATTTCACCTGTAGTCAGCGGCATTTTCCGAAAGGCGTCAGCATCGGGTTGGCTCCACTGTGTGGTTGCTGTGGCATCCATGAGGAAACTGTGGTGGTCTTTCAGTTTGCCCAGAGCATAGCGTATAGCCGGATAACAACCGGCGTACGACGTTTGCCCGGAAACCATCAGCAAGGCCCGCTCCCGTACCGTGGACCAGTTGACCGAGTCGCGATGCAGGGCATTTTGTTGAATCCGGTCCAAGGCCTCCGTCAGGTAGGTGCGCAGTGAGTCCGGTACTTGTTCGATGCGCACCGGGGTTTCCGTGATCGCAAACGAATCGAACCACACTCGACCCGGCCCGACCAACAGGCCGCCGATCTGGATTTCGTTGGCCGTTTCCTCCACAAAAAACTCGGTAGCGACCTCCATCCAGTCTGCCGTGCCGTTCAGATTCCGGGCCTGCATATTGTCAAAAAACAGGCTAGTTTCTCCTTCAAACACATTGATCCAGATGCCGGTGAATTGCTCTACGGCGTCGCGTTTGATGTAACCTGAAACGCGGTATTTCCGCACAGCGGCACGTGCCGGCAGGGTTACCATTTGCGAAAATGCGCCAAAGGTTTTCCCCGGGATGCTTTTCAGATAAACTGACGACCGGCCGGCATGGCGAATCAGGGTATCGCGCCCGGTTTCATACTGCCGGTTTGCACGCCAGCCGTGCAGGCCGGAGGTAAATGCCGTATCCGGTTGTTCAAAGTCCGGATTGAGCAGGGTTTGGCCTGTGGCGATT
>CAYMQY010000254.1:0-5702 GCA_964392655.1 uncultured Saprospiraceae bacterium
GACCTGTTTCCGGTGTTCCGGCAGGTCGCGGGCGGTGCTGCTGATCATGGCTTTTTTGACGGGGGCGGGCTGCGTTTCGGTCATGGCGGAGCGGGTGGGTTGGTTCGGAGCGAAAGGTAAGGCATGCTGCGAAATTGTCGCCCGATTCCCCGCCGGGCATCCAGTTTGACCCTGAAAAAAACCTCGCGCCTTGCGGATACTGTTGTGCCACCCGCTTTTCCCCGTCCTCTGTACACATATCCCCGCGGAGAGGTCAAGCACCTGCAATTCAGAGTTGCGTTTTGTAACCCCTTTGTAACCCACTGCTATTTCCTGTCCTCGGTCCTGGATACCGTACTTTGCCGGCGTTTCTGTATGACAATACCATGAAATTTTGCCTGCTTCTCCTGTCAGTCGGCGTTGCGCTCCACCTGAATGCGCAAACACAAGGTCATCCTTCGGACGACTCACTGGAGCGCTATGTCCAACAGCATCCAAACGACACGCTTGCCGTTGAGCGGCTGCTTGATCTTGCACAACGGAATTACCTTGAGAAGCCGGAAAAGGCCGTGAAATATTGTCGAAGAGCGCATGCCCTGGCCAGTGCGCTGGCATATCCCCGCGGAGAGGTGAATGCGCTGGGCTGGCTGGCTTACCTGTTTGAGCAGCAAGGTCAAATTGACTCTTCCCTGCAGTACAATTACACGGCAATTGCCATCGCAAAAAAAAACGGATTCAAAAGGGAACTGGCGCAATGTTACAACAACGTGGCCGCGATCCTGAAAGATCGGGGACAAATCGTGGAAGCCCTGAACTACCACCATCTTAGTCTGGCGATCAAACTCGAAATCGGGTATGCCGAAGAGCTCAGTTCTTCATACAACAACATTGGGCTGATATACGTCAACCTCGGTCAAATTCAGGAGGCACTGGATTATTTCAACAAAAGCCTGCAGGTCGCGGAGGAACAACACGACAAAGACGGGCAGTCCACCACCCTGTACAACATCGCCACGGTCCACACGGCACAGGGGCATTACGAGGAAGCGCTGGAATACATCGGCAAAAGCCTCAAGATCAACAGCGACAGGAAGGATACCTACAGCATGGCGTATGACATCAATTACCAGGGTGTCATTTATGAAAAACAAGGGGCATGGAGGCAGGCGCTGGAGCGTTTTCGCGAAGCGCTTCGGTTGAGAACCTCCTTGTCCGACGTCCAGGGTATGGCGTATTCGCTTCGGAACATCGGCGGCATTTACGAACATCTGGACAGTTTGCCTCAGGCACTGGATTGTTACCTCCGGGGGCTTGAATGGATGAAACAGGCGCAGGACAAGTCGGGCGTAGCATCCCTGCTCAACCGCATAGGCAATTTTTATTTCAAAAAAGGCGACCCGGCGCGAGCCAAACAAATGGCGCTGCAAAACATGGCGATCGCCCGGGAACTGGCTTTCCCGGAAGCAATTCGCGATGCAGCACAGTTGCTACACAAACTTTATCGGCAGGAAAACCAGTGGCAATCAGCGCTCGACATGCACGACCTGTACATCAAAATGCGCGACAGCATACAGAACATCGAAAACCGGAAAACTGCTCTCAAGGACAAGTTTACCTACGAGTTTGAAAAGAAAGAGTTGGCCTTGCGGAAGGAGCAGGAAAAAAAGGATGCCGTCAACGACAGAATTATCCGGGAAAAAAACATCCTGATCAGGGCTTACCTTGGCGGATTCGTGCTCGTGCTGTTGCTTTTGGGCGTCATTTACAACCGGTACCGGCTGAAGACCAAAGCCAATATTGCCATTTCCAGAGAGAAAAAACGTTCCGATGAACTCTTGCTCAACATCCTTCCGGAACAGGTGGCCGAAGAGCTCAAAAACTACGGTGCGAGCGAAGCGCGTCAGTTCGACATGGTGACCGTCCTGTTTACCGACTTCGTGAGTTTTACGCAGGCAAGCGAACGTTTCTCTCCCAAAAAATTGGTGGACGAACTGGACATCTGCTTCAAGGCTTTCGACCGGATTATTGAAAAATACGGAGTGGAAAAAATCAAGACCGTAGGCGATGCCTATATCGCCGTTTGCGGGTTACCCTCTGAGAACCCGCACCATGCGGAAAACGTCATTCAGGCTGCCATAGAAATCCGCGATTTTATGAACACCCGCAAGAAAGCATTGGGCGACGACAGTTTCGACATCCGGTTGGGCATCCACAGCGGCAGTGTGATTGCCGGTATCGTGGGCGTCAAAAAATTCGCGTACGACATCTGGGGCGACACGGTGAACACCGCCGCGCGTATGGAACAAAACTCCGCTCCGGGAATGATCAACGTGTCCAGAACCACTTACGACCTGGTTAAAGAGAAATATGCCTTTCAGTACAGGGGAAAAGTTGAAGCGAAACACAAAGGCCAAATTGACATGTATTTTCTGGTGTAGCGCCTGCTCCGCTTCATCCCCGGGTTTTCGGAAGACAGGCTACCGGCTCAAAATTTCTTCCAGTACTTCCCGTCGCCGTCGCGATACCGGTACCGCTACCCCACCCTGCAACACGAGCGCGGCGGACTCGCCTTTTTCCAATTTTTGGATGTACACTGTGTTCACGATATGCGACTGGTGTACGCGCAGGAAACCGGGATACGGCAGCATTTCTTCATAATCCTTGAGGTTACGAGCATCCAGGTGGCGCTCGCCGGAAGCGAGATAAACAAAACTGTAATTTCCGCAGCTCTCGATGTGCCGGATATCGGGCACCGGCGCAAACACCAGCCCTTTGCCGGTTCGCAGGGTGATGCGGCTCAGATCCTTGCTCCCGGTAGCGCGGAGCAGTTCGGTCAGTTGCTGTCTAATTTCCTCGGCCTTTCGGTTGTCTTGCGCCTTGCGGACAGCCGCCACCAATTCGCCCGGATCAAGGGGCTTGAGCAGGTAGTCAATTGCATGGTATCGGAAAGCACGAACGGCAAAGTCGTCATGCGCAGTGGTAAACACCACGTTGAACCGGAGCGCCGGGGCGCGGTCGAGCAGGTCGAAGCCCGTACCGTCTTCCATCTCCACGTCGAGCAGAATCAAGTCGGGATTGTTTTTTTGGATCAGGTAAAGAGCCTCTGCCACGCCGCCGGCCTCCCCTGCGATACTCACGTCAGGGCATTCGTGCATCAGGATGTTGCGCACGAACGTGCGGGCACCCGGCTCGTCGTCCACGATCAGTATACTAAAATCCATTCGTTCAGGAGCGGTAACAATTTTCAATATGGGTTGATACGGCTCAAATGTATTTCAGTTTTAGCAATCTGTCCAATATCCAGTAGGTTTGTAATTTGTTGCCAGCATGGAAGCCAAAATTTACAAGATATTTTTCCTGCTGATGTTGGTCTCGCCTATTCCCGCGAAAGCCCAACGCCTTGCCTGGACAAACTACACCACCGACCACGGGTTACCCGGCAACGAGGTGTACGACATTCTGCAAGACCGCAGCGGCTACCTGTGGTTTGCCACCGAACGGGGCATTTGCCGATTCAATGGCTACGAGTTTGTGCAGCCCATAGACACGAGCGCTTTTCGTGGCAGCGAGGCGTTTACGCCTGCCGAGGACACGCAGGGCCGGATTTGGTTCACCCGCCTGGACGGCTCCGTCTGGCTGATCGAAAACGATACCGTCCGTTCGTGGCGGCACAACGCCGTGATGGCGGCGTATGGAAAAAAATATGGGCCTGTCGAAAAGATGGCCATAAGAGCTGACGGAACGGTTTGCATGGGTGTTTTCAAGCTTGGGCTTTTGGTCATTCGAACGGACGGGGTCAGATCGGTTTTACCCCAAACCAATGGCTATCATTTTGTTTTTACGGAAACAGGCGGAAAACTGATCTACACGTCGTCATTGGCCAAAGACAAGTTGGGCCAACCACTAACCGATTTGAATATGCGCTACGGCGTGTTGCACTGGAAAAACGGGAAAGCCGAACGCCTCGACAGTCGCCTGAATTTTGGGCATGTCCACTACTCCGAACGGGGTGTCTGGAAACTGCGCAACGGCGACCTGCTCCTGGCCAGCCGTGGCAGCCTGTCGTTGTTGCGCAACGGCAAGATCGTCTGGCAGCGAACGAGCAACATACTGCCCCGGCAAATCACGCAAACCCCATCCGGCAATATTTTGGTGGCCGTGCCCGGAGGAGAACACCCTGGTTTGTACCTTTTTGCCACGCTGGAACATCTTCGGCGAAACGACGGGCGCAACCTCCTGCCAGGCCGGTTTGTCACCGATGTCCACTGCGACCCGGCGGGCGGCTGGTGGGCTACCACGCACAACGCGGGCATTTTTTACTGCAAAAATCCCGGAATGGAGATTTTCGATGCCGCCACCGGGCTGCCTTCCGACGATGTGACCTGCTTGGCCACGGACGGTAAAAAAACGATTTTTGCTGGTTTCCGGCCAACCGACATCGTGGCCATTGACTGCGCTAGCGGCAAAATCAAGCGCTTGCCGCGCCCGGCACTCGTGTACACGGGCGTTCAGGCGCTCTATTTTGACCGATTCCGTCAGCGGCTGTGGTGCAGCGACAGACTGGCTTTTTTTGAAAAAAACCGGTGGGTGACAACGGAGGCAATAACCAAAACCATCGCGCCCGGTGCGGACGGCGTTATTTGGAGCAGTAGCAGCTGGGGTTTTTACCGAACCAATGCGCTGACGGGTACAACAGAGCGATTTGGACGACCGGACAGTCTGCAAAACTTCGAGCGCACGTTTTCGGTAGTCGAAGATCGAAAGGGCACCATTTGGGTCGCCACCAACGACGGTCTCCGCCTTTGGAAGGAAGGAAAGTTTGAGCAGCCGCCTTTTTGGCATCCGGCGTTGCGTTTTCAGCCCCGGCAGGTGGCGAACCTGTTCGACGGCGGGCTGGTCTTCGGCCTGCGGGGGGCGGGAGTTTTGTTTCGGGATGTGTCAAGGCGTTTCGAGCACCTGACTACCCGCGACGGGCTTAGTTCCGATCTGGTGACCAAGCTGATTGTGATTTCGGGCGGCAAAGTGTTGGTGTGCACCAACAAGGGCCTGAGTTACTTGATGCGTTTTGATCCCCGCGAGGATTGGCGGGTCGAGGCGGTGATCAGTACCAAACAGGGCCTGCCCTCCGATCAGGTATACGACGCCACGTTGCAGGGCGGCTACCTTTGGGTGGCCACCAACAAGGGACTGGCCCGAAGTCGAGAATTTATCGCGCCCGCCCCGATGCCCCCGCCGGTTCTGGAAAAACTATTAGTCAACAATCAACAGGTTGCCATCAAGCCGGGTCTGCGCCTGGCACACGACCAAAACAACCTGATCCTGCGTTTTTTTGCCCTGCACTTCCGCTCGGAAGGCAAAATTCGATACCAATACCGGTTGCTGGGGGCGAAGGACGCCGCGTTTGTGAACACGGAAGCGCGCACCATAAACTTTGCGAACCTGGCTCCCGGAAAATACACCTTCGAGGTACAGGCCCAAAACGAGAAAGGCCAATGGGCTGAGCGAACGAGTTGGTCGTTCGAAGTGCGTGCCGCGTGGTGGCAAACACCGTGGTTTTGGGCGGCCTGGGTTTTGCTGGCTGCTGCGGGCCTTCGTCTTTGGTACCTGCGCCGCCTGCGCAAAAACCGGGAGGAGGCCGCCGTGCGAGACAAGATCCGAGAACTGGAAATAGCGGCCTTACGTGCACAAATGAACCCGCATTTCATTTTCAACTGCCTCGCCAG
>CAYMQY010000255.1:0-5623 GCA_964392655.1 uncultured Saprospiraceae bacterium
TCTTGCTAATCTGGGCAAAAACACGTATTTTTTATAATTGGATCAGTTTGAGTTGTAGCATTCACAAACTAACCAAACTGGCTTCTACGTGTTTTGCCCCTGATTCGCATGATTCATGTCTCTGCGGTGCTTTTTTACACAAACCGGCGCTTACCGCACCACCAATTTCCGCACACCGCTACCCTCGGCGGTATCCACCGAAACGACGTACACACCTTCCGGCAAATTGGCCACGTTCAGCAACATGGTGTTCTGGCCGGCTGCGAGGGCCAGGGTATGTACCATACGACCGGCGGCGTCGAAGACGCGAATACGGGCATCCGACTTCAGGTTTTCGCCAAATGCCATGCGTACCGTTTCGGTAGCCGGGTTGGGGGTCAGCAGGAAGTCGAGCGTTTGGGCCTCTGCTGTGCCGAGCGGGAGCGGCTCCACCGTGAAGCAGTCATAAATCAGACCGCCTTCGCCGTCGGTCACGGAGAAACAGAATTTGTCCGTGAGGGCGTTGGTGCCGTAGTGGAAGTAGCGCAATGCACCGTTGTTGATGTCCGCCTGGGAAAACTGGTAGCCGACGGGCATTTCGCCGGTCCAGTACCACTGCAACTGGCCGTGCTGCGGTTTGCTCATCAGCGTGTACACCAACTGGTTGTCGGTATTATTGGCGTCTTCCGTTTTCAGCAGCGAAGTTTCCACCGCAGCATTGGTTCCCGGATTAAGTATCAGTGTGTTGTTGTTCACCAGCACAGGCGGATTTAGCGAACTGCTGGAGCAGAATTCTATTTCAAATGCCGACAAAGTGCCGCCCGAACTTTGGAAGTTGTCCTTCGCGCGCAGCGTCCAAATGCCGGTGGTGGGTTGGCTGTTGAACGCGTTCAGGAGTTGTTCCGGCCTGAAAACCTTGCCATTGTTGGAGGGCGGGCAATCGAACGTGGTATTGGGGCTGGAGTCGTCGAAACCAAAATTGAAGTTGCCGTTGTAACTGCCGCATTTCTGCAACAGCAGTCGCACTTCGGTTCCGGTGGGGCCGACAAGGAGGAATTCCATATCCCGGAAAAACGTGTGACTGCCCTGAACCTTCTTCACGTTCACGTCGCTGATGATGGCGCTTGCAGTCACGTTGATTTTGGACTCCACAACCGGAGTACCGTTTGCCGAAATGTTTTTGGGCAGGTCGGTCGCCGAGAAGGTAGCGCACACATCCACGAGGGTAGAGAACACGAATGGCCCCTGCCAGTCACCCGAACCGCATTCGTTTTTGGGACGAATTTGCCAGTAGTACACCGTGCCTTTTTCCAGAAGCACCGGCACCTGGAAACTGTCCACGCTGATGCCGTCCAGTTGGGCAATGATAGTACCCGGCGCAAAGGTCGGGCTGGTGGCCAACTGCACTTCGTAGGTGTTGGCATTCGGCGACGGGTTCCAGCGCAGAGCCGGCGCGCGGTTTTGCCCGTCGGCGCCGTTGGCCGGCGACTTGAGCGAGAGCGCGGAGTAATCATTGTTGAAAATCGAGACCACTTTCACCATCGTTTTGGTGATGCTGCCGGAAGTAGCGCTGATGGTGAGGTTAAACGTACCTTCCGGTTGGCCGGCAGGCATATCCAGCGTCAGCATTACATCGCTGCCGGGGTTGGCGGGATTGGGCGAAAATGTAGCCGTGACACCGGACGGCAGACCGCTTGCGCTCAAGGTGAGCGGATCGCTGAAGCCGGATATTGATGTGCTGCTGAAAATACTGCTGTGCTGCGCCGGCAGGCAGATGGTGTCGAACACCGACGGCGCGCACAGGCTGAACGACGGTTGTGTCGGCGCCTCGATGCGCAGGTTGGAATTGGACATGTCGAAAAACACATTGTCCTGCGATTCCACCATGATGCGCACGCTGTTGCTGGTCAGGCTCGGTACCCGGATGCAGGCGCGCCCGTTGTTGGGCAGGTTGGACGCTAACAGCACCGGGAACGAAGAACCGCCGTCGGTACTCATTCGGATGTTGACGAGTTTGCTGTTGACCGGCGCCCGGTCGGTATTGGACACATCCCACTCCACGATGCGGTCTTCGCCAACGGTCCAAACGACACCGTTTGCATTCGGGTAAAGCACGACAAACGGGCCGGCTGCGGTGGTGACGGTCATTTTGGTTTCATCCCAGTCCACACCGGCTTTGCCGTCGCGTGTGGTCACCCGGAAGGTCAGTCCACGGGCATATTGCGGCAATACTTCCGCGTCCGAGGGCATATTGGAAGCCACGGTGGACAAGCGGGGGAAGTAACGCGTAGGCTGGCTGACGGGCAGAAACGAGCGGAACATCGGCGCGTTACCGGTGGGCGAACCGAGCTGTACGGACGGGCCGAGGTCGTACTGTTCCCAGCAGTACGAGAGCGGGTCGTTGTCGGAGTCGGTGGCTGCACCGGTGAGCCGGAACGGCGTGCCGACGGGAATGGTCACGTTTTTCGGGCTTGTGATGGTCACCTCCGGTTCATTGTTGGTGGTGGGCACGACGGTGCCGCAGCCCGTACCACCACCTTGCCACACGAACTGTTTCACCTCCACAATAGTGCCGATGTGGTAGTACGAGTCGCCGTCGCCCTGGAGGCTATTGCCGTTGGGGCATGCCCCGGCATACGACATGATGGTACTGCCGCTACCGGGTTCGAACGCGGTGCTGGGAGCCAATTGTTGCTCCACACCCGGGCAGTTGCTCCAGGTATGGCCGGCATCTGCCTGGTGCCCGAATTCGTGTGCGGCTACCCGGTAAAAATATTCCGTGCTGGTATTTTGTGCCGAAGAAGCGCCGCGCGCTTTGGTCAGCAGTTCACAAATCCGTCCGCTTACAACGCCTACCTGGTTTCCGGTAACATAGCGGGAGAAAACGTGCCCCACATCATAAGCGCTTGTACCGAGAATGGGGTTAATAGCGGAGGGGTTCTGGCCCATCCAGTCGCCCACGGTATTGCCGGAATACGGGTCGGTATCCGGGTCGAGGAAGATGATTTCGTCGTTATTGGCAATCAGAATAAGGCGCACGCCGTAGTCGCGCTCCTGAATGGCGACGATGTAGTTGAGGGCGGTATTGATGGCACTCAGCACTGCCGGTTTTGTACTGCCATAAAATTGTGAGTACTCGCCTTTGGCCGCAATGGCAATGCGGTAGGTTTTGATGTCCACCGTGGCACTGCCCCGGTTGGCTGCTGCCGGGCCGTTTTCCAGCAGTTTTTCCCATGATTCTGCATCGTGTCCGTGGTCTTCCACACCACAGGGGATGCCGTTGGCGAGTATCTCGTCTTTGGGCAAATCCGTCAAACGGTAGGTAATGTAGTGGGTGTTCAGGCCTTCCGCGTAGGTGCGTACCGACTGGGAGGAACCGTCGGCATCGAACACGAACGCGTGAAAACCGAGGTAACCCACGCCGAGGCGAACAATGGAGCCGTCGGCTGCTTGGCCGGCGTACGTGCGGATTTCCGGGTATTTGGCCGTGAGTTCAGGTTCCATGATCGGCGATTCCCAAACCTGAAAACTGCGCATGGTGCCGTCGGCGAGCGGAATATCGAGCAACAAGGGCTGCTGCCGGGCGGCCTGCGTGAATTCCATGGGCGCCTGTTTCAGGGCGCCGACCATTGCCGGGTAATCCATTTGGAACGTATGGTACCGCACAGGTTGCAGGCGGCGTTCGGCGTTTTCGGGAAGATGAATACTTTGTTCTGCAACAGGTTTCCAGAAATTGAGGGCGTTTTGGGCAAAAAGATTCATCCCAAGACCCATCAAACACACAAGTAAGGCGAGTTGACGCATGATGTACTGTTGTTTAAAAAAACGTGAAAAGCGCATGTGGGTTAAACGAGCAACAAAATTCCGGTTTTTAACGGTGTTGGCGGACGGTTTTTCCAGCCTTTGCTAAAAATGACTTAACTAAAAAAGGATGTCTGGTCTGTCAGGACATTTAAAAACCACCGGGACCAGAACTCAAACACAAAAACACTCAAACACAAAAACACTCATGACAGGTTATTTCATTAGCACCCGTACCATAAGCACCACCCCTGAAATCAGCAGCGCAATGCCGATCCCCTGTTGCAAACGCCGGATATGGTGCGGATTGAGCAGCGCCCGCACGCGTTTGGCGGCGTAGGCTTTTAGCACGTCGGTGGCGATGAGTGCGAACAACATACCGCCGAAAAACGATACCGTTTCCTGGGGCGACCATTCGTTGGACACCACCACGGCGCTGGCCAAGCCAAGCCAGAAAAAGACGGTAAACGGGTTAATGGTGTTCAGCAAAAAACCCCGCAACGCATAGCCCGGATAGCCCCAGCGCGTCCAGTTGTGCTCCACGCCCGGCGGCTCGGGGCCGTCAATGGCGTCGAGTACGCGGTCGGCAGTGGTGTTGTGCTCGTCGGCCACAGGCACTTTGCGACTTAGCAAAGTGCTTGTGCCGAAGAGTACCAGTACCGAGCTGCCGCCCAGGCCCGCCCAGAAGGTGAAATTCGGCAATGCCGTCAGCGCCGTCAGGGCATCCACCCAGCGGTAGATGACGTAGATGTACAGCGCGTCGCTGACCCAAATGCCGGAAGCCAGCGCAATGCCCGCCCGGAAACCGCGGTCCAGACTGGCCTGCACGATAGCGAAGAGCAATGGGCCGACCATAAAACTGAGGGAGAGGCCCAGGAGGATGCCTTGGAAAATCATGGCGCGAAGGTATCAAAACCTTTGGAGGGTTACCTCCAGTCTCGAATGAACATACCGGCGACCAGCATGCCAATTACAATGTAGCAACCGCCGCCAGAATCTTTTTTTTGACTTGTGGCCAGGCTACTTGCCTTTTTATCAACACAGGAGGGTCATCATCTTCTGCGTCCTCGAAGTAAGTCAAACTTTTTATGATATGAAAAGTCGTACTGAGCCTGAATTTCTCGTGGTGGAGGCTGAGCATCTCTTGTAGGGTCATTTTTTCCAAAAGAAAGTACAGGTCGTAAAAGTCTTTTTTCTTTCCCCTTCCAGCGATGGCGTCTAATTTCATCGGCGCAATATCTTCCGGGGTGAAAAGTCGAAGATTGTCCTCCGTTCTCACTGGGCGGATCGTCGGGTAATTGAATCTCAAAAAATCTACTTTTATCCCCTGAACACGGGTTAGCAAAGTGCCTTTCACCTTCGTTAATACCTCAATCTCCTGAAAATCCTGCTCCAGATTTTTCAAGAGATCGGTGCCATCAAAGTCTGTCTCCGAAAACAAATCGAGATCAATGGACTTTCTGTGACCAATTTGGAGTGAAAGCGACGTACCTCCAACCAGGCAAAATGTGGAAAGATAGCTCTTGTCCATCAACTTCCTCAGTAGTTCCAGTGTGTCGGGTTCGACTGTTTCATAGTGTAGCATCTGAAACCTGTTTTGGGGATGGAGAAATAGGCACTACAAAAACTCAAGGTACGGTTGTCTAAGTAGCGCAGGTTAACGAGAATCTCCTGAATGCGAGGCTTGCCGTAGTAAGCCAGTATCGCTTTGAATTCGGGCCAGGTGCCGTGCAGGATGACGCGCTCCACGATCGTTTTGGCATGTGTGTCAAGTCTTATTCTGGAAGCATCTGTGTCCCAAAACAAGGCGGGCGATAGTGGCAGGTCTTGCCAGTTTTTGATT
>CAYMQY010000256.1:0-5589 GCA_964392655.1 uncultured Saprospiraceae bacterium
TGAATCCGGGTGTTCCGCCGGTGGCTACTGCCGTGGCCGAACCGTCGTTTCCGCCAAAGCAGGACACGTCGGTGGCGGTGGCGATGACGACGAGCAGGGTCGGCTCTGCAACGGTGACGGTTTGCTCGGCGGTGCAGGCGTTTGCGTCGGTAGCCGTCACGGCGTAGGTGCCTGCGGCGAGGTTGTTTGCCGTCGGGCCGGTGGCGCCGTTGCTCCAGAGGAAGGTAAATCCGGGTGTGCCACCGGTGGCGACGGCTGTGGCCGAGCCGTCGTTTCCGCCAAAGCAGGACACGTTGGTGGCGGTAGCGCTGACAACGAGCAAGGGCGGCTCCGCGACGCTGACGGTCTGCTCGGCGGTGCAGGCGTTGGCATCGGTTGCCGTCACGGCGTAGGTGCCGGCGGGGAGGTTGTTTGCCGTCGGGCCGGTGGCGCCGTTGCTCCAGAGAAAAGTGAATCCGGGTGTTCCGCCGGTGGCTACTGCCGTGGCCGAACCGTCGTTTCCGCCGAAGCAGGACACGTTGGTGGCGGTAGCGGTGACTGTTAGCGCCGTTGCCGGCTGACCTATGGTTGTTGTCTGCACAATGGAACAACCATTGGCATCGGTCATGGTGACGATGTAGGCGCCGGCGGTAAGGTTGTTGATAGTGGGGCCGGTTTCGCCGTTGCTCCAGACAAATATGTACCCCGGAGTGCCGCCACTACCCGTGGCGGTAGACGATCCGTTGTTTCCGCCGAAGCAGGAAACATTGGCATTGGAAAACGATACTCCCAACGGTGCAGGCTCGGTGACGGTGACGCTCTCGCTATCGGTGCAACCGGTAGCCTGATTGGTCACTGTCACGGTGTAGGTGCCTGCCACGAGGTTTGATATCGTTTGTGTGGTGGCATTGGTATTCCACAGGTACGTTATGGTGCTCCCGAAAGGCAGGGCCGTGGCTGAACCGTTGTTTCCTCCGGGGCAACTGACATTGGTGTGGTTGATGCTCGCTATGAATGTTGAACAATCCGTAACTGATTGGCAGACAGCAAACGCCGAGGTGTTATTTCCGCCGATGGTGCTCGTGGCGGTCACCAGGCTGCCTGCGGGAACAATACCCGGGTTGGGGAGCGTCCAGATTCCGGATGCCAATGCAGTAGCGGTACCTACGTATGTTTTACCCTGGCAAGGTGCGCCTGCACACCCGGCGGTGGAATGAATGAACACTTCAACCTCGGCATTCGCCGGGGCATTCCCCTGAATACTTTGGGTAGTAGCGAGGGTGATCTCCGGCAGTTCAGGAGGTGTGGGCTTGGTGATCCCCGAGGTTGTATTGCAGTAAATGCTGTTCTCCGTTATCAGCACTGTTCCGCCGATGATCGTGATACCGGATGCGCCGTTGTGGGCGATCTCGTTCATTGAGATAACACCTGCAGAAGGGTTGCCCTGAATGTTTATCCCGTTCGTGATGTTCCCTGTTCCGCTTGCTCCAATGGTGTTGCCGCTAATGTTGAATGCAAAAACAGAACTGCCTGTGAAGATGCCTGTGCGGTTGGATATGATGGTGTTGTCCAGAATAGTCGGGTTGTTTCCGTTCGCCAGAACAGCGTTTCCGCCGGAAGGGCTGACGAAGTTTTGGATAGTCAGGCCCTGAATGGTCACGTTTGGCGCCGTAATCACAAAGCAATTGGCTGGCCCACCGGCAGGATTGGAACCGTCCACAATCACGCCGCTCTGGCTGTTGCCGTCAATCAGCGCGCCGGGCTTGCCGATGTTCGGCAAGGTGCTCGGTTGGATCAGAGTCGAGCCGGGGATATTGAACGTCACCGTCGTGAGGTTGGGCTGAGAGTTCAGGCAGGTCATCGCCCAGGTCAGCGACCCCGTGGTGTTGTTAGGCAGGTTGTTGGTGACCTGCACCGTATTGCCGGAAGTAGGGCATTGGGCCTGTAATGGCGTTTGGCCGATCAGCCAGCAAAGGGTAGCGAGGAGGAGATATCTGGTCATATGTGTCGTGTGTCGCAGTGCTGCAGCCCGCGTGTGGTATCCGCAGGGCTGTCCCTGCGTGTGGTGTGTACGCAGGGCTGTACCCTGCGTTGGTGTATATCGCCCTTTCAGGGCTATTTCTTGAGGTCGCCGAGCCAGTAGATGGGCATGTTTTTGTCTAACTGGCTTTCGGGCATGAACGGCGTTTGGCTGGTAGGAGCACTCTGGATCGTGTTTTGAACCAGTGCCGGAACGCGACGGCGCAGGAAGTCGTACATCTCGCCGAGTCGGATGACCCGGTCGCCGTTGGTGTCGGCACGGTAGGCGCCGTCGGCGTCGTGGCATTCGGTGTCGGCAAAGGCTTCGAGCATGGCCTCGGTGAAGGCGCCGTTTTCCCAGGATTTGTCTTCGTACGATTTTTCGGTGCTCCCGCAAGAGGTGAGGGTACTCACCCCGGGCTGCGCCTTGGCCAGGTCCACCACCGCCCGGCTCAGACCGCCGTAACCGTCCTTGGCGCCGCCGCTGTGGCAGGCATCGAGGAACACTATTTTTTTGCAGTTGATGGGGTTGAGGATTTCCAGTACGTCCGATTTGAAATCCACGGCCAGCCGTTCGTACTTGGGGTTGTAGCCGGATTGAAGAATTTTGAAGCGGTTGTCCACGATTTTTCCGTGCGACGACACGAACACCAGCAGCACATCCGTGGGCTTGATCTGCTTGTCGTCCCACTGATAAGCGAGGTCAAAGGCCGCCTGCTTGATGCCGGTGAGGTCGGTTTTATCCGGGGTGTTCAGCACATTCACCACCACGCGGTTGTACAGTTGTCCTTCCTGGCCGGCAAATGCAGCGGCAAAATCGGCGGCATCTTTGGCGGTGTACTTCAGGTCGTCGTGCGTGGGGCCGATGGCCAGCACAAACAAGTTGGCACGCTCGGGCGCAAATTCCACGTCCAGATGATCGGATGCCTGCCCGTCTACCACCACTTCTACCCGGTTTTTACCCTGCTGGAGCGGGATTTTGTTCCGGTAAGTGTAGGTGTACTGGGCGTTTTCGCGTTTGGGCGGCGACAGGTCTTCCTCGTTGAATTTGGAGCCTTCCGTTTCCACACCGTTTACTTTCATTTTGAAATTCTTCGGCTCCAGCGGCTTTGCCGACACGACGGTCATTTTGAACTCGAAGTGGTCTTCCGTTCGCCGCACTTTGTTGCTGCCGGTTTCGTGTGGCGCCGGGTCGGTCCAGATCAGGATGGGGCCTGTAGCCAGAATGGAGGCCTTGCCTGACGCTTGCCACTCGAACGTTTTGCGGGCTTTTTCGCCACCGTTTTCCAGCGCCACGCACGAAATAGCCGCCACGGAAGCAGTGAATTGCGGTGTTTTTACAAATGAAAATTTGACTTCCTTGCGGGTATGCGGTTCCAGAGTACCCATTTTGAAAATCGTGGCGCCGGCTGGTTTTATGCCTTCGGGACAAACGAACCGCAGCTCCGTAGCCTGCGAAACTGTGTCGCCGCCGTTTTCCAATTGGATGCTCAGCACGATTTCGTCGGAGCGCCCGCTGGCGGCAAACGTATGGTCGGCAAGGAGCAGGGTGGCAGGCTTGGGTTTGCGCAGCACGACGGTTTTTTCAAACGACTTGAGGCTTTTTTCTCCACTGCTCACTCCGATACGCAGGCGCTGTTGCCCGTCGGTCAGGTCGGAGGCTGCCAGCAATGGAATGCGTACGTCAAGATGGCCGTTCTTGCGCAAGGTGCCGAAGTAGTTGGCGCTCCAGACTGCGAGGTGTCCATCGGCTTCCGAGTTGTCGGCTGTCACGCGCAGGTCGTGCAGGTCGAGGTCGGTTCGGTTGGAAATCCGAAAGTGCAGGTAGGCGCTTTCGCCGGGCGTAAGGGTGCCGTCGGCACTGCGCACGGTGGCTTCGGAAAGTTCCACGGTAGCGGCGTCGCGCATGGCTATGGCTGCAAGGCGCGAAAACTCGGGGTCGGACACACGCAGGAGCCGGGCCGAGCCGCCGTCGAAGGCGCCAATCGCAACCATACTGCCATTGTGCAACGGGGCAAGCGCCGAAATGGCGTCGTCGCGGTCGTCGCCGAGGTATTGTTCCCACTGAAGTTCGCCGCCCGGGGTGGTCTGCACAAAATACGCGTCGGAGAAACGGGTCCCGATACGTTTGGACTTCGAAGCGCCGGCCAGCAAAAAACCACCGTCATGGGTTTGAAGCAGGGTGTTTGCCATATCCGCCGATTTGCCGCCAAAGGTTTTGTCCCACTGTTTGAACCCGTCGCGACTGGTTTTCAGGAGCCAGCAGTCGAGGTCGCCCGCACCTTTGGATTTGGTCAGGCCTGCAATGGCAAAACCGCCGTCGTGGGTCACAATCAGGTCGAGTGCTTCCTCCCATTCGCCCTCGCCGAACCATTTTTTCCAGAGCAGATCGCCTCGGCCGTCGGTTTTGGCCAGATAAATATCGCCGGCACCGGTGCTTGCCTTTTTGGCCGTATTGCCGCAAAAAACAAAGCCGCCGTCGGTGGAAAGCGCGAGGCCGCTGATGGTTTCAAATTCCGTGGCGCCGAGGTTTTTCTCCCACAGCACCTTTTTTCCGTCCAGTTTGGCCAACCAGATATCACCGGATTTTTTATCGTTCTGTATTCCGGCGAGCAGAACGGTGCCGTCGGCCAGGAGCAACATTTCGCGGCATTCGTCGCGCCCGGGCGTGCCGAGCGTGGTTTCCCATACCTTGCGCCCGCGCTCGTCCACGAGGACGAGCCAGGCATCCTTGTCGCCCTTGCCCGCCGATTCGGTGGCGCCGGCGAGCAAAAATCGCCCGTCGAATGTTTGCACGGCGGCGTACAGCACGTCGTCTTTCGAGCCGCCAAGGCGCAGTTCAGTCACCAATTGTCCGGTACTGTGGTCGGCGATGAGCAGCAGTCCGTCGGAGCCGCCGCTGGTTTTACTCGTCGTTTCGCCCGTAGCAATGATGTAGCCGTTGGTGGCCTCCAGCACGTCGTGCAGGGTAGTATTGCCTGCGGATGTTTGTTGCCAGTCCTGACGGAGCGGCTGGGCGGTGAGCAGTACGGGCAGACAAAACAGGGTAAAAGCGAGCAAACGCATAGCGTCGGAATTTTGAAACAAATATCGGCTTTCGGGACAACCCGGAAGTTTCAGCGTGTGTAAGAAAGTGTAAAAAAGTATAAAAAGGTTGTTGGCTGTTGGCCGTTGGCTATTGGCAAAAACACCTGAGCATTTTCCTTGGATGTCCACATCGAAAAGCGGACTTTTGCGCAGAAAACGATCTGTCATGAATGAAAACCCGCATTTGCTTTTTGTGGACGACGACCGCGCATTCAGCCCGCTGGTTTGCGAATATCTCGGCGACCGGGGGTTGAAAACCACACTGTGCCACTCGGGTGTGGAGGGGGTGGAAACCTTCCAGAAAAGGCGCTTCGACCTGTGTATTCTCGATGTCAAGATGCCGTTCAAAGACGGTTTCTCGGTGGCCAAAGAAATCCGCGGACTTGATCCCGAAGTGCCGTTTATTTTCCTGACCGGAGAAGCAGCCAAGGAAAACAAAATCAAAGGGTTCCATCTTGGCGCCGAGGACTATGTAACCAAGCCGTTCAGCATGGAGGAACTGTA
>CAYMQY010000257.1:0-5567 GCA_964392655.1 uncultured Saprospiraceae bacterium
TGCTCGGCGCTGCGCTGTACGTGTTGGTGCCCATGACCGGCAGAATGGGCAATGTCGTGTTGTTCGTGGCGGCTTTTTGCCTCATTATGAGCATGTATGGCGGCGGTTTTGCTACTATTCCGGCGTATTTGCGCGATCTGTTTGGCGTGCGGGAAGTTGGGGCCATACACGGGCGTTTGCTGTTGGCCTGGAGCATGGCCGCCATCCTCGGGCCGCAGTTGGTGAACAACATACGCGCATACCAGATCGAAACGCTCCACATGCCGGCAGCCGAGGCTTATTCCGTGACCATGTACCTCATGGCCGGGCTGCTGTTAGTCGGGTGCGTATGCAACCTGCTCATCCGCCCGATCAAATTGTCTCAGGGCGAATAATGCCCTTTTTGTAGGTTTGCACAAGCCCCGGACGATCACACACCAAATCGAACGCGCCATGAATACAAATTCAATCCGCGAACTGCTGGCCCAGGGCCAAACCCGGGAAGCACTGGACGGCTTGCTGGAATGGGTGCAACAAAACCCGCGCTACAAAAACAACCTGACGCAAGTTTTGCAGGTGTTGCAAGGCCGATACGCCCGCACGCGGCAGCAGGAGCAGAAAGGCATCCTGTCGTTTCAGGAAGCCCAGCGCGAGTACAACCAGATGAACGACACCGTCCTCTCCATCCTGAACGATGTGGAGGCCGGACGTATGCCGGCAATGGCGCAACGCTCCCGCCTGGTACCGGCGTTGATCGGTGTGGGGGCGCTGGTATTGGCGGCGCTGGTGTGGTGGTTTGTGTTTGAAAAAGACAAGGTCGTTTGCCCGGGATTTGAAGAAAATGATGCCTTGCACGTCCTGGTTTTCCCGTTCGATGCGCTCGACGACAACCAGGCATCGGTGGAGGTACGCATTCAGGATGAAATCACAGCGCTCACCGCCAAGGCGGAAATACCTGCACAGATAAAAATCGGGACCAAAGGCGAAGGTGACAAATCCTCGCTCGGCGCCGCAGAAGCCAACGGCCAAACCTGTGGGGCCGATCTGGTCATTTTTGGCCAATACAAAGCCTACGCAGGCGATTCTATCCGGGTACGATTGGGGTATCGGTTCCTGAAAAAGGGCGGCCAATCCGGCGACATACCATTCGTGACCTACCGGGATATCACCGAACTGACTGCCGAACGCGGGCTTCAAAACGCCTTGTTTTCGGTATGCACGGCAGTGGCCATCAACGAGGACAACTGGACGTTTGCCCAACGCTGGATGGGCAAGATCAACGACAACGACGCCGGCGACAGGCAGTTGGCGCAGTGGATGGCGAAGGAAATGCCGAAGTGAAGCGCAACAACAAACGGCGCAAAACTCCCCTCAAAACCGCTCCAGCACCAACTCCAGCCACGTTGTCTCGCCCGTTTTCACCACCACATCGGATACCGTGAGGGCTTTGTAGCCGATTTTTCCCACTTGCAAGTTGTATGATCCCGGCTGGGCTGCACCGGTTTTGAACATGCCGTCGGCTCGGGTGATGTCGCTGTTCGGGGTGTTCAGCACCATTACCCGCACCTTGGGTAGCGGCTGACCGGTAGCGGCGTCGGTCACGCGCCCTTCGAGGTAAGCGGCCCGCTGGTAAGTGGGCTGGTACACAAACAGGCCTTCGTTTTTGGCCGTAGCGAACACGATGCCGGAGGGCAGGTAGGGGTCGGCGTCCCACACGAGTGAATTACCGAGGCTGACGTGCGCGGTTTCGATCAGGTTATCAGGCCGGTGTCCGTCCACGATGGTGAGTTGGCCGCCGTAGGAGGGGTTGATGAGAAAATCGTTCAGCACCCGCACGTTATGCACCTCGAACGTGGGCCGTTTGCTGGGGTAGTACACGTCGAGTTGGGTGATGTTGCTCAGGTCGGAAATGTCGAAGGCGCCGAGCGGGGTGTTGGGTTTTTCGTCGGTAGTGAACAGGTAGCGCCCGTCGTCCGACAGCCAGGAATTGTGGTTGAAACGGCCCGGCGTAGGTTGGGTAGCCAACAACACGGGATTGGTTTTGTCCGACACATCGAACGCGCTGAACCGTCCGGCGTAGATTTCGCTGGCCCAGAGCGTATCGCCCCGAATGTAGCCGTCGTGTACGTATTCCTTGTTGGTAATGCTCCGCACGGCTGGATTCCAGGGGTCGGCGAGGTCGCAAATGACCGTGCCCCACTGCGTGCCCCCGAAAATGTACAGGTGTCCGTCGGCACAGGCCAGCGCGTGGCTGCGGCGGATAAGCGTGTCGGTTCCCGGGCCGTACCAGGTTTTCCAGGCCACGGTATCGGGCAGGTTGCGCAGGTCCACGATGGTGATGCCGCTGTTATTGGCTTCCGTGCTGACGTATGCGAATCCGGCCCAGGTTTTTACCTCGCGCCAGTTGTTGGTGATGCCCGGTACCGCGAAGCGCTCTACGGGCTGCGTCGGGTTGGTCAGGTCCACAATGCTCAGGCCCTTGCTTGTACCGACGAGGGCGTATTCGTTGCCGAGGCTGTCCACATGGTGCCAGCAGCCGGCGAGCGAAAGCCCGGTATACGGCAAGTGCCCGATTTGCTGGAGTTGGGCAGTCAGCAGCACGGGCAACAGCAGCAATGCAGCAAACAGCGGGAGGTTTTTATTTTTCATACAGCGGCAGTTTCACGGTGAATGTGGTTCCCTTGTCCACTTCGGAGCGTTTGACAAATATTTTTCCCTTGTGGTACTGCTCCACGATGCGCTTGGACAGCGACAGGCCCAGGCCCCAGCCGCGGGTTTTGGTAGAATACCCGGGCTTGAACACGGTGCTGAATTTTCGTGCAGGAATACCCTTGCCGGTGTCGGTCAAGTCGAAACAGACAAAACCGGGTTCTGCATAAACGGCCACCGTGATGGCCCCGATACCGCCTTCCATGGCGTCAATGGCGTTCCGCAGCAGGTTTTCCACCACCCAGTCGAACAGCGGAGCATTGATACCCACGCGCAGCGGCTCGTGTTGGGCGGGATCGGGAAAATCGAAGGTGACGCGGCGCGGCGAGCGGCGCTGCATGTATTCGCGGCAGGCTTCCAACTGGTCGTAGATGTTGACCGGCGTCAGTTCGGGTTGCGCGCCGATTTTGGAAAAACGGTCGGCGACGAGTTCGAGGCGGGTCACGTCGTTGCGCAGTTCGTCCAGCATTTCCAGATTTACCGGGTTTTCCTCGTTCACCGCCTTGAGCGCCTCTACCCAGCCGAGAATGGCCGTAATGGGCGTACCGAGTTGGTGCGCTGTTTCTTTGGCCATACCCAACCACACCTGATTTTCCTCCGCGCGCCGGGCTGCACTGAAGCCCATGTACCCGAAAGCGATAAATACAGCGATGAGGAACAGTTGTACGTACGGGTACCATTGCAGCAGGGCCAGGAGGTTGGAATGCCCGTAGATCAGTATTTTGTTGATGTCCGGCGGAATGTTGATCAAAATGGTGTCGGCGCCCTCGGCGATCATGCGGTCCAACGCGGCTTTCACGTCCTCCATCGCCAGCGAATCGTGGTTGCGGTCGTCAATATTCCGATACAGTTCAATATTGAACGCTTCGTCCAGCACCACCACCGGAATCGTGGTGTTTTCCTCAATGATCCGGCCGGGCAGGGTGAAATCGCAGTTCAGGTCCACGTCCGTACGCCCGATCTGACGCATGGCTTCGGCAAACTGCTGCGCCTGCTGCTGTTCGCGCTCCACTAATCGCTGGGCGAGGTACCGGGTGTAGGACAGAGAAATGGCTACAATGGCGACACCGGCGGCGGCCAGATACCATTTCCACTTCGATTTTCGCGCGTAAATGTTCATGCTCTTTTTCGTCGAGCAAAAATGAGAAGAATATGCGGTAGGTTTGAGGGTGTAAACCTCCAAATGTGGGTCAAGGCATTTTTACGGTAAATCAAACTTCCAAATCATCAGTTAATTCCATTTATTTTCAAGCATTCTTTTGGCGCTAACAAAATTTTGTTGAACAAAAACAACTATCACTCTGTTTGATCGCTCAACAAAATACAAACCTTCTCGCGTGAAAAAAGTCGTCGTTATCGGTTCCGGGTTTGCCGGTCTTTCTGCTGCATGCAACCTTGCTGCCGACGGATTCGATGTGACCGTTCTGGAAAAAAACACCACTCCGGGTGGCCGAGCGCGGCAGTACTCCGAGCAGGGATTCGTGTTCGACATGGGGCCTTCGTGGTACTGGATGCCGGATGTGTTCGAGCAGTTTTTTGCGCGTTTCGGCAAAAAGGCCGCCGACTACTACCACCTGGTTCGGCTTGATCCGTCGTACACCGTGCATTTCGGCCCGGACGACCGCATGGATGTGCCCGCCGGCATGGCCGAACTGGAAGCGATGTTCGAGCGCTACGAACCCGGCAGCACCGCCAACTTGCGCAAATTCCTCGCCGAAGCCGAGTACAAATACCGGGTGGGCATGAACGAGTTTGTGCAAAAGCCCAGCCACAGCATTCTGGAATTCGCCGACATACGCATCGCTGCCAGCCTGTTCCGGTTGCAAATGTTCACGTCCATGTCGAGGCATGTGCGGCAGTTGTTCAAAAATGAAAAACTGATCAAACTGCTGGAATTTCCGGTGCTGTTCCTCGGCGCCACCCCCGAAAACACCCCCGCCCTGTACAGCCTGATGAACTACGCCGACATGGCGCTCGGCACCTGGTACCCGATGGGTGGCATGTACAAAATCGTGGAAGGCATGGTGGCGCTGGCTACAGAACTGGGTGTAAAAATCGAACTCGGGCAGGAAGTGCGGCATATTGTGGCGCCAAACGGCTCGGCCCGATCGGTTGTCACGCACACCGGGCGCGAATACCCCGCCGATGTGGTCGTAGGCGCCGCCGATTACCACCATATTGACTCCAAACTGCTCGACGCCGGGAAGCGCAACTACTCCGAGCGCTACTGGGAATCCCGCACCATGGCCCCCTCCAGCCTGCTTTTTTACGTGGGCGTAAACAAACGCCTCCACGGCCTGCAACACCACAACCTCTTCTTCGATGAAGACTTCGGTCGCCACGCCCGCGAGATATACGACACCCCGAAATGGCCCGAAAAGCCGCTTTTTTACGTCAGTGCCCCCTCCCAAACCGACCCCTCCGTGGCGCCGGAAGGTTGTGAAAATCTGTTCATCCTGATCCCCGTAGCACCGGACCTGCAGGATACGCCGGAAATCCGGGAGCACTACTATAACTTAGTGATGGGCCGCCTGGAGAAACTGACCGGACAACAAATCGAACCCTCGGTGGTGTACCGCCGCTCGTTCGCCCACGCCGATTTCGTATCCGACTACCATGCGTTCAAAGGAAACGCCTACGGCCTGGCCAATACACTCCTGCAAACCGCCTTCTTAAAACCAAAATTGCGAAACAAACACATCAAAAACCTCTTTTACACCGGCCAACTTACCGTGCCCGGCCCCGGCGTGCCGCCGTCCATCATCAGCGGGCAGGTGGTGGCGAGGGAGGTTAAAAAGGGTTTAGCGGGTTGAGCGGGTTTAACGGGTTTAACGGGTTTACGAAATTTATCTGCCCCTTAGCCCCTTACTCAAACCCGC
>CAYMQY010000258.1:0-2887 GCA_964392655.1 uncultured Saprospiraceae bacterium
CGGTTTTTCAGCGTGCGCAGGATGCGGTAGGTGTTGTGGCGGTCGCCCTCGAACTGGAGCACGCAGTCCACGATATGCTCCAGCAATTTGGGGCCGGCGATGTCGCCTTCCTTGTTGATGTGGCCGACGAGAAACACCGGTATGTTGGTTTCCTTGGCAAAGCGCAGCAACTCGGCGGCGCACTCGCGCACCTGCGACACCCCGCCGGGAGCGCTGTCGAGGTGCGGGCTGCTCATGGTCTGGATGGAGTCCACGATGAGCAGTTGGGGCTGGAGTTCCTGCGCTTGCTGGAGGATTTTGGTGGTGTTCGTTTCGGTCAGGATGTAGCAATCGGAGCGGCCCTCGGGCAGGCGGTCGGCGCGCATTTTGATTTGCTCCTCGCTTTCTTCACCGCTGACGTAGAGCACTTTGACGGGCAGTTGCACGGCTACTTGCAGCAGCAGGGTACTTTTGCCGATGCCCGGCTGCCCGCCGATGAGCACCAGCGAACCGGGCACGATGCCGCCGCCAAGCACGCGGTTGAGTTCGCCGTCGGGCGTGGCCACCCGGCTGGTGGAGCCGGTCTGAATGGCGCCGAGCGGGGTGGCCCGGGGCGCCTCGCCTTTTCCGGTTCCTGCCCAGGAACGGCGCTTTTCTTCGGCGGCGGTTTCTTTCTGGATGACCTCTTCCTGGTAGGTATTCCACTCGCCACACTGCGGGCACTTCCCCATCCATTTGGGTGAGGAAGCGCCGCAGCTGGAGCAGAAAAAGATGGTCTTCGCCTTGGCCATCAGTTGCGGATCAGGGTCCTGAAAATTTCGTCGTTGATCTGCACGGGATACTCCTTGCGCAGTTTTTCCACCCACTGTTTTTCCAAATAGTCCTGATAGTCGGCCACGGCGTATCCGCGGGCGTCGCTCAGGGCTTTTGGACTGGGCGGCAGTATTTTTTCCACTTTCGAGAAGGTGGCGGTTTTGGTGCCGGCATCTGTTTTGGCTGCTGTCATGCTGCCCGCCGACCAGACGTCGGCCAGGTCCTTGTTTTTGCCTTTTTCGTAGGTTTTTTCCAGGCGGACGAGCACCTCTTGTTTTTTATTGAATTTTTTGAGCACGTCTTCCGGCGACTTTTTAGCGGCATAGTCGCGCACTTTTTTGAGCAACTCGGCGTCGTCCGACTTGAGCGTGTACAGGCTGACCACAGCGCGTTCGTCCCAGAGGTATTTGTTCGTCAGGTTCTGGTTGAAATACTGCTCCAGGCCCGTGGAGTCGGTGTTGGCGCGGTCCCACACTTCGATTTTGGCGGCGTCGAACAGCAGCATACCTTCTTCGTACTCGCGCATGAGGAACTTGAAGTCCGGGTATTTACGGTCCAACTGGCTCTCTTCGTACTGAATGGCCACTTCGTCGTTCCAGTCCTGATAAAGTTTGCCAATCGTTTCTTCGACCGGGTGGCCCAGGCCGCGCATCCGTTCGCGGCTTGCACGCACGAGGAATTCCTCAAAATTGGCTACGGTGAAAACCTTGTCCGTACCATAGCGTACGAGCGGTGTTTGCGCGTTTTCAGGGTTGGGTTTCCATTTGAACGTGTGGAAAACGGAGTCGGTCTGCTGCGCAATCCAGGGCTTGAGGTTTTCGGGAAACTCTTTGAAATTTCCTTCTTTCTGGATGCGGGCGATCATACTGCGTTTGGCCATTTCGCTGCGGCTGTCGCGTTTGACGCGCTCGGTGAGGGCGCGGCGCATGTCCTCGAAGGGCAAGAGGGTGCGTTTGCTGAGGCGCTTGATGATGTGCCAGCCGATGGTGGTTTCGACGATTTGGGAAATATCGCCGTCTTTGTCGAGGGAAAAGGCGGCGTCTTCAAATGCGCGCTGGTAGCGGTTGATCCCGAAAAACCCGATGTAGCCGCCTTTGGCTGCGCTCACTTTGTCGTCGGAGTACTGCGTGCAGGCTTCTTCCCACGAAAGCCGCCGTGCGGCGATGAGGGCCGAGTCGGCAGTCAGGCGTTTTTTGGCGTTGGCTTCTTCGCTGTCGCCTTTGCGGATCAGGATTTGAGCCACTTCGACTTCGCCGCGAGCCGGGCGGAACGCATGCACGTACACCACGTGGTAGCCGGCGTTGGTGCGCACGAGTTTGGGCAGCAGGCCCGTGTTTTTTGCAGAATAAATAGCCTTTTCGAGCGCATAGTAGCCGTCGGGCAGCATGGCCGTGACAAAGCCGATGCGGCCGCCGTTGTCTTTAGCCGATTTGTCTTCGGAGCTGTCGCGGGCAATTTTTTCAAACGGCTCGCCTTTTTGCACCATCTGGAGCAGGGCGGTGGCACGGGCAAAGGCGCGGAGGGTATCCTCGGCTTTGGCGTTGCGGTCGCAGGCGATGAAAATGTGGCTGATGTCCACGTCCTGTTTGCTGTGTTCGTAGGCTTCGCGGATGAGTTTTTCGGTCACCTCTTTGTCTACGAGGTACGAAGCGGCCAGTTGACGGCGGTAGCCTTCGAGTTCGGAGCGGAAAGCCGCGGCGGTGTCGAGGCGCATGTCGCGGGCTTTTTGCACCTTGAGTTTGAACTTGACGTAGAGGTCGAGGTATTCGCGCAGGGAGGCGTCCGAGTAGTCGGCCTTTTGCTGGTTGGTTTTGGAGTAAATCTGCAGGAACTCCGCCGCTCGAACGGGCGTGTTGTTCACCGTGAACAGCACGGGGTCGTCGTGGTAGGGTTGGGCATTGCCGGCAAGGGCAACGAGGCATGACAGGCAAGCGGTGACAAGGAACTGTTTGACCATGGTGGTATAGTACAGTTTTTGTGTTTGGGTGAAAATTGCGGTGTTTGAAAGGCCGGCAAAAGTAGTCAAGCGGGTGGAAAAACTTGCGTGGTCTGTGCCCAATTGCGTTTCGTTTGCATAAAAAATGCATTTGTCGCG
>CAYMQY010000258.1:2987-5565 GCA_964392655.1 uncultured Saprospiraceae bacterium
TGCACCAAACAAACAATCCCCCGCACGGACGCTGCCGGCGGGGGATTGACTATTTTCTATCGGGCAAAATTTTACTTCGCCTCGTCTTCGCCCTCGTTGAGTTGCACCTTGAGCTGCGCCAAAGCAGCCAGATCGCCGAGGGTTTCTTTTTCCACTTTCTTCTGTACGTCGGCAATGGCGGCTTTGGTTTCGCCTTCCTGCTTGCTGCGTTCTGCTTTCACAGCCGTTTCAGCCTTGAATTTCAGATCCTCCACATACCGGGTGTGCGACACGAGGATGCGGCGGTCTTCCTTGTTGAACTCGATCACTTTGACCGTGAGCGTTTCGCCCGGCTCTACCACTGCGCCGTCTTCCTTACGGATGTGTTTGGCCGGAGCGAAAGCCTCAAGGCCATGCGGCATCTGGAAGGTAGCGCCTTTGTCGTCGCGCTTCAGCACTGTCGCTTCGTGGTAGGACCCCACCGGGAAGATGGCTTCGAAAGCATCCCAGGGGTTTTCCTCAATCTGCTTGTGGCCGAGGCTGATCTGGCGTTTTTCCTTGTCAATGTCCAGCACAACCACGTCAATGGGCACGCCCACTTTGGTGAACTCGCTGGGGTGTGCGTAGCGCTTCGTCCAGCTCAGGTCGCTGATGTGTACCATGCCGCCCACGCCTTCGCTCAGTTCGACGAAGATGCCGTAGTTGGTCATGTTTTTCACGGTACCGTTGTGGCGGCTGCCGGCAGGGAATCGGCTCTCGATGTCACTCCAGGGATCGGCGGTAAGCTGTTTGATGGAGAGGGACATTTTGCGGTCGGCGCGGTCAATGGTGACCACGCGGGCTTCCACATCCTGACCCATCGTAAAGAATTCCTTGGCGTTGACGCTCTGGTTACCCCAGCTGATTTCGCTGATGTGAATGAGGCCTTCCACGCCCGGCATGATTTCCACAAATGCGCCATAGTCTTCGATGTTGACCACGCGGCCTTTCACCACAGCGCCTTCGACTACGTCGGCTGCCAGCACCTCCCAGGGGTGCGGGGTCAGTTGTTTGAGGCCGAGGCTGATGCGTTTTTTGTTTTCGTCGAAGTCGAGCACCACCACGTTGATGCGCTGGTTGAGTTGCAGCACTTCGCTCGGGTGGCCGATGCGGCCCCAGCTGATGTCGGTGATGTAGAGCAGGCCGTCCACGCCGCCGAGGTCGAGGAATGCCCCGAAGTCGGTGATGTTTTTGACGATACCTTCCAGCACCTGGCCTTTTTCGAGGCTGGCGAGGATATGCTCGCGTTGTTCGGCGAGGTCGCTTTCGATGAGGGCTTTGTGGCTGACCACGGCATTTTTGATCTGCTCGTTGATCTTGACCACTTTGAATTCCATCATCTTGCCCACGTACTGGTCGTAGTCAATGACGGGTTTGATGTCGATTTGCGAACCGGGCAGGAAGGTTTCCAGTCCGTTGCAATCCACGATCAGGCCGCCCTTGGTTTTGCTGATGACCATACCGCTGATGATCGTGCCGTTTTTGAACGAGTCCACGATGCCTTCCCAGGCGCGGAGGATTTTTGCCTTTTTGCGGGACAGGCCGAGTTGGCCCTGATTGTCTTCCTGGCTTTCCACGTACACTTCCACCTCGTCGCCTTTCTGGAGATCGGGGGTGTCACGGAATTCGTTGAGCGAGATCAGACCGTCGCTTTTGTAGTTGATGTCCAGCACCACGTCGCCGCTGGTGATGGCGCTGACGCGGCCGCGAATGATTTCATTTTCAGTCACGCGGCTCAGGGTGGCGTCGTACTGCTCCAGCATGGAACTTCGGTCGGCGTCGGAGTACACGAGTGCGCCGCGCTTGTCCATGTTCCAGTTGAAGTCGTCGTGTGCGCCGCCGGCGATGACCGGCTCAGCAAGGGGAAGTTCGATATCCTCTTCTTCCTCTTCTTCGGCGGCCACTTCTACAGCGGCGGCCGGGGTGGCTACGGGTGCGGCAGCGACATCTTCGTCGGCGCTTTCGGCAACCGCTTCGACTGCTTCCATTTCAGTCACAGGCTCGGAAACTTCCACTTCGGGCGTTTCCACTTCCGCTTCCATTTCCGGCTCGGCTGCTACTTCCGCTACCGGCTCGGCCACGGCTACCGGAGCCTCGGTTTCCACTTCGGCCACCACTTCAGCCTCCATTTCAACTACTGCTTCGGCTTCTGCTGCCACCTCGGGTGTTTCAACTTCTGCCGTTATTTCCGCTGTAGTCTCTTCTACTGCGGGTTGGTTTTCTTCCTGCTCGGGGTTTACTGTTTTTTCGTCGTCGAGAATCATAATGGTAAAAACGGTTGATTTTGAGGCTTTTAAATTGGTTGTTGACTTGTCGGCCCCACTTCGGGGCGAGGCCGTTACCCCTTGCTTTCGGAATGGGAAAAACACCCGCCTCCGAAAAGCGGGCGCGAAGGTAACGCCTTTTGCCGGATAAAAAAACAGTGTGGAGATTTGTGACAAATTAAATTCCCTGAGGAGGATTGGACACGGATACCACGGATGAGACACGGATTTGCACGGATCAAAAATCAAAAGAAGAAATCCGTGCAAATCCGTGTCTCATCCGTGGTATCCGTGTC
>CAYMQY010000259.1:0-3240 GCA_964392655.1 uncultured Saprospiraceae bacterium
ATTTCCATCAAAATATCCGCAATTTCCTCGTCTGACACCTGTGCATTCTTGGGCGCCGTCCTGATGTAGCGTTTTATTATTTCTTCCAAAGGCTCCACTTGTACATAATCAAATTGGCGGAGCATAGCCAAAAAAGCCTTCATCTTGGACGCAGGCACTGTAAGCACGACTTTTTGCGCAACATCAACCATTATTGAAATTTTGGACAAACTTACAGAATATTCACAAGCCCTGATGCAACGCCTCAAAATTCTCAACTTACCGCACTACCACTACCCTGCTGCTCGCCACACCCTTTTCCCCAAACACCAGCAACCGGTATGCCCCGTCCGGCAGATTGCCGAGCATCAGTTCGGCAAGCGGCCCCTCCACTTTTTGAGCCATCACGCAACGCCCCAAACCATCAAGCAACCGGGCCTCGGCGACGCCCGTTTCGAGCGGCAGTTCGAGGAATAGTCGTCCGCTTGCCGGGTTCGGCCACACCCGGATGTTTGACCCGCTCTCCGGTTCCGCTGTGTCGAGCACAATGTCTATCGCCGGAGATTCCGCAATGGCGAGCGGTTTCGGAGCGCCGTCGTTCAGGATACCCCGCACGCCGACTAAGTTGATTTTCAAGGAATCCGCCTGCGCGCCCACCCGGAAGTGCAGCATTGCCACGGTCCCGGAACCTGTCGTGTTGGCGCCGTCGGTGCGCACGACCGCTGCCGGATAATGCCCGCTATTTTCAAAACTGCGGTAAAAACCCATCGCAGCCGGCCCCAGCCAGGAACCGGAAAAGTCCACCCAAAACGAACCGTTTTGCACGGCGCCCTGCGAAAATGCGAGGTCGAATGCCAGTCCGTACCACTCCTCGGCAGGACCGCTGAGCAGCACGGGTACGCTGAGTTCCTGCCCGACAACCACCGGCCCGGCAGGCATCTGCAGGCTCAACTGCACCGCCGAACGGGCCGGCTCCAGCGGCGAAAGCAGTGCATGCTCCCGACTGAAATTCAGGGCAATAGCGAGGGTGTCGGCAGTGGTCACGGCGCCGTCGCCGTTGGTGTCGGCGTGTTTGGCGTTGATGCCCTGCACGGAATCCTGCCAGTCGGCGGCGTATTTCGGCGACCAGACGATCGAAGGATCGGGCCGTATCGGGCCGGCAAGGCTTTGCCCCATAGCCACGCCGAGGTGGAGCCAGTCGAGCGTCGTCACGGATTTGTCCTGATCGCAGTCGCCGGGCCACACGGCGCCGGCCAACGGCAGGATCGCCGGTTCGTCGGCGCCGGCAGCCGTAGCGGAGGCCTGCCGAGGCTGACCATCGAAGTCGGTCGGGACGGCGGCCAGAATATTGCCGGTCAGCGGAATATTCGGCGTGTCGCCGCTCAGGTGCAGATCGTCCGAGCGCCCGGAAGCGTCATTTTCGGCGTCTAATTTGACCAACCCGATCGTGGACACGGAGTCGAACTTGCTTAGCCCGATCCACTCGCCAAGGCTCGGAAACCCGTTGAACAGCCCTTTGGGGCCGACATCGAAGTGGTTGAAATCGGAATGGTTGCCGGCATATTCCGTCCAGAAAAGCGCAAAGGCTTCGCCACGGGTTTTCACCAGGTTGTTTTCAAAACGCAGCCCGGCAGAGCCATACGGATAAAAAGCCGCCGGAAAGTCGGATGCCGGATTTGTCGGCTCGAAAAAGAGGGAGTTGTGCTGAAAATTCAGGTTTCGGCAATCAAACATCTCCACCAGAAACGCCTGGTTGAACGACGGATTCGTCGGCGCATACCCTTGGTAGCGAAGGAAATTATTGGCCACAAGCGCGGGCGTCGCCGAATCGGCCACGGCGCGGTACATGGTCAGCGCCGGCATGGACGCAAAGCGGTTTTGCTCCACGCGAATCAGCCCGCCCAGGTCGCTCATGCCTGCCCGCGCAGTGCGCCCGAAGCGGCATTGTCGAATCGTGACATCGTTTGTGCTGGTCAGGAACAGGTCGCCGGTATCGGCGGAAGGCTCGTCGGAATCGGTACCGAATGTGCAGTTTTCGAGCAGCAAACCCAGGTCGCGCGCACTGAACTCGTCGCCACGCAGGTGTACGGAATTGCCCTGAAAACGGCAATTCCGGAACGCCACCGGACCGTCGCCCGGGCTGTAATCGTACCAGTAGCCCGTGAACGTGCAATCATCGAACGTCAGGTGCCGGGTCAGGGTGTGCTGAGCGCCGTGGTGGAAATGCAGGCGGCGGAATTCCACCTGCGACAAGCCGCGCAGTTCCACATCCCGGATTTCGCCGCGCTGCATACCCGGGCCCTCCGGCTCGAAGCGGATCATTTGGCCCGGAGCAAGCCCCGGCGCTTCGTGGAATTTCGGCGCCACATGGTCGCCGGGGCGCAGCAAAAACCGCGTGTCGGCGCATACGCCCGCCCCGGCCAGCATTTCCGCTGCCTGGTGAATGTTGCGGAAGTCGGGTTGCAGGCCGCCCACGGTATAGTCGCCGCCCATGCGGTGGGCGAATCCGGAGTTTTGCAAACGGTTGTCGGGCGTATCGGCGTCGCGGCTGGTTTCGGCCACAATGTCGAACGTATTGCCGGCAGGTAGCCAGGCGTATTGGTTGCCCAGCAGGAGCCAGTCGCTCGTTTCGCCCGGCGCCAGGCTGCCGCGCCACACGAGCGGTGTTTTCGTCGTGTCGTTGTTGATGCGCCAGTGGATTCGGGCGTGGCGCAGGGTGTCGGGACCGTCATTTTTCAATTTGATTTTCACCTCGGGCAAGGCATGACAATCGGCCACGGGCAGGTTGCAGGCCGCGACGACCAGATCGGTCGCGATTCCGGCAAACTGATCGGCGCCGGGATCGGTTGCGCCTCCTGCAGGACGCAGGTCGCCGTCAATATCCGAATCCGACACTCCAGGCAAAAACGCGGCTTTTCCGGCTATTTCCGCCGGATTGCCTGCTATGCGCAGGTCGTTTTCGGTAAAAAACGACGGCTGAAACACGAGGCTGTTCAGGTCTTGCCCGCCGAAAGTTTGCCAGTCTGCAAGCCCTTGCCCGCCGGTACCGCCGCTGACGGCAATCAGGTTTTGACCGGAGGAAAAAAACACGTTGTGGTCGGAAACGAAATTCAGCGGATCGTTTTGAACGAACATGGCCACACCGTCGGGGTGCTCCGAAACGAGGAGGTTGTTCCGGATATGCATGCGCTCGGCGGGGCCGGCGGCGGCGGTCAGTTGCACCGACAAGGCCGCTTTGGCGGCGCCCCGGACACGCACGGT
>CAYMQY010000259.1:3340-5563 GCA_964392655.1 uncultured Saprospiraceae bacterium
AGCAGGCAATTGCGCAGCACAACCGCCGTATCGGCTTCAAACCAGACCGGGGTAGCCACATTGGTAGGGTCTTCCACCCGGCAGTTTTCCAGCAACAGGTTCGAGCAATGATCGGCGCGAAGCAGTCCGGACGAGTAGTAACCGGAAAGGCGCAGATCGTGTACCCAGGCATGTTGCACGCCTTCAAGGTGGAGCGTGGGGCGCTGATTTTGCCAGGGCGCCGGGTCGGTCGTCCAGGGCGCAGCATCCGGGTCGCTGCCGGCTGCGGTAATTTCGAGGGTTTTGGAGGGGTTAAAACCGTGCTTGTCGGCGATGAGCAGCGAGCCGATGTGCTCGCCCGGCAGCAGCACGATGCGCGTGGGGCCACAAAAACTGCTGATTTCAAGGCGTTCGTCAAGCGCCGCTATCGAAGGAAAACGGCCATCCAGCCCTACCGTGACTTCGTTGCCCGACAGGTCGCTGTACAGGTTGAATGCCGTTTGGTTAAAGCCGTCGTAGAGGTCGGGTTTGCCGTCCAGCAACAGAATCGCCGCTTCCACGAGGTACTGGCTGTCGGCTGCAAACGGCAGTTCTGCCAGCGTCATCGTGTCGGTGGCATCGGGGTGGAGTGCGCCTTGCCACTCGAAATCCGGACGGGGTTGGCTGTTGAGCGTCCAGGTGATACGCGCATTTTCGATCACTTTTTCGCCGGTATTTTTCAGGACGAAGCGCACCGGAAATGCTTCGCCGCAGGGTTGCCGGCGTTGGCTGCCGGCGGAATTTTTCAAGTCGGCATTGGTCACCGGGGCGTCGAACTGGTCGGCGCCGATATCGGGCCACGAAGGCGGCAACGAATCGTTGTCAATGTCTCTAAACTCATTGATGTAGAGGAAAAAATGCACCGCCCTGCCGTTCAGGTCGTCGTCCGGCGCGGCGAGGTGGAGGTCGTCGGGGGCGACAAACGCCACGGGTTTCTGCAGGGAGTAACGTTCGCGTTCGGCAGTGCGCCAGTCGTTGAAGAGCCAGGTTTGGCCACTTTTGGTTTGGGCGACAAGATAACTTTGCCCCGGCGTGGGCACATAGCAATTGTCTTCAAAAACGGTTTTGTCCACCTCATCCTGCGCGGCGAGTTCCAGCGCAGGGCCGGATGCCACCTCAAAAATATTGCCCGCCACGGTGCCCGTTTTGCCGTTGATGGCGTACAGGTCGTTGGAGGCGTTGAGACCGACGCCGTATATTGCCCGAATGGAGTTGAATACCACCGCGGCGTACACGTCGCCGTCGAGATGCAAGGCCCGGCCTTGCGGAGCGATCAGGAAATTATGCGCCACGGCAAACTGGTTGCCGAAACTGTTCGGGTAGGGCTGCTGGTATGTGGCCCGGACGGCATCGCCCGTGCTTTCGATGTGGTTTTGTGCAATACGGGTATCGGTGGCGCAAGAGTCGAGGTAGATGGCACGGGCCGAAAGACCCGCGCCCAGTTCGAAGCGGTTGCGGCGAATATCGAGGGTGCCGTAGGCATTTACCAGGCCGATACCCCCGAGGGCCTGCGCATCAAAACGGCATTGCCGTACCTGCAACTGTTGGACGCCGGCAGCCGACCACAGCCCCCAGGTACCGCCCTCGAAGCGGCAATTGTCGAAGGTAGCAAGGCCGGAAAACGACACCAGACCGGCGTTCTTGTCCTGTACCTGCGCGGTCAGTTCGTCCAGCGTTGGACCTGTGAACACGCAGTGTCGAAACACGGCATTACTGCTCTCGCTCTCGATGATTCGTTGGAAACCCGACTGCGGGTCGCCTCCCGAACGGGTAAAGCGCAAGTTTTCAAACTCAAGCAAGCCGCTGCCCGACAAGCGCAGCACGAAATTGCCGGCGCCCCCGTTGCCGGCCGGCCAGTTGATCGTTACGTCGCCGGCCAGTGCAGGGTCTTTGCGGATGATAACCGGTACGATTGCAAAACAACTGCTGCTCCAGGGCCCTGCCGAAGTGACAATCTGCTCCTCGTACACGCCGGGTTGAATATTGAAAAACACCGAATCGGACCAGCCTTTGGCAGTCAGGTCATCAAGAGCCGACTGAATTCCGGGATAATCGGCCCCCGTGGCGCCGATGCTGTAAATACCGGAAAGACACTGCGCCGACAGGATGTGCGCTGACAGCGTCAGGGCAATAAAAGGGAAAAGAGTTTTGCACATGAGACTGGACTGGTTGAGTTTTTTTGCAACAACTTACACAGGCTCCGCA
>CAYMQY010000260.1:0-5508 GCA_964392655.1 uncultured Saprospiraceae bacterium
CGCTGGTAGTGCCCGGGCATACCAGTACTGCGCCGCTCAATGTCGCCACAGGCAGCGTATTTTCCTGAATGACGTGGTTGTCGGTGCCGGTACAACCGTTGGCGTCGGTGACGATGACGGTGTACGTGCCGCCGGTATTCACCACCCGGGTTTGGTTGCTGCCCGAGGGCGACCAGGCGTACATGGAGTAACCGGCTCCCGCGTCGAGTGTGGCCGAGCCGCCCGCGCAGATAATGTCGTCGTCGGCAGTGCCCGAGTTGTCCGTTTCGGTGATGGTGGGCGTGGGGTTGGCATGAACAACGATAGTGGCCGAGGCTGTGTTCTGACAAAGGTTGGCGTCCGTCACGGCCACGGTGTAAGTGCCGGCCACGCTGGTGTTGATCGTTTGCGTATTGCCGGAAGGCAACCAGGAGTAAGCCGAATATACTCCGGCATCCAGCGTGGCCGAAGCGCCGGCGCAAAGGATGCCGTCGCCGCTTGTGTTGCCCGAGGTTTCGCTGATGCTGATGGTCGGCATAGGCAGCGGGTTCACGGTCACCGTAGCCGAACCGCTGTTGGTGGAGCAGCAGCCGTTGGCGTCGGTGATCATGGCAATGGTGTAGATTGTGGTGGCGGTCGGGTTGACCGTCACCGTGTTGTCACCGATGTTGTTGACCGTGAAGATACTGCCGTCGGACAGCGTCACCACGAAGGGCGCGAGGCCCGCGCTGATGTTGACGGTCAGGTTGGCGGGTTGGCCGGCACAAATGGCTTGGGTGCCGCTGATGGTGCCTTGAATGTCCACGCAGCCCTGTCCTTTGAGGGCAAAATTGTAGGGATTTTCCCGGCAATCCTTGCTGGCAATGTTGAGGGTCACATTGGAAGTGCCCAGGGCCACCGGCGCAAACTGGATGGAAAAGGTGGTGGTTTCACCCGGCAACAACTCCACGTCGGCAGGTTGGTTGGTGATGGAGAACGGTGTGCCGGAAGCGGGGCTGAGCGTGACGGGTGTCGCCCCGGTCAGGTTCATGATGCCGTTGCCGGTATTTTTCAGGGTGTAGGTGCGCGATTGTACTTGGCCGGTGATGGCGCAGTACTGGGTGTAGTCGTCGAAAGAAGGCGTGATGTCACCATCCACGATTTCTACGTTGTTGGCTTTGGTTTCCAGATCAGGCGGCGCTTGTGCGCAAGCAGGGGCGGTGGCGAGGAACGGCGTGGCCGTCACGGTACCGGAATAGGTGTCACCGCTGCCGCCCGAAGTGGTGGAGCCGTTGGCCGTGCCCCAGAAGTTGTTGGCCGCGCTGACCGTGGACGTGCTGGTGCTGCGCAGGCCCGTGCCGTTGCAATCCAGGATGTTGTTGGTCAACGTGGTGCTGAGCAGGGTGCCCAACACGACATCTATGCCGAGGTTGTTGTCAAACAAGGTGTTGCAGGTAAACGACTGGCTGTTGCTGCCGCCCGAAATTTCAATGCCTTTGTCTCGGTTGCCCACCAGGACTTTTTCGATGGTGTTGCCCATGCCTGCGTTCATGCGCAAGCCCACGCCCTGGCGGGTCAGGCCCGCCCGCGACAGATCCAACATGCCCACAGTGGCATTGCAGATCCCCGAGAGGTGCAGCACGTTGCCGGTGGTGACGTTGTACAGGCCATTGGCCGAAGGAGCGCCGAGGTTCACGTTGGTGCCGCTCAGGGCGCCGTCTGAGATTTTCAGGTTCGACATGTTCACGAATTTCAGGCCGAAGGCCGCGCCCGTGCCGCCGAAGCTGTTGCCGCTCATGCTCACGCCGCCATACAGGGTGCCTTCCGCCACGTGTTCCATGCGGATGGCCGGTTCATCGTCTGCAGCGCCCGTCATCGAGAAGTTGTTTCCGGTGATGGTGTAGTCTGCGCCGTTGGCGATGTACACGCCCATGCGGCGGTTTTTCAGGATGTTGTCTTTGATGCTGAAGCTGTATTGGCTGGCATTGCTGTTCTGGAAACGGAAGCCGGTACCCGTCTGTGTACCGGTAAATTCGAGGTCCATTTTTTCCACGGCCATGCCGGAGGTGTTGGCCATCAAGATCACAGCAGGGCTATTACCACCTGTGCCCGTTACTTCTTTGATGCCGCTGGCCGCCGCGATTTTGATGTGCGAATTGGCCACCGTGCCGTCGCTGATTCGGATGCCGCAGAGGTTATCCAAACGCAGGGCGCAGTTGGACACGACGCTGTTGACGGTGCCGAAGGTATTGGTGTTGGCGAGGATGCCCATCGGCACCGTGCCATCCTGCTGGGTAATGCCGTTGAACCACAAGGCAGGATCGTCGGAACTGCCCCCACAACCGCGCAGGTCATTGCCGGTCACGGTGTAGTCCTTCCCGCCCTGGGCGGAAATACCGCTGCGGTGGCGGCTGATGTTGCAGTCCTTGATGGTGATGGGGCCGTAGGCCGCACCGTTGTCTATACGAATACCGGTGAAATCCTGTGCCGGGGTCGCGCCGACCGGACGCGAGAGATCCACATTGTCCACCGTCGCGTTGTTCACATTATTGAAGTGCAGGACGTAATTACTGCTGGTGCCCCCGCCATTGCCGCCCATGTTGTTGAGGCCGCTGTTGTCTTCGATTTTCACGTTGCCACCTGTTGCAGCGTCACCGATGGTCAGGTCGCGCATGTTTTCAAAACGAATACCGCCGAACGACGAGGTGCCGCCGAAGGTGTTGCCGCTCATCAGAATGCCTCCGGTGAGGCTGCCCTGCTGGATGTTTTGCAGGTAAATGGCGGGCTGGTCGGTACCTGCACCGCAGTGGAGCAGGCTGTTGTTCTGGATGGTGTAGTCCTTGCCGCCCGTGCAGAAAATGGCGCGGCGGTGGCGGTTGAAGTTGCAGTTTTTGATGGTGATGTTGCTGTTGGCCGAACCGTTGCTGACCCAGATACCGCCCAAATCCTGCCCGCTCGCTCGCGAGGCATCCACGTTGTCCACCGTGATGTCGCTCACGCTGGCGAGGAGAATGGCCGGGTGTTCGCTGTTGCCTTCGCCTTGCGTGATATTGTTCAGGCCGCTCGCGTCTTCGATGACGATGTGGGCGCCGACCACCGAAGCGTCGCCGATGAGCAGGTTTTTCATATTGTCTACCCGCAGGCCGGTGCGCACATTGGCGCCGCCAAAGGTGTTGCCCGAAGCCGCCACACCGTTGGCGGTATTCACGCTGCCTGGCTGGATATTGCTGAAACGCAGGGCCGGGTAATCGCGCTGGTTGCCGCTGCCGGTCAGGTCGTTGCCGGTCACGGTGATGTCGCGTCCGCCCTCGAAGTAGTAGCCGTGGTAGCGGTTGCTGCCTTTGCCGTTGAGTACGCTTACATTGATGCCGTTGTTGACTTTCAGCGCAAAGGAGTTGCCTTGTCCGGCGGTCATTTTGGAGAGGTCAATACTCGTCATTTGCACGTTGCGGACACCGGTCAGGTACATCGCACCACGCTGGCTCACTTCGTCGCCGTACACGTCGTTCAGGCCGGAGTTGTCTTCCAGCACGATATTCACGCCGGGGCCGGCAGCATCGGCCATGACCAAGTCGCGCATGGTGTTCATCTGGATGCCCGACTGGGAGGTGGCGCTGTTATTCGTGCCGCCGAACTTGTTCCCGCTCATGGAAATACCGCCGGGCATGACGCCAGACTGGATATTGGCGAGGTACAGCGCCGGGCGCTCCTGATAGGAGCCGGAGTAGCGCATATCGTTGTTCGTCACTGTCGCGTCCTTGCCGCCGCTGATGTACAGGCTCATGTCGCGCTGCTGTATTTTGCAGTTCAGGATGCTGAGGTTGCGGTAAACCGTGCTGCCGCTGTTTTCCACCCAGATGCCCACGCCGTTACGTCCGGATGCGCTGCGTGAAACGTCCACGTCATTCACCGTGAGGTTGGAAACGGCGTTGAGGTAAATCACTGCATTGTCGCCGTCGGTGCTCATTGAGTTGGCACCGCTCGCGTCTTCCACCACGATGTGCGCGCCAAGCACTCCGGCATCGCCGATGAGCAGGCCATCCATGTTGTCGATGCGCAGGGCGGTCCGCGAAGTACCCGTTCCGAAGAGGTTGCCGCTGGCCACTACACCCGCCGGGAGCGTGCCGGGGCGGATGCCGCTGAGGTAAAGGGCGGCGCGG
Source organism: uncultured Saprospiraceae bacterium (assembly GCA_964392655.1). Taxonomy (GTDB): domain Bacteria; phylum Bacteroidota; class Bacteroidia; order Chitinophagales; family Saprospiraceae; genus M3007. Next base: position 4,119 of record CAYMQY010000260.1, read on the forward strand.
GTGTTGTCGTTGCCCGTGTTTTTCAGGTCGTTGCCCGTGATGGTGTAGTCCTTGCCGCCGATGCAGTAAATACCCGAGTAGCGGTTATTCATTTTGCAGTTTTTGATGGTCACGTTGCTGTTGCTGGCGGTATTTTGCACTACCAAACCCCAGCCCTGATATCCGTAAGTGGTGGCCGTCAGGTCAAGATTGTCTACCGTGGTATTCGACACGTTGTCTAAGTACAGGCAGTAGTTTTCGCCCGTACCGGTGGAGGCCATGCCACTGCCGTCCGCGATGGTGATGTGTGCTCCCGACACCGAAGCGTCGCCTATGACGAGGTTGCTCATGCCGCTGATGCGGATGCCAAAGCGGCTTTGGTTGCCGCCTCCGGCATCGCCGAAGGTGTTGCCGGTGGCGAGAATACCGGTGGGCAGTATGCCGGGCGTAATGTTTTGGAACCACAGTGAAGGGTGGTTGATATCCAGGCCGGTCTTTTGCAGGTCGTTGCTCTGGATGGTGTAATCCCTGCCGCCCGCGCAGTAGATGCCTGCGTAGCGGGTGTTGATTTTGCAATTTTTGATGGTCACGTTGGCATCGCTGGCTGAGTTTGACACCACAATGCCCCAGCCCTGATAGCCGTAGGTGGTGGCCGTCAGGTCGAGGTTGTCCACCGTCGTATTGCTCACGTTGTTGAGTAAGAGGCAGTAGTTATCGCCCGTCCCGGTAGAAGCCATGCCGCTGCCGTCTTCGATGGTGATGTGGGCGCCTGAAACCGATGCATCGCCGATGAGCAGGTTGCTCATGCTGTTGATGCGCACCCCGAAGCGGCTGCGGTTGCCGGAGGCCGCATCGCCGAAGAGGTTACCGCTCATTTTGATGCCAACTGGTACATCGCGGGCAGTCAGGCCACTGAGGTAAACGGCGGGGTTGTTCGCGTCCGCGCCCGTTTGCTGCAGGTCGTTGTTTTGGATGGTGTGGTCGCGACCGCCGCTCGACAGGATGCCGATAAAACGGTTTTTTATAATATTGTTTAGGATGAACACCTCGTTGCAACTGCTTATCACCATACCGTTGCCGTCGTAGTTACCGTTGGGGCGCGAGAGGTCTAAGTGTTTGATCGTCAGTCCCGTAACGTTGGTGGCGGCGAAGGTGGTGAAGTTGCCGTTCGAATTCACGGTGATGAGTGGCGTACTCGTAAAGCCCGGCTGGCTGGAACCGTCAATAATCAGCGGCTGGGTGATGGTGGGCAGCGCCGTGGTGGTGGTGATGGTCTGCGCGCCGCCGCCGCCGATGTTGAATTCGATCACGTCGGCATCGGCGTTTGAGTTGGCGACGGTCATGGCCTCCCGCAGCGAGCAGTCGGCATCGCACACGCCGTCGTTGGTGTCGGCGGTTTTGGTCACCACCA
>CAYMQY010000261.1:0-5508 GCA_964392655.1 uncultured Saprospiraceae bacterium
GGTTGCCTCGGCGTGGTGTTTTACTTCGGCAATTCCTCCAACATGGAGGCAGCCTACGGGTTTTCCATCACGGTCACGATGATGATGACCACATTCCTGCTGTCGTATTACCTGCTTTTTGTGAAAAAATGGCGACCGTTGGGTGTGGCCGGTGTGCTGCTGGTGTTTGGCGCCATCGAAATGTGCTTTTTGGTGGCCAACCTGCAAAAATTTCATCACGGCGGTTCGGTGGCGGTGTTCATGGGCCTGGGTTTTTTCTCAGTCATGTACATCTGGTATTTCGCCCGCAAGATCAACAACCGCTTTGTTCGTTTCGTCGAATTGCGCAACTACACCACCTTACTCGACAGCCTTAGCAGCGACCTGGAGATTCCCAGGTTTTCGACGCATCTGATTTACCTGACCAAGGCAAACAACCCGGAGCACATCGAGGAGAAAATCGTACGGTCCATTTTTTCCAAAAAACCAAAACGCGCCGACGTGTACTGGTTTGTACACCTCAACCGCACCGACGACCCCTACACACTGGAGTACCGCGTACACGAACTGCTGGACGACAAGGTGATCCGCGTGGACATCAACATCGGATTCCGGGTGCAACCGCGCACGGAGTTGTATTTCAAAAAAATCGTGCAGGAACTCGTCACGCGGCAGGAACTCAACCTGCACATCCGTCCCGACGGCTCCACGCGTTACAACCCGGAACCGGATTTCAAATTCGTGGTGCTGGAAAAATTCCTTTCCGCCGAAAACGAGTTCACCCTGCGCGACGACGTGCTGCTAAACGGCTACTTCTGGCTGAAAAAACTCGGCACCTCGGACGAAAAAGCCTTCGGTCTGGACAAGAGCGACGTGGTCGTGGAAGATGTGCCTTTGGTGTATCAGCCGGTGGACGTGGTGCCGCTGGCGCGGGTCGGCGAGCGCTGAGAAATGTGTATCGTTGCGCTTGATTTCCAATTTAGCAACTACTTTTACGTGCTTTTTTGTGCATGGGGGCTATCTGTCATACGCCGGTTCGCAGCCCGGCATTACTGTATTTTCACCAGATCGTCCGATCCATTCATGCAGACCCGCTACGTACCGACCGCTGTTCTTTTTCTGCTCCTTCTTATGATTCAATGCCGAAAACCCGTTCCGGCAAGCCCCGAGGTCTGGTACCAAATGCACCGTTCCAGTATTCAAACTCAAGCCGATCTACAAGCCGACACCACACACGTTCAATATCTGGCCGACAGCACCTTCAGCCACCGGGTGTTCATCCACGGCGGGCGGGTATTCCGGGAAGAATGGTATGGGAAAGCGGGCGATTTGCAGGGCAGATCACTTTTTACACCCGACGGAAAATTTGAGTGGCGCTGCGAAATCTGCCCCGACAGTTCCATCGGCTTCGAGGGCATCCTGTTCAAACAAAAATTCTACGGCCCCTGCACCTGGTGGTATTGTACCGGTCGGATGCGCCAGCACGGGTACCGTTTTGCCGGCCGGGAAGTCGGCATCTGGCGCCGCTGGGATGAGCGCGGGGTACTGGTGGATTCAATTGACCGGGGAGGAGCGGCGTTGCTGGATTCGCTACAGGGCATTTCTGTGTTGTAGAATTTCAGGAGTTGCTTTTCTAGTACAAAACCTACTTCCGGCCTTGCCGACGAGACGCAGGGTATATTTTGCCGGGTGGCCGGTTTCCCCGTACCTTGCTGCCCGCAAAAATCACCGTTCCATGCTTTTTCCTGCACACAACATTTTTTTTCCCCGAAAAACCAGCCTGCTTGCACTCGGCTTTCTCGTTTTTGCCGCAGCCATTTTTGCCCAAAAGCCCACCCCCGCAGACACTCGTCTCGCGGGTTTTGAGCAGCACAAAAACCTGAAAAAGAACAGTCTGCTCGGTACGGTCAAAGCCGAAAACATCGGCCCTTCGGTGTTCTCCTGCCGAGTCACCGACGTGGAGGTGAACCCCGCCGACCCCACCGAAATGTACGTGGCATACGCGTCCGGCGGCCTGTGGCACAGCACCAACAACGGCACCACCTTCCAGCCGGTGTTCGATCAGGAAGCAGCCATGACCATCGGCGATATCGCTGTGGACTGGCAGCGGCGCGTGCTGTGGGTGGGCAGCGGCGAAAGCAACAGCAGCCGCTCCTCGTACGCCGGCACGGGCATGTACCGCAGTGCCGACGGCGGCAAAACCTGGGAGTGGCGCGGCTTGCCCGAAAGTCACCACATCGGCCGTATCGTGCTGCACCCCACCGACCCGGAAGTGCTCTGGGTAGCCGTACTTGGGCACCTGTACTCGCCCAACGACGAGCGCGGCGTGTACCGCAGCACCGACGGTGGCCTCACCTGGAAACGCACCCTGTTCGCCGACAAAAACTCCGGCGCCATTGACCTCTGCCTCGACCCCGTAGCGCCCAACACGCTATACGCCGCCACTTGGCAACGCGAGCGCCGGGCCTGGAACTTCAGCGGCGCCGGCGAAGGTTCGGCCATCTGGAAAAGTACCGACGGCGGCGGCACCTGGGGACGCATCAGCATCCCCGGCAGCGGATTTCCCACCGGCGCCAATACAGGCCGCATCGGTCTGGCCGCCGGCGCCAAAGACGGACGCACCGTGCTGTACGCCAGCGTGGACAACCAGAATCCCAAACCGAAAAAAGACAAACCCGCCGACGGAGTTTTGACCAAAGATCAACTGCGCGATATTGCCGTGCCGGCTTTCCTGAAACTATCCGACGAGCAGTTGGACGAGTTCCTGAAAACCAACCGTTTCCCCGAAAAATACAACGCCAAAAAGGTGAAGGAAATGGTGGAAAAAGGCAAAATCACCCCGCAAGCACTCGTGGAATACCTCGAAGATGCCAACGCCCTGCTCTTCGATGTGGACTACATCGGGGCCGAGGTATACCGCAGCGACGACGGTGGACGCACCTGGAAACGCACCCACGACGAACCGCTGGAGCAAATGAACTTCACCTACGGCTACTACTTTTCCAATATCCGCTGCCGGGCCGACGACCCCGACCAGGTGTACCTGCTCGGGTTTTACATCATTACCAGTGCCGACGGCGGCAAAACCTGGAAAAGCATCAACGGCGACAACGTCCACGTGGATCACCACGCCCTCTGGCTCAACCCCAATCGCCCAGGTCACCTCGTAAACGGCAACGACGGCGGACTCAACATTTCGTGGGACAACGGCGCCTCCTGGATTCTGTGCAACAACCCGCCTGTGGGCCAGTTTTACGCCGTGGCCGTGGATGCCGCCGAGCCGTACAATGTGTACGGCGGCGCTCAGGACAACGGCGTGTGGGTCGGACCGTCCAACTACAAAGCCTCCACCGACTGGCACCAGTCGGGCAAATACCCGTACCAGAGCCTGCTCGGCGGCGACGGCATGCAGGTGGCCGTGGATACCCGGAACAACAGCACCGTGTACACCGGATTCCAGTTCGGCAACTACTTCCGTATTGACCAGAATTCCGGTAAACGCAAACCCATTACCCCCAGACACGACCTCGGCGAACGCCCGCCGCGTTTCAACTGGCAAACCCCCATTCACCTCAGCCGCCACCAGCAGGACGTGCTCTACCTCGGCGCGCACCGGCTGTACCGCTCGTTCAACCGTGGTGACGACTGGGAGGCCATTTCCGACGACCTGACCGCGGGCGGGCAGAAAGGCAACGTACCCTACGGCACGTTGTCCACGATTCACGAAAGCCCGATCCGGTTCGGCTTGCTGTACACCGGTTCCGACGACGGGCGTATCCACGTCACACGCGACGGCGGCGATACCTGGACGCGCATTTCCGATTCGCTTCCGCAAAAAATGTGGGTGTCCCGCGTGGTGGCTTCCGCACACGAAAAAGGCCGTGTTTTCGCTGCGCTCAACGGCTACCGTTGGGACGATTTTTCGGCTTACCTGTACGTGTCGGATGATTACGGGAAAAAGTGGCGCCGCATCGGTACCGATCTTCCAGCCGAGCCGGTCAACGTGGTACTGGAAGACCCGGAGAACCCCGATGTACTGTACGTCGGTACCGACCACGCCGCGTATGTTTCGCTTGACCGCGGACAGTCGTTTCAGGCGCTTTGTCCCGATCTGCCTGCCGTGCCTGTACACGACATGGCGTTGCAGGAAAAGGCCAAACACCTTATCCTCGGCACACACGGGCGCTCGATGTACAAAGTGAATATCGCCCATGTGCAGCAGTTGACATCCGACGTGTTGGCCGCGACAATACACCTGTTCGAGTTACCAAAAACCAAACACTCGTCCAATTGGGGCAAAAAACGCCCCTGGCAGGAATTGAAAGACCCGGAAATGCCGGTGGCATTTTACACCGGGACCTCCGGAAAGGCTGCCTGGACGGTGAAAACCAAAGACGGTATTATCCTGAACACAGGACAAACAGACTGCTCCAAAGGCCTGAACTCGTTTACCTTCGTACTCGATTTTCAAGAAATAGCGCTAAAACGTTACCAGAAAGCCTTGCAGGACGCCCAGAAAGACCCGAAGAAACCGGTAGAATTTGCCAAATCCGACACCGGGAAATATTATCTGCAAAAAGGCAGTTATGTGCTCGAAATGCAGAAAGACGGCAAAACCGTTTCCGGCAATTTTACCATCGAATAACCTGTTTCACACGCACCACAACATTTGTAACACAAGCAATGAAAAATTTCAGAAACTACCTGTTGGCAACTCTTGCCATTACCTCTCTGGCGCTCACGGGTTGCCTGCACATCATCGAAGAAGCAACCTTTCAAAACAACGGCTCCGGCACTTACCAGATGACGCTCGACATGAGCGAAATGAAGGGCATGATGGACATGTTCAAAAGCATGGGCGATGAAACGCCGAAAGAAGACGGTGCCGAAGATGATGCCTCCGACGAAGCGCCCGATATGGGCGGCGCACCCGACAACGGCATCACGCAAATGGGCAGCGAACTGAGTTCGGTGGCGCAGTCGCTGAAAGGTGTTGCCGGACTGACCAACATCCGGGAAATCAGCGACACATCCTCGTTCCGCTTTGGCTACTCGTTCGATTTTGCCAACGTGGCTGCCCTGAACAACGCCATGAAGGTCATCCACAAGGAAAAGTACGACAGCAAGGTGGAAGAAGTATTCCGTTTCAAAGGCGGCAACTTTGAGCGCCTGACCTCTGCCGATCTGGGCGAGGAAATGAAACGCGCCCTGGCCGAAAGTGAAGAGAACGACGAAGGCGGCGCCGTGGATGCCGATATGCTCAAGACCTTTTTTGCCGACATGACCTACAAGCAGGTGTATCACTTCCCAGACTCGAAGGTCAAAAAATCCAGCAACACCCTTTCCGAAGTAAGCAGCGACGGCCATACGCTAAGCATTACGCTCAAGCCCTTCGACGAGGAGCAGATGAAAGCCAAGCCAAGCATCGGCACGGCGGTGAAACTGAAATAACTGCTTACTGGCAAGTGCAATACGCATCCGTCAGCGCCGTCGCCTGCACCGTAAAACTACCCGGCGGCGTGCCCGGCG
>CAYMQY010000262.1:0-5448 GCA_964392655.1 uncultured Saprospiraceae bacterium
TTACTTTTGGCTTCCTGGTGGTCGAGCGTTTGCTGCACATCGGTGCGGAAAGCCCCGTCGGCACGGAACTGCTCGGCGCGGGTGTCGAGGTCCTGGCGGATGCGGGCGAGAATACCGCGCGCGGTTGTCAGGTTGTTTTGCAGTTTCATCGCCGCACCGCGCCCGCCGGTTACATGTGTGCGGATGTAGTCGCGCACCGCGGAAAATCCGCTCGCATCGAAGCGACCTTCCTGCTCGGCTTTGGCGCTGGTGGCAAAAATGACCGGCTCGGACAAGCCGCGTTTTTGGGCAAAATCAAAAAGGCCACGTTCGTTTACCGCCAGGTCTTCGGCGGGCAAGAGGTCTTTTTGTTGCAACACGAATATGATCTTCTTGTGCCAGTCGGTGTGAATAAACTCGAAAAAATCCCATGCCGATTGCCGGTACGGATTCTTGGCTTCGAACACGAAAATGACCAGATCGCTGGCCGGAATGAAGCCCTCGGTGATCTCCTGGTGCCGCTCCACAATGGAGTTGGTGCCTGGCGTGTCCACGATGGCGATGTCGCGCAGGATGTCGGCCGGCAGGAAGATTTTTTTCAAATACGGGTTCACGACCACCGTTTCGGGTTGCTCCCCGAAAAGAATTTGCTGGATGGTATCGGTCATGGGCTGGGGCGCCACCGCACAGATTTCCTGCTCCAGCAGAGCGTTTACAAAACTGCTTTTGCCCGCCTTGACCTCGCCGACGATGACAAACATGTACGGTTCGGACATGCGGTTACGCAGCTCGCCCACCGTGGTGGCGAGCGCCTTGTGGCCGATGGCCTGCGTCAGGTCATGCAGGTCTTTGATGGCGTCTTCGATGCGGACGCGCAGGGCTTGTGTGCGTTGGTTAAGCATGGTTACCTGACTCTCACAGGTTTCACAGGGCTATATCCTGTGTTAATGTCTGGCGCCCTTTCAGGGCTGAAGGTTAATGACCCGCTGTATGTGAAGCCTTTGCCGCCGCAGCAGAAAAGCACATCCAGCGCCGAAAGGTCGGGCAAAAATCCGTGTCGTTCCGAAAAAACCTGTGGGTAAGGTATCGGCACAAACAAATCGGCAGATGTCGGAGTGTTGGGAGCAATAAGGCCCCGGGCATCAAATACGCCTTGGTCTTGAGGTGCAGACCCGGGTTTTTGAAAAACCTCTGTCAGTTGAATGGAACCGAACCAACGGCTTTTTTTCAAAAGGAACTGCACGATATCGAGGTTCAGGTCGAACAGAAACGCATAGTTTTTTTCAAAAAACGGCGCTACTTCTGCGGCATAATGCTCGAAATACGGCGCATTCCCGTATGCCGTGCGGATGCTGCGCCAATGCGCCCGCTGCCAGGGTTCCTCGTTGGCAATTCGCACCTCACGGATCGGGGTTTGCTGGTGTTTGCCTTTTTGCAGGGGAATGCTGAGGCGCTGCAAACCGTTCGGCCCGGCGATGTGGCAACGGTTGCGGTAACTGCCTTTCTGAAAATTTTCGCAGGCTTCGAGCAGCAGTCCCTCGCTGATTGCAGCGAGGGACTGCCACGAAACCGGCGGCCAGTAAAACAATTCGATCAGCGTACGGGGCATGGCGTTACACCGGGCTTGTTTTAAATCCTTGCTTCTTCAGCAGCCGCAACATGCCTTTCTCACCGGCCAGATGCCCGGCGCCTACGGCGCAAAACAGGCTTCGGTCGGTCGCAATTTCTGCAAAACGGCGAGCCATAATCAGGTTCCGTTCGTAGAGCATGATGCGGCGCATGCCACGGGCGTCTTTTTTGGCGGCCTGATAAAGTTGCTTCAAATTGCCTTCCTGATACCAGCGCAGCATTTTTTTCAGGCGGCGCTTCTGACGATTGTAGTTTTTCAGCAGCCAGACGAGGCTTTTGACATGTTGCTCGAACGGAATATTTTTCAGCGTTTGCAATTGCTCCTCAAAGGTTTCCACACCGGTAGTGGTTTTTTCAAGTGAACAGGCGTACTCCCAGAGCGTTTCGTCCAGCGAGCGAGCGGCCTCGTCGGCAAGCAATGCATTGGTTAGCGCCATGCTCACCGTCATGGGATGCTGGTGCTGCATGGCTTCTGCGGGAACTCCAAGTTTTTTCTGACTGTAAAACTGCAGATTTTTCCAGGCGCCGGGCGTCAGGATTTCATCGAGTGCGCTTCCGGAAGGCAGCCGGAGCACGGCCTCCACGGCGGCGTGGTCGGTGTCGGAAAAATCAAATTCGGTGGCAAATACTTCGCAGTGTTCGAGGCAGGCTTTCGCCGGTTCCAGCCACTGGAATGCCCGAAGGTCGCGCACGTGCATGGTGCCGAAGAGAAAAGAAACGGGGCCGCCGTTTTTGGGTTGGATGCGCCAGAGCAGTGAACTTTTCATGGAATCATTATCGGATTAGTGCTGTGCAGGGTATTTTTTCCCAGGTTTCTGCCGACCGATCCCATCGTTGGACCGTGAGCCGATGCAGCCCGGAACGTTCCGGATTATTTGCACACGGGCAAAGATACTGCGCCAGCCGCTGATGTGCGCCCGGGCTGTTGAACGCCGGCACGCGCAGGTTGTCGAAAGCCCAGTCATCGAACAGCAGTTTGCTGCCCGCGTCGTAGGCGTGTTTTTCCCAAACCGGTTGTATTTCGGGACAAATGGAACCGGCGTCAAGGAAAAACCCGGCTTCGGTTTGCGTATTGCAGTACATTTTCCAGGAAAGCGGCTCGTGCCATCGGTGCAGGATATTCAGCGCCGGGAAAACCCACGCGAAGGCGAGAATTGCCACGACTCCTGTCTTACCAATCCCACCCCCGGCCCCTCCCCAATACGGAAGGGGCCAGGGGTGGGGTTGATTCGCGACGGGTAGAAATTGAAATCTATCCGAAAACAGCACCCAAACCATCGCCGCCATGGCCACATTCCAGGGGATGACGACCAAATTCCAGTTCAGTCCCAACGGACTGAGGGCCAAAATGATGAAAAAATGAAAACCGATGGCCAGCAGGCGAAAAACCGCCCGTGTTTTTTGCCAGAGTAAACCCGGCGCCAGCAACAGTTCCGCTACAGCCACAACATACCCGACGGCGGGAAATGCGCCCAGCGGTTTGGTCCACACGAACGCTTCGCAGAACCAGGGAAAATTGTCCTCTGCAAAATACGGTGTGATTTTGTTGAACCCGCCCCAGGCGTACACCGCTGCCAAAAGCCACTGCAGGCTTCGGGTGGCAAGGCGTCCATCACTGCCGGCAACCGCTACGAGACCCAATGCCAGCAGGTAAAAAAACGACCAGGGCTGCAGGCGGTTCAGGTCTTGCGCGAGCATCCCGATCAGCACAGCCAAAAGGGCGGGTACAACATATTTTTTTGCTGAAAAAACTCCGGCGGCAAGCAGCGTCAGCAGGAAAATCCCGATTTGCAAGGTATCCCAAACCGATGCCGTCGGCGTTTGCGCAGCGCCGAAAGCCGGCAGCAGCGGAAACGTGCGCCCGCCTCCTGAAAACCAGAGCGGCCAGGAAAACGCGATATGGGCCAACATGGCCAACACAATAAGCCGAACGATTGCGGAAATGGTACCGGGTGCCTGCATCCGGCCCAAATGTCGGGTTTTCCCCGCTCAAATTTTACTTCGATGAACCGCAAGCCCTGCACGTTGTTGAAGGCTCATGCGCACCCGGTGCATCCATTCAATAATTCCTTCCTTTCAGCATTATGCGGCTTGACTACTTGCGCATCGCGGGCTTGGCTCTGCTTTTTTTTGTGCCTTTTCTGGGCGGCGTACACTTGTTCGACTGGGACGAGGTGAACTTCGCTGAGTGCGCCCGCGAAATGATGGCCACCGGCGATTACCTGCGCCCGCAGATTGACTACGAGCCGTTTTGGGAAAAACCGCCTTTTTTCATCTGGCTTCAGGTGTTGTCCATGAAAATTTTCGGCGTCGGGGAATTCGCCGCGCGTTTCCCGAATGCCGTAGCCGGCGTACTGACCATGCTACTTGCCTACCGAATCGGACGGCGCCTGCACGACAACACCTTCGGTTGGCTCTGGGCACTGGCCTGGCTGGGCAGCCTGCTTCCGCACCTGTATTTCCGCAGCGGCATCATTGACCCCTGGTTCAACCTGCTGATTTTTGCCGGGCTGTTTGGTTTCATCGAGTTTCGATGGCTGTTCTTCACGCGGTTCGAGGGCCGCACGTTTTGGCAACGATACCGGTATTTGCTCATCGGCGGCTGGTTGCTCGGGCTGGCCATTCTGACCAAAGGCCCTACGGCGTACGTGATCGTTTTGCTGGTGCTCCTGGCATACTGGGCGCGGTACAAATTCCGTAACCGGGGCTTTCTGAACCACCTGCTTATGTTTTCGCTGGCGGCGTTTTCGGTGTCGGCAGTGTGGTTTCTGGCCGAAGTGATCGCGCATGGTCCTCAGTTTGTGCAGGAGTTTGTGGCCTACCAAATCCGGCTGTTCAGCACGCCGGATAGTGGTCATGGCGGCTTTCTGGGCTACCACGTGCTGGTTTTGCTGCTTGGATGTTTTCCGGTTTCGGTGTTTGCGCTGTCCAACCTTTGGGGCGACCGTCAGCCCGAAGACGAAGTGCTGGAGTCCGATACCCTGGCCAGTTGTCAGCGTTCGGACCTGGCCACCTGGATGCAAATTCTGTTCTGGGTGGTGCTGGTGTTGTTCAGCATCGTGCGCACCAAGATTGTGCACTACTCCTCGCTGGCCTATTTCCCGCTCACCTACCTCGGCGTACTCACCATCTGGCGGGCTATCCGCTGGGATGTGCGGCCACGGGTCGTAGGGGCACTGCTGCCTGTACTTGGCCTGCTGATCGGCAGCGCCCAGATGCTGATGCCGCTCGTGGGCCAAAACCCCGACTGGCTGCAACCGTTTTTTGAAAACGATGCGTTCGCGCTGGCTCGCTTGCATGTGAACGTGGACTGGCACTGGTGGCAGGGTTTGCCGGGAGCCGTACTGATCGGGGCATCTCTTGCTGCCTGGTGGCACTGGCGAAAAAAACAGGCCTGGCAGTCGGCACAAACGATTTTCACCGGCGGAGCGCTTTTTGTGGCGTTCACGCTTTTGCTATGCATCCGGAACATTGAGCGGTACACCCAGTGGTCCACAGTTGAATTTTACGAAAGCAAAGCCGGGCATGACTGCTATGTGAAACCGGTCGGTTTCAAAAGTTACGCCCACCTGTTTTATACCCAAAAACCACCGGTGGAAGGCGACTGCACCCGCGATGACTACCCTGCCCTCGCCGAAGGGAGTTCCGGGAAAAAAGTGTTTTTTGTAGCCAAAGAAACCGACCTGCAGGAGCTCCCGAACCTGCCCGGCTGCCGCGAGTTGTTCCGCAAGGACGGGATGGTGTACTACGAGCGGGAGTAAGCCTCTTTTTTCGCCGTCACATTTGTCATTTCGTAGAAACCTGGCCGATCTACGGCGGGGGCCGCGCGTGTCTACTACG
>CAYMQY010000263.1:0-5437 GCA_964392655.1 uncultured Saprospiraceae bacterium
ATGGTTGTATGTCGGGCAAAGGTAAACAGACTTTGGATTTTTGAACGAGCGCATCGTGCGTATGGTTACCTTGGCCCTTTCAAAAACCGACCACGCACTATGCCCGCTATTTTGTTTCAGGATTCCCTGTTGCTTGCCGTGAACAAACCGCCGGGAATGCCGGCTCAAGCCGACAAAACCGGTGATACCTCGCTCTTGCAGTGGGCGGAGGCCGAATGTGGCCAATCCTTACACCCGGTACACCGGCTCGACCGTCCGGCAAGCGGCATTTTGCTGCTGGCCAAAAGCCGCGAGGTTATGACGCATCTCCAGTTGCAATTCCAGGCACGCACCATCGAGAAAGATTATCTGGCCGTGGTGGAGGCCCTGCCGGAGCAGCCCGAGGGCATGCTGGTGCATTTCATGCAAAAGGATGCCGGAAAAAACCGCGCTTTTGTATCAACTGAAGCGCGCACCGGCACCGAACGCGCCGAATTATCCTATCGCTTGCTGGGCAGCAGTCAGCGCTACCATTTGCTGTTGGTTCGGTTGGTTACGGGGCGTCATCACCAGATTCGGGCACAGTTGGCCGCTATCGGTTGCCCGATCAAAGGCGACGTGAAATACGGGGCCCGGCGCGGGAATCGCGATCGCTCCATTCACCTGCATGGCTGGCGACTGGGTTTTGAACATCCGGGTACCGGCGAATGGATGCGTATAGAAGCGCCTTTGCCTGCCGGTGATCCTGTTTGGGACGCTCTGGCCGGACTTGCTGCGACTTGATTTTCACCACAGATTGCACAGGTTCACACAGATTTATCAGGATAAGTATCTGTGTAAATATGTGCAATCTGTGGTGAATTCCCAATGGAATAAACGACGGAGGCCCCGCAGTATCCCAACGACATGGGACCGGAGCCTCTCAAAAAGATCATTGCAAGTGACAACCGCTATGCTTCCGCCTCGTCGCCGGAAACTTTCCCGGGTACCAGCACATGGCCGCGGTAGTACAGGTCGCCGTTTACCGTGTAGGCATGGTGCATGAGGTGGCGCTCGCCGGTAGTGTTGCAGGTGGCGAGTTGCGGTGTGTCAATTTTGTAGTGTGTGCGACGGGCGCGGGTTCTGCGCTTGGAATGTCGCCATTTAGGATTCGGCATGACAGTATGTCGTGTTTCGTGTATGCAATTATTTCAGGCCATTGAGCGCATCCCACACAGGGTTGGATTTGCCCGAATCGCCGTTTTCTTCCAAAAATTTCAGTACTTCAAAATTGCAGGGCGGATTTGGTTCGTCCTGACAATTATACGTATTGGTTATAGGCAGCGCCAGAATCGAAAACTCGTACAGGTACGGTGCGATCTGGAGCGCCGAGGCTTCGCGCGAAAGGAACACCACCTCGTCGGAGTCGTCCTCACCATCGGCGTCGCCGTATTTTACTACCAACTGCCGCTCGTCCTGAAGCGGGAGTTGGATGGGGGCGGTACAACGGTCGCATTCCGCATGGCTGTAGCCGTTCAAAACAAAATCGAGCACCAACATGCTCGGGCGTTTGTCCAACTGAAGCGCTACTTCCACTTTTCCCTCCTCGATCGGAGAGCCTTCAAAATGCTGAAAAAACTCGCGATCCAGCGTGTACTCAAACCGATGCAAGCCGGTTTTCAATCCCTGAATCGGAATGGAAAACGCTGAAAACGGGTCCATCGCCACTGTTTTTTGAAAAATGGGCTGCAAAGGTAGTTCGCTGTTTTTAAACAACCAAACAGGATTTTATACAGAAGGACAAAACCTGTCTTTTTCGACCCGGATCTTCCACATTTTTTCAGCCCGGGGCTGAAAAAATGATTATTTAAAAAACTGATCGTAGGGGTTATCGGGCCGGGCAGGAGGTTTTTCTTCCGGGGCCGGCTCTTTCTCCGGTTCGGGCACAGGCTCGATGTATTCGTCCAGCGTTTCAGAGGACGTCGTGTATTTGGGGCGGCTTTCCAGTTCTTCAAATTCCACGAACTCGTCTTCCTTTTGCTTTTGCTGCTCGCGCATGGCACGGCCAAACTGCTCCATTTTATTGTACCCCAATGCCCGGAGGAACAGGTAAAGCGCCAGCACGGGGAAACCGACTACGGCCAGAGCGCCAAGTAGTAGCCCGCCCAGTGGATTGCGCTGCAACAGGCTCAGAAAATCCCGACCGGTGTCGGCCACGGCCCGCCAGTTGATAACCAAAGCCAGCACAAAAAGCACCGGCGAGGCCCAGTAGAGCACATAAAACAAGCCTTTCAGGATGTAATAGGCGGCCACAAGGGCCAGCACGCCCATAATCAGGCAGCCCCATCCGCCGCCGGCACGTCCGTATTTGACATAAACCATCTGGTATCGTTTGCGGTGTTTTCGGTGGCTGCAAAAGTAAACCCCGAAACTACTCCGCCGGCTCTTTCTCCAAAAACTCCCGCACCCACTGCGTCGTCACCGACTTGGGCCGTTCCAGCGGCAGGCTCAGCGCACGCGCCCAGCACTGGGCAGCCAGCACGCCAAGAGCGCGGCTGACAGCAAAAAGCACGGTGTAGTAGTTGTGCTCTTTCAGGCCGTAGTGCATCAGCAGGGCGCCGGAGTGGGCATCCACATTGGGCCACGGATTTTTCACCTTGCCAAGGCTGGTGAGGATGGGCGGCACCACGTCGAAGATTTTCCAGACGATTTTGACCAGGTCGTTGTCGGGAATATTGTCTTCGGCAAACTGGCGCTGCGCCATGAAACGCGGGTCGGGTTTGCGCAGCACGGCATGGCCGTATCCGGGGATCACGCGGCCGCTGGCTAGGGTGCTTTTTACATAGTCGCCGATCTGTTCGCGGGTGGGTTTGCTGGTGCCGAGGGTGTCCACCATTTTCTGAATCCAGCGAATCACTTCCTGGTTGGCCAGTCCGTGCAGGGGGCCGGCGAGGGCATTGAACGCGGCACTGAGCGACAGGTACGGGTCGCTGAGCGTGGAGCCGACGAGGTGCGTGGTATGTGCCGATGCGTTGCCGCCTTCGTGGTCGGCATGGATGGTCAGGAACAAGCGCATGTACTCTTTGAAGCCAGCATCCTCAAAGCCCAGCATGTGGGCAAAGTTGCCACCCCAGTCGAGCGAAATATCAGGCAGCGTTTGCTCGCCTTTGCAGTACACCCGGCGGTAGATGTAGGCCGCTACACGCGGCAGCCGGGCGATGAGGTACATCGTGTCTTCGTAGGTGGCGTCCCAGTATTCGGTTTTGTTCATGCCCGAGGTGTAGCGCTGGGCAAACACACTGGTATTTTGCATGGCCATCACACCGACCGACAACTGGGTCATGGGGTGCGTCTCGATGGGCAGGGAGTCAATGGCACGGAACACGTGCTCGGGCACATTCGCCCGGCGCACCCAGTTTTCGGTGAGCCACTTGACCTGATCTTTGCTCGGGATTTCGCCCACCAGCATCAGCCAAAACAAACCCTCGGGCAAAGGTTCGGTGCCCTTGGGTGCGCGAGGCAGTTTTTCACGCAGTTCGGGAATGGAGTACCCGCGGAAACGTATGCCTTCTTCCGAATCAAGCAGGGAAGGCTCCCAAATCATGCAGGTGATGTCGCGCATGCCGCCATAGACCTGATCCAGTGAAACAGTGTCAACCTGTTTGTCGCCGTGTTCCTTGAGGATGTCCTTGATCTCTTTGCCAAGCGCCTGTGATTTTTCGGTAAAAAGTTGTTTTAACGGATCCATTAATAGCGATGAGTGATGAGCGATGAGTGATGAGCGGCAACAGGTTTTTTATGGCTCAAACCGGCCTTGAAAACTGCCTGTATCGGGGTAACAGCCTTCGGCGCGCAAAGTTACAATTTTTGGTTTTTCTATTTGGCAAAGCTGTGAATTGCAAAAAAACAGCGGTTTTACACCACCGTCGGCGAGGCACTGAACCTCGCCGACAGTTCGTTCAGTTCAGCGAAAACGGCACCTGCAAAGGAAGCACGCCGCGGTAGTTGTCCTGCTTGGGTATTTCCATACGGACGATGCCATTGTTGGAAACGACCTGCAGGCCATCCAGATCGAGCATTTCAGCATTTAGTTGAAAAATGCGCTGGAACGCCAGCGGGCGATATTCCTGATGCAACGGACGCCGGACACCATAAGGCTCGAACGCCGTATCATCCGGCTCGTAGCGTATTTCGATGCGGTCGTCGGTGACCAAAAAAATCAGGTCTTCGTGGCTAAGGCCGGGCACGGCGAGTTCAATATGAAATGCCGTTTCGGTTTCGTACACATTGGTGGCGGGCATGGGGCTGAGTTGCAGGGCAAGTTGGCGGCGGGCCGTTGCCCAGTTGTTGCGGGTGATGAAATCGTCGAAGTACAGCGGCTGTTCGGCCGGCAAGGGGCGGTTACGATGTGTTGGGGACATAACAAGGGCGTTTTTTAATTGAAAAAACGGGTTCAGGCTTTTCACATCGAACAAACAGCATTCCAGACACCTGTGTTGCCCGCAATTGCGCCAATTTGGCAATCATTTGCCTTTTTGCTGTCATTATGACGCAGAATGGCTTTGCCCGAATCGAAAAACTATACCCGCCGTGAGGCGCAGCATGCGGTTCGTGTTGCGCCCGCCGAGTATGCAGCCGCCGCTGACATAAAATCCGCTCCGCCCGTTTTCGGAATAATAGGCCGTGCCGCCAACCTGGGTGTACGACACGCCAAAGGCCTGCGGCAAATCGGGAAGATCGGGTACATAGTCGGAGCCGCCCGCAGTATTTTGCCACTCCACCCAGGCGTCGAGGTAGTAGCGGGCCGCCGGAAACCCGACACGGAAGAGTAGGGTGGAAAAATCGGCGGGTTGCACCGGCTGATAATCGGGCCGTACCTGCCGAACTGCGGCAATGTCCGCGTCCTGCAACCTGTCGAATCGCCAGTTGTAGCCGCCGCTGAGGTTGAGAAAAAGTCCGAGCGGTGTTTCCCATTGCAGGATCAGGCGAGCGGGCAGTATGACGGCCTTTTGCCCGAGAGCACCAGAAACAGCAGGCTCGTAGTCGGCCAGCGGAAAGGCCAGCCCTGTGCCGAACAGCACGCCGAGGCGCCCATCACCGAAATTGCGGTACACAGGCCGGTATTTCACAAACAAGCCGCCGTCTTGCAAGCCGCTTTGCGTGCCGGTGAACACGTAGGCGGCGGTGCCCACTATATCCACGCGCCTGCTCAGGCCGTATTCGGCAAACAGGCTCAGCAAGGTACCTTCGTAGCCAAGATCGTAGGTCCGGCCGCCGCTTCCGACAAACGTTTTCGCAGAATTGAATGAAATGGAAGGCGCCAGATCGAGCACGCCTTTGCCTTTCAGGTAGCCGTCGAGGGGGCCTTGGGCAGACAGGGTGTGGTGGAAGAGGAAGAAAATCAGGATGGCGCTTGGCATTTTCATATAAAAATCTTGAAAGTACTTGCTCATAGCACGCCTAAACTTATAGGATTACA
>CAYMQY010000264.1:0-5420 GCA_964392655.1 uncultured Saprospiraceae bacterium
TAGACGTTTTTTAATCTCCTGAAACTTTTTTTCTTTGTTTTATCTACTCTTTTTGCCGCGTCTCTCCCCCCCTGGGGGGCCGGGGCCGGGGGTGGGGTCGCTATGCTCAATGCAACAACCTCAGCGCGGCCTTGATCAGGTCTTCGACTTTCGTGGCATCGGGTTGTTCTTTCTGTACCTGATTGAGCGCCTTTTGTCCGGCAATCCGGTTGATGCCCAGGGCCATGAGTGCCGTCAGGGCTTCTTCGCGGGCGGTGTTGTCGGCAAGCGGCAGGAGCACCGGCCCGTCGGGTGACTCCTTGGCGAGTTTGTTTTTCAGGTCAAGAATGATCTGCTTCGAGGCTTTTGGACCGATTCCTTTGGCCCGTTGCAGTACGTGCGCCTGTTCGCCGATGATGGCCGCGCGAATTTCATCTACCGACATGGCCGACAGCAACAGCAGCGCCGAAGTCGGCCCCACTCCGGTGACGCTGATGAGCTGGGTAAACATGTTGCGCTCCGTTTGTGTGGCAAACCCGTAGAGCGCGTGCGCATCCTCGGTAATGTGAAAATGGGTGTACAGCGTGGCACTGTCCCTGCCTTCCAAAGCCGTGTAGGTGCTCAACGAAATATGCAGGTGATAACCCACCCCGCCCACTTCGAGCGTGAGGTGGGTGGCAGAACGGAACGTGATCAAGCCTTTCAGGTACGCGTACATTTCGTTAAGGATTTGAGTGATCGGGGACTACATAATTCGGGCACCGTCGGGGATGGTGGCGCCTTTTTTCACTACGATGATACCATCGCGGATGCAGTATTCATCGGCATCCATGTCGGGCAAGTGGTCGCCGCCCTTGATGATGACGTTGCTGCCAATGCAGCAGTCCTTGTCGAGGATCGCATGCTCGATGTGGCAGTTTTGCCCTACACCTTTGGGAATCTGGTCGGGGTTGAGCGCGATTTCCTGCAAGGTCTGGTAGTGGTCGTTGCCCATGACAATGGCGTCTTTGATGACCGTATTTTCACCTATTCTGGAGCGTATACCAATGACGGCGCTGTCTATCATTCGGGCGTGAATGATGCAACCTTCGGCGATCAGGGCGCGGTTGACCTGCGTGCCGCCGTAAAATTTGGCGGGCGGCAACATACGGCCCCGGGTGTAAATCATCCGTTTGTTGTCGAACAGGTTGAAGGCCGGGATATGGTCGGTCAGTTCGATGTTGGCCTCAAAAAACGAACGGATGGTACCGATGTCGGTCCAGTAGCCGTCGTACTGGTAGGCCGCCACTTTCAGTTTTTCCTCAATAGCAGCGGGAATAATTTCCTTGCCGAAATCCTTGGCTTCCGGGTGTCGGTCGAACAAGTCGCTCAGAGCCTTGCGGTTAAAAATGTAGATGCCCATGGAGGCCATGTACACCCGCCCGCGTTTTTGGTGCATGCTGCTGACTTCACTGACCCAGTCGGGCAACAGGTCGGTTTTGGGTTTTTCAATAAACCGGGGGATGTATCCCTGTCCGTCCACTTTCATAATCCCGAAGCCGGTAGCATCGCGGGCGTTTACCGGCAGGCAGGCAATGGTCAGGTCGGCGTTGCGCTCAATGTGGTTTTTGACCATCTCCTCAAAGTCCATGTGGTAGAGCTGGTCGCCCGAGAGGATGAGCACATAGTCGAAGTCCTGGCGCTCGTAGTGCTGTCGGCTTTGGCGCACGGCGTCAGCGGTACCCTGAAACCAGGTGTCGTTGCCGGGGGTCTGTTCGGCGGCGAGGATGTCCACAAACCCGTGGGTGAAATGGTCGAAGTTGTAGGCATTTTTGATATGCGCGTTCAGCGATGCCGAGTTGTACTGGGTGAGCACAAACATGCGCTTGACGCCCGAATTGATACAATTCGAGATCGGGATGTCAATCAGGCGGTACTTGCCGCCGATGGGTACGGCGGGCTTGGAGCGTTTTTCCGTCAGGGGGAAAAGGCGGGAGCCGGCGCCCCCGCCAAGAATCAGGCAAATCATTTTTATCATGGCAATCGCGTTTGTCGGGCGCTAATGTATGATTCCACCTTGACTCCGAAATGATTTACCAAAAATTCATCTTCGAAAATCCGGAAACGCCTCGCGCATCAGCGCTGCAAAAGCCGTGGTGCCGTGAAGTGGTTTCAAATCCTCATCTTCCATAATATGGCCCGGTTGGTCAAATCCGTATTTGATAGCGGCCCGAAGCGATTCCAGCGCGACATCCGGTTGGCCGGTTTGTACCTGTATGCAGGCGAGGTTGTAATGGGCGTCTATGTATTCCGGATTGATCCGGAGCGCGCGCCGGTACTGGATGGCGGCGGAATCCAGCACGTTCATGCCCTGGAAAACCAGCCCGAGTTTGACGTAGCCGTCCGGGTTGGACGGGTTGAGCGCAATGGCCGAGATACTGGCTTCTCGGGCTTCAGGAAAACGTTTTTGTTCCTTGAATACCAAACTGAGGTTTGCCTGTGGCAGACTCCAGGTGGGTGAGCGCTCCAGCGCAAGCAGGAAATATTGCTCGGCTTCCGGATACTGCCGCAGGATGGCCTTGATGACCCCCATCTCGTTGTACAGGAATGCGGCGTCCGGTTCAATTTCGACCGCCTGCTCAAGGCGCTGCAAGGCTTCGGGCAGCGCGGTGGAATCACCGGGAGTATGTTCGGCATCGAGGCGCATGGCGAGCGCTTCGAAATACAGGCGTTTTACCTCAAGCATCGGACGCATGAAATGGTTTTCGCCAAGCAGGTCGGCCGTTATCTGCAGGTACCGGGGGTACAACTTGTAGTGCTCATGCTCCTTTCGCCGGCGCGTCATTTCGTGCGAACTGGTTTGCAGGTAGGCATTGATGGCCTGCTGCGACTCGTCCTGATATGCCACGGCCATGCGGCGTTGCAGTTGCTTGCGCACCGGCGCGAGGGATTCTATCTGCAGCAGGCTGTCCAACAGCGTGGCCGCACAGCGTTCGGGAGGCGTCAGCAGGTGCCCGAGTCGGATAGTGAGGATAAAATCTTCGTACAAACGCTGGGCTACCGGGTCGCCGAGTCCTGCCATGAAACCGTCGAGGGGCTGTACTTCCAATTGAAGAATCGGTGTTTGTGCACGCTCCACCTGTGCCGCCAGTTTTTCCCGCGAATAGCCGGAAGGCGCTTTGCACAGCCAGTCGTCCCGGTCGGAAAACGCCAGAAAAGCGCAGCGCCCCGCCCAATCCTGTTTTTTCCCGGGTGTGTTCAGGTAGGACAACAACTCCGGCACATACAGTTTTTCATTATGGTCGGTATCGGCCAGGCCCAAAAGACCGCGCATCAGGGTATTGCCGAATGAACGGGTTGCCCTCAGGGAGTCGGCAACTTCTGTCGGTACGGAAGCCATTTTTTCCAGAAAAAGCCCGTAGCGGGACTCCGATGCATTCCAGCGCTCGAGGGTTTTGATGTCGGAAAACGTCGGAGTGAGTTCGATCGCTACAAATACCCGAGCGCCTTTGCGCGTAGCGGCTTCGCCCAGCAAAGAAGTGAGGCGCGAGAGCGCAATGAATCCGGCCCCCGTCGGCGCCGGAGGGGAGTCGTAAAACAGCAGGGCGGGATCGGAACGCTCCCGAACCTGAGCGACGGCACTGACAAATACGATAATCTTGTCGCCCTGCCGGCTTTCGGCCGTCATCGCATCAAGCGCGTTGGCCACGTTGGCCAGCGTAGCGTCCTTGTTGGTCAGCAAAAACAGGTTTTCCCAAGCCACGCTGCCCCCGGCAGGCGTTTTCAAAAACGCGGCAAATGCTTCGGCGTCGCGCCGCGCGAAAGGAAGTGCGCCGATTTCCGCATTTTGGTAACTGCCGGCCCCAACCACCAGGGCACGCGTAATCCCCCGCTCGCCGGTGACGCCGACCGAAACGGAGGATGAAAAAACGGGGTGGAAATACCGGATGGTTTTTTCCTGGGCACTGGCGCCCGTTCCAAGGCCGAGGGCTAAAATAAACGGGAGAACTGGGAGGCGGTACGACATAGTGATTACCCGTTTTGCTGATGAAAAAAAGACTGCCGGGACAGGGCAAACGCATGAAAATTAAAGCGCAAAAACTGAAGGAGCCAAAATAAAGGATTACATGATTGTAACTATTTAGCACCTGTCTGAGGCAACGTATTTTTCACCACAGATACCCAGATTAACACAGATTAATCGTGGAAAATCTGTGTTAATCTGGGTATCTGTGGTGAAAAATACACTAATGGGGCGTAGCAGGTGGGTGCTAAACAGTTAGCCCCCGACGTTAAACGAAATACTCAAAAAGTACCCCAGGTCATAGGCCGTCCGGGTAGGGATATCGCCCAGATTGGGATCGAACGGATCGCCTACTTCGAAGCCTTTGCCAAGTTTTTTAATTGGCCCGGCCGTAATGCCGCCGCTCAGCACAATCCGCTGGCCGCGCCCGAACATCAGGCTGGGTCCAAGGTAAAAATTCAGGGCGGTGATGTTGGACAGGCTCAGGGGAATACCGATTCCGAAAGTGCCGGCAAGGGCCATTCCGCTACGGCTGTTGTGCGGGTAAAAGTGAATAAATGTAGCCAGCGACGGCTGTACGACTCCTCCCTCTTCCGCCACGATCGCATTTTCCCGGACGCTGAACTCCTCCACCGGGTCGAACATGCGCCCAAAGCCGATGCCCACGCCTGTGCTGATACGCAAACCGCCCTGCGTTTCTAATTTAACGGTTTTCGTTTTGGCGCCTGCTTTTCTGTCGGCGAGAGAAGTAAGCACCGAATCCAGCGGTGCAAACCGGGCGGTGACAATCACGGTACTTTTCTCCACCGAAATAGCCACCTGATAGTCGAACGGTTGTTCGGCCAGTTCGCGGAATTTCATCTGAAGCGCCAGCATTTCGTCCATGGAGAGCGTTTTGGTGGAGTCCGCCTGGCCTGCAATGTAGGCCTCCAGTTTTTGGCGCAGGTCGGATCCTTTTCCGGAAAGGCCGCGCAAATCGGCCGAAAATTCGTCCAGAGCCTGATTCTTGATGTCCAGATCGCTTAACTGCCGGGTGATGGGCGCGAGGGCGGCCATATAAAGGTCAAATTCGCGTTGCTTGTTTTGAAGATCATGCATCAGGCCGCGTTTGACCTTGAAGCGGTCTTGCCACTCGAATGCGTCCAGCACTTGAAGTTCGGCGACAGGCTTGTCGGGAAAAATCAGGGCATGGTATTCCGCGGCAATCTTGCGAATCATGGACGGCTTCATGCGTGGGTTCATCAACAGCTGATCCAGGTGTTTGCTCGCGAGTTGAGCCGCCCGTTCCGAGCGCTCCATGGTTTGTATTTCCTCATAAATTTCCACCATTTGATCCTGCACATTGGCCAGAGCCTCCAGATGCGTGCGCGCGTCGGCCAGCAGTTGTTTTTCCGCTCCGCGGGAATTGCCGAACAGGTCGGCTAATTTGAGGCTGTTC
>CAYMQY010000265.1:0-5361 GCA_964392655.1 uncultured Saprospiraceae bacterium
TGAGGTAACAGGCGTAACGGGAAAGTTTGACGCTTTCGACTTCGCGCCGACCTCCTTTTCCGATTTGGATCATTTCGTGGATATCCACGAAATGATCAACGATGGAATGACCGCTGTTTTCACAGGCAATTTTTGCCCGTTCGATGACGGGTTGAAAATTTCGGTACTCGTTGTACTCAAAAATTTTGCTAAGGTCCCGGGCAGACCAGAATTCATTGCCGTCCTCATCAAGGCGCTTGATTTGCTCGAAAATAGGTGTGTGCGGGGCTGAAAGTGATTTGGGCATGGGTTTTTTCATTTTTTGATGAAGGATGGGGTCAAAAATACAAAACAATTTGAGTTTTCCGGCGGCGGTTTGAAAACTTTTTGCACCAAAAAGCCCGCCCCCACACCGCGACCGCTTTTTGCCGAAAACGGCTTTTAAAAAAAATCTCGCAGTTGGTCAGCAAGGTTTGATTTTGGCTTTTTCGATTTCAGGGAGGGGGGGAGCCGGCGAACCAAAGTTCTTTTTAGTTTTTCAAATTTCCACGCAAATGCCGCAGTTTTGCCGACTTTTACGCCCCGAAACCACCCGAATCGGCAACCGAAATCCGCATGTTCAACGACATATCCCGCGCCCTCAGCCCCGAATTGCCCCGCGACCTCGGCACGATGGACCAGCACCTGGACTTCATCCTGCCCAAGGTCATCCCTTTCGGCGAAGACCTCCGGGAGGAACACTTCTGGCTGAGCAAACGCTGGAAAGAAGTGCGCGACGACGAGGGTTTCCACGAGGCCATCCTGCATATTTTCAATCCGGGCGGCGAATACCTCCTTTCCCTGGACGGCAACCTGATCAAAGGCTCCTGGCGCAAATTAGGCAATGAAAACTCGCTCATCCTCGAGGTGGCGGGCCGTAGCGAACTGTTCGACCTGCGCTTCCTGAATGCCGAATTTATCATCCTGACCAAACACGGCGACCAGGCGCGCAAAGGCCAGCGGAAATACTTCTGCCTCGTTTACGAACGCGCCGTACGCGGCCGCGGAGGCGAACTGGACTGGCGCAACATCATGGAAAAACTGTTCAACATCTGGCGCGAAAACAGCCTCGGACTCTGGGCCTGGATCACGCTGATTGCCGTTATCGGCCTCATCATTTATTTTTCTGTTCGGTAACTATGGCAATACTCGACTGGATTGTGCTGGTGGGTTCGCTGGCATTTGTCGTGCTTTACGGTTTGTGGAAAAGCCGGAGTATCGAAAGCAGTGAAAATTTTCTCGCCGGCAAACGCGACCTGCCCTGGTGGACCATCGGCCTGAGCATCATGGCCACACAGGCCAGCGCCATCACCTTCCTGAGCACGCCCGGGCAAGGTTTTTTCGACGGCATGGAATTCGTGCAGTTCTATTTCGGTATGCCCATCGCCATGCTGTTCCTCGTGGCGTTTGTTTTGCCGGTGTACTACCGGCTGCGGGTTACCACCGCCTACGAGTTTCTCGAACAGCGCTTCGACCTGCGTATGCGCACCCTCACGGCAGTGCTTTTCCTGATTCAGCGGGGTGTGGCGGCGGCCATCAGCATTTACGCGCCGAGCATCATTTTGTGCGCGGTGTTTGGCTGGAATCTGGCCATGACCAATTTTGTAATGGCGCTTTTTGTGGTGATCTACACCACTTCCGGGGGCAGTGCCGCCGTAAGCCGCACGCAGGAATTGCAAATGACGATCATGCTCAGCGGTCTGGTACTGGCGTTTGTGCTGGTGCTTTTTCAACTGCCCGAAGGCGTAGGACTCTCGGATGCCTGGCAAATCGCCGGCGCGACGAGCAAGACGAAGGTGCTGGACTGGTCGTTCGACATCCACGACCGGTACAACGTGTGGTCGGGCATACTGGGCGCCACGTTTTTGTTCCTCTCCTATTTCGGCACCGACCAGAGCCAGGTGGGGCGTTACCTCTCCGGTAAATCGCTACGGGAGAGCCGTTTCGGACTGCTGTTCAACGGGTTTATCAAAATTCCGATGCAGTTTCTGGTGCTGTCGGTCGGGGTCATGGTGTACGTGTTTTACCAGTTCAATGCCGCGCCCCTGCATTTCAACCAGGTGAACCGGGCCAAAGTGGCGCGCACCGAACACGAGGCCGCTTTCCGCCAACTGGAGGCCCGCAACGACAGCCTTTTTTTGCTGAAAAAAAACCTGCTCGACGGGGTGGCTGTCGCCAAACGAAGCGGCGCCGGCGGCCTGACTGCTGAAAATGAAACGCAACTCCAGGTCTGGGAAAACGAGCGCAAAGCCCTGCGCGCCGAAGCCGAAAATCTGGTAAAAAAAGCCGACCCCAAGGGCGATTCCAAAGACAAGGATTTTGTGTTCATCAATTTTATCCTGCAACACATTCCCGTCGGGCTGGTCGGCCTCATGCTGGCCATGATCTTTTGCGCGTCGTGGAGCACCACGGCTTCTGAACTGAGCGCCCTGACGGCCACCTCGCTGTCGGACATCTACCGGCGCTCTTTTGTGAAAGACCGCGACGACACGCACTACTTCCGCATGTCGCGCTGGTTCACCGTGGGTTGGGGCGTGTTCATTGTGATTGTTGCTACCTACGCCGACCTGTTCGACAACCTGATTCAGGCCGTGAACATGGTGGGGTCGGTGTTTTACGGCACCATCCTCGGTATCTTTTTCACGGCATTTTTTCTGAAAAGCGTGCAGGGGCGGGCGGTCTTTTGGGCTGCTGTAGCGACGCAGGCCGTTATTTTTTACCTGTTTTTTTTCGTGGACAAAGACGCGTACCTGTGGTACAATCCGCTGGGTTGCGGCTTAGTGATGGGGCTGGGGTGGTTGTTGCAGCGGGTTTGGCGCTAATTTCAATTTTTGCCAAAACCGGCGTTTTGCATTTCATTAACGAACCTTAACAGATTCCGGCCCCGTTTTTGGCTTGTGATGGCGTTCTCATCTGCGACAAGTACATTGGACATCGCGTCCATTCACCCAGGTCTATTCACGAAAAAAACTTAATCCAATGCTGATCCTCACCTGTCTACTGCTCGTTCTGATGGCCTTTGGCAATAAAATGCTGAAAGAAGCCTGAACCAGAACCGGTGACAAGCCCCTCACAAAGAGATCGTTTGTTGCCCCCTTTTCATAAATGCGAGCCATTCCGATGCGTCGGGGTGGCTCGCGTTTTTTTATTCGTTTGTCTGGAGTAACCCA
This sequence comes from uncultured Saprospiraceae bacterium, assembly GCA_964392655.1. Classification (GTDB taxonomy): domain Bacteria; phylum Bacteroidota; class Bacteroidia; order Chitinophagales; family Saprospiraceae; genus M3007. The sequence continues at coordinate 3,189 of CAYMQY010000265.1, forward strand.
AATCCCTCCCATCTTTGCCGGCAACAAAATACTGCCGCATGATGAAATACGTCCTGCTCCTGTTCCTCGCTTTCCTGCTGCCGCCGGCACCTGCCTCCGCCCAAAAACCGGTCACGCTCGACGACTGCTTCGTGTACTTCCGGTTCTATGCACAGTCGGCAGACGAGTTTCGCTTTGCGCCCAACAGCAACCACTATTTCCGGCAGGACGAAAACGGCAACCTCGTGGAGCACGACCTCGGCACCGGCCTCGTATCGCGTACCCTCGTGCGCGCCGAAGATCTGCGCGAAGTGGGCGTGTGGGACGAATTCGCGTTCAGCAACGACCTCGCCCGCGTGCTGTTGCGCACCAACACCAAACCCGTGTACCGCCACTCCGTGCTGGCCGACTACTGGATTTTTGACCGGAACAGCCGCAAAACCACACGCCTGCATGAAGGCGGGCCGGTGCAGTACGCCGCCTTTTCCGAAGCCGGTGACAAGGTGGCCTTCGTCGCCGGCAACAACCTGTTTTACAAAAATCTCGCTTCCGGCGCCACGGTGCAGGTGACCGCCGACGGCAAACAAAACGAAATCATCAACGGCATTCCCGACTGGGTGTATGAGGAGGAATTCAGTCCGGTGGAAGGAAACGGCATGGTGGCTACTGCCTGGAGTCCCGACGGCAGCAAACTGGCGTTTATCCGCTTCGACGAACGCGCCGTTCCCGAATTCCCGATCACCTGGTACACCGGCGCCGCCTATCCGGAACGCACCAAATTCAAGTATCCGAAAGTGGGCGCGCCCAATTCCCGCGTCGGCGTACACGTGTACGACCTTGCCACGGGCCAAACCGCGCAGGCCCTGCCCGGCACCGAAAACCAGGACATTTACCTGCCGCGCATTTACTGGACGCCCGACAACCAACTCTGCATTTATGTGCTCAACCGCGAGCAAAACAACCTCTCGCTCGCACTGTACGACCCGGTGCAGCACAATTCCGGTATGCTGCTCGACGAAATGGACGCCGCCTACGTGGACCTGGAAGTGTGCGACAACCTCACGTTTCTGCCCAACAATTCCGAATTCCTCTGGATGAGCGAGCGCGACGGCCATACCCACCTCTACCTGCTGCCCCGCCACCCGGCTGCCGCCGTCGCCGTGCGCCAACTGACTCAGGGCGATTTCGACGTGACCAAATTTTACGGCATAGACCCCGCTTCCGGGCGGTTTTATTACCAAACCGCCACCCCCACCCCGATGGACCGGCAGGTATGGGAAGGCTCTCTGAACGGGGGCGCCCCGCGTCTGCTCACGCCCGGGCCGGGTATGCACGAGGCGACGTTTTCGCCCACCTATGAGTTTTTTGTGCACCGGCATTCCACGCTGAACAGTCCGCCCGTAGCCGACCTCTGCACCAACACCGGCGAGGCGCTCCGCCCCCTGCTGCGCAACGAACGCGTGGAACGTACCTGCAAGGAGTACGGCTTTGCTCCCGTGGAGTTTTTCACCCTGAAAGCCAACGACGACAGCACCCTACTGAACGGCTGGATGCTGAAACCCGCCAATTTTGATCCGCAAAAAAAGTATCCGGTGCTGTTCGACGTGTACGGCGGCCCGGGTTCCCAGACCGTAAAAAACGAGTATGACGGCTACCTCGGTCCCTGGCGGCAGATGCTGGCGCAAAAAGGTTACATCGTGGTGAGTGTGGACAACCGGGGCACGGGCGCCCGAGGGCGTGCGTTCAAAAAATGCACCCAGCTCCAGTTGGGCAAATACGAAACCGAAGACCAGATCGCCGCCGCCCGCCAACTGGCAGCCATGCCATTCGTTGACCCGGGCCGCATCGGCATCTGGGGCTGGAGTTTTGGCGGCTACCTGAGCAGTTCCTGCGTGCTGAAGGGCAACGAGGTGTTCAAAATGGCCATGGCCGTGGCGCCTGTTACCAACTGGAAATGGTACGACTCGGCCTACACCGAGCGCTTCATGCACACCACTGCCGACAACAGCGCCGGCTATGAGGAAAACTCGCCCATCAATTTTGTGAAACAACTGCGCGGCGGCAACTACCTCATCTGCCACGGCACTGCCGATGACAACGTACACTGGCAACAAACCACCGAAATGGTGCGCGCACTGGTGCAGGCAAACAAGCAGTTCGACACGCATTTTTACCCCAACCGAAACCACGGCAT
>CAYMQY010000266.1:0-5351 GCA_964392655.1 uncultured Saprospiraceae bacterium
CCCAGGCCGACGACTATTTTTCGGGTTGCTTTGGAGGCCGAAACCCAGTCGAATTTTCCATTGCCGGCAAGGTTGATAGTGAGCAGCAAACTGCAAAGCACGTACGCGGCCAATGCGGCCAATATGATAAACCCCCAGCCGACCAGCCGCTCGCCGGTAGCACTGGGCCTGTAGAGGTTGAGGGCAGCCAGGCCAAGATAAGCCAGGACCGTAAGGGCATAAAAGGTGTTTCCCAGCATAAGTGCAGTTGATTTTGGGGCAAATAAACGACGGTTTGGGGAGTTTCTGAGTAGGGCAGTTTTTTCAGAAGGGCAATAAGCGCCGTGACGATGCCAATGCCACGTTTGTCATCTCGCAGATGATAAACGTGGCTGCCCGCCGTGAAGTAGGTGTTTTAAGTTTTTATGGATAAATATGGATAATTTTTTGGAACAAGGTTAGTTTTGTGGCTACTTATGGATAAAAACATGGCTTATGGCACAAGCACAAAACCTTGAAATCACGCCGGAAATCCTGCTGCTCATTTCGGAAATTGACGAGTTTAAAGGCGCATGGCGAGCGTTGGGCAATTTGGCTCCCGACAAATTGCTGCACCTGCAAAAAGTGGCAACGATAGAAAGCATCGGCTCCAGCACCCGGATCGAAGGCAGCCGCTTGACAGACCGGCAAGTGGAAATGCTCTTGTCGGGTTTGCAGATACAAAAATTCGAGACCCGCGACGAACAGGAGGTAGCCGGCTACGCTGAATTGATGCACACCATTTTTACGCATTTCCAGGACATCCCCTTGTCGGAAGGCTTTATCCAGCAATTGCACCAAACGCTGATGAAGTACAGCGACAAGGACCACTGGCACAAGGGCCGTTACAAACAACTGCCCAACCACGTGGTGGCTACAGATGCGAACGGGCAAGAATTGGGCGTCATTTTCGAGACCACGAGTCCTTTCGACACCCCTTTGGAAATGGAACAATTGGTATCCTGGACGCAAGGCGCTTTTGCTGATGGGCGCTTGCACCCCTTGCTGATCGTTGCCGTTTTCGTGGTGCGCTTTTTGGCAATTCACCCTTTTCAAGATGGAAACGGGCGGTTGTCGCGGGCATTGACCACTTACCTGCTGCTCAAAACCGGCTATCGCTACGTTCCGTACAGTTCGATGGAGTCGGTCATCGAGCAGGAAAGGAGTGCTTACTATCTGGCATTGCGGCAAACGCAAACCACGCTGCGCATGCCGAAAATCAACTGGGAGCCTTGGGTGGTTTTTTTCTTGAAGTCGCTGAAAAGGCAGAAAGACAATCTGGAAATCAAGGTGAACCGGGAACATATTTTGTTGAATCAGCAGCCGGAACACGTCCACGCCATTCTCGATTTGCTGCGATCCCGGGGGCGCATCACGATGGGAGAATTGGAAAAATTAACCACCTACTCGCGCCACAATTTGAAAAAGAGCCTTGAAAAGTTAGTCAAAACGGGACAGATTCGGCAAAACGGCATGGGCAAAGGCACCTGGTACACGCTGGCCTGAGTGGTTCCATACCGCATTATTTTGCGACCGCTCCGTTTGTCATCCCGTAGAGATCCGTCCGCTCTGAAATGACAGACATGTCGGACAGCCTGCGCAGCAGCCCGCCGTGGCTCGGACGGGTCTTTACAAGATGACAAATGGAACTGCAAGCAAGAAACCCACGACTACCACGTAAACTTGTACCGCGGCCCGATTTTCCAGAAGCCTTCCCGCTCGTAAAAACGCAGCGTTTTGTCGAACTCGTCGCCAGGGGTGGTCACCTCGATGCGCGTCCAGCCCCGCTGCTCGCCGATTTCCTTGGCGAAGTCGAGCAGCATCTTGCCCACGCCTTCGGAGCGGTACTCGGGCACCACGAACAATTCATTGATGACGCCATACCGCCCGCCCGCCGACAGCGACAGCGACTCCACGACGGTGATGACCCCGACCACCGCGTCGTCGTCGTCGAGGGCAAGCAAGGTGGAGTGGTGGTCGTCGGCGTCCATTTCCGCGAAAATTTCGGCGATTTCTTCAAATTCAAGGCTGTGCTCCACCTCCTCGAACAGGTTGGCCAGCAGGGCGGCCACTTCGGCGGTGTGCGATTCGTCGGCAACGAGTAATTTGATCATGGCGTGGTTGATTTTGGCGCAAAGAAACGACGGTTTGGGGGTATTCCGCGCTCGGCGCTCTCTACGGCTTCGATGTTTGCTCCGCCGCCAGATCCAGAATCATAATTTTCTGCCAGATTTTGCCCGACAAACCCTGCGTGAGCGATTCCAGGTCGTTCACGGCGTTCAACACCACAGGGTCGTCCATGTTCTGGGCGAAGAGCGCCGCCACTTTGCTGTCGAGGGCCAGCATTTCGGCGCAGTAGTCAAGGTAACGCACCAGTTCGTATCGGCTGAGCGTGCGTTTGGGCGACGACTCGGTGTCCTGAAACCGGGCGAGCAATTGTGCCGGGTCTTTGGTCAACTGGTGCATGTCCACCACGTGCGCAATGGAACGCAGGCGATGCAGTGCCTGCAGCGCCGAGAAGCGTTTGATCCGCATTTCGAGGCTTGTCAGAAAAAACAGCGCAAGCCCCAGCAGGATCAGTTCATTGATGCCCGCTTCGGTGGCCTGAAGCACTTCGGCAATATTGTTGGTGTCTATGGAAAACTTGTCAACTACCACGATAACCGCCCCGACGGCTACGAACAGCAGCAAACCCGCCGCCAGAATGGTCACGATCCGCACCGGCCAGATCGGCGGGCCGAGCCGGCGGGCCAGTTGCTCCGACTGCGAGGCCAGGTAGCGGAACTCGCAACACACCTGCAACAAACCCGACTCCGGGAACCGCTCGGCAATGCGGCGCTCCAATTGGTAAATCGTGTGCAGGATACTCTCCGGGTTCAGCGAGGTGTACCGCCCCCCGTTCGGTTCATTATCCAATCGCGGGAAAAGCCGGCTCAGTTGATTTCTCATAGCGTGATTTTACATCCGGTATTTTACTTCCTCTTCCACTGCAGCAGGCGGCGCGTACACGCTTTCCAGCACATCGGCATCCGGCGCGGCGGCGCGCGGAGCGGGTTTGGCCTGGAAGAGCGGGCAGTTGGCAGGGTTGTCGAACCAGCCCAGCAGTTCTTCAACGCTGAGGTCGGGCGCGGGTTTTTCGCCGGAGGCGTAGGCTTCCAGATCGTCCAGTCCGAGCATGTCGGCGCCGAGGTACTGGCCCAACTGGTAGTAGGCTTCCCACTGCACAGGGTCGAAAAACTGGTCGCTGGTGGACTCGTGCGGAAACTCGGGGTGGTAGATTTTGTACTTGTAGGTGCCGTATTTCAGGGAATCGGAAGGGTCAAGGTCGGGTTTTCCGCCGGGCGCCGTGACGGACGATTTGACGTACACGAACGTACCCACATTGATCGGCTGCTTGAGGTTGACGGTTTCCTTGCGCTCTTTGCCGGAGGTGGGGTCGGTCACCACGCGGTCTTCCCACCACTGGAGGATGTCGGCCACGGCGTAGCGTTTGCGGGAGTACACCGAAGAGGGGCGCGGGCGAATGAGGTCTTCGGGTTGCTGGTCGTCGCGGAAGCGGATTTCGATACCCAGTTCGTTGCGGGCGCGCAGCACGAAGTTGTTCAGGTCGTCGAAGCGGTAGGCGGCGTCTTCGCCGGCATCCACCGAAATGATGAGTCGGCAGCCGCGGCGCAGGAGTTCATAGGCGCCGAAGTTTTCGATGTGGCCACCGTCTGAAATATTGATCATGCGGTTGTCGGAACCGATACGCCCCAGCAGTTCGCGGAAAAAATAGATCGGCCACCAGATCATGCCGTATGCTTTTTTCAACACCAGCGGGTTGGAGACCCAGCACCCGAGCCGGGCGTTGAACAGGGTGACCAGAGCGCTGAGCATCGGGCTGGAGTACATGCCCATGCCGGGATTGACGGCTGCCGCCGAAATGGTGACGGCGGCGGGCAGGGTCATGCTGCGGTAGTCATCGTAGTAGTTGGTGGGCACGTAGCCTGTCAGTTTGGAGCCGCAAAACAGCGGGCTGAGGAGGAAGTAGTCGCTGGCTTTGGTGCCCATGAATTTGGCGTCGCCGGCGGGGTTTTGCAAGTTCAGACAAGTGTTGATGAGCGGATAGGGCGCCTCGTACTTCCGGGGATCGGAGGCCTGCGCGTCGAACATTTCGCCCAACGGAATATTCCGTGCCTTGCCCGAAAACCGCAGGTACAAGTCGGCCAGTTGTTTGCGGTAAAACCGGTGAAAACTGATCGCATTGGGGTTTACATAAAACCCGAGCACGATCAGGGTGAGCATTTTGAGCAGCGCATCCAGCGGCTCGGCGGTGAGTCCGGTGCCGCCGAGTTCGGCCAGTTCCGTCCACACAAACAGGGCGATGAATACCGCCGCCAGCGCCGCCTCGATGCGGTTGAACGCCTTGGACACTCCCAGATGGTAGTTGAGGTACACGTTGGTAACAAAGTGGACAGCAAAAATTCCGGCAGCCACGTACATCAGCAGGGTAGTCATTTCCGAGGCCAGACCAATGGTGCCGACCAGCGGGTTTTCGGTGAACAGGGCCGTGACCAAACTGTAGGCATAGTACAAAATACCGCCTACGATGAGCGGGTTGATGAGGCTCATGCCCCAACTGACCACGAACGCCACCACCAGCAGCAGGGTGTTGAACGTCTTCCAGTAGCCTTGTCCGGGAGTCATGTACTCGCCGTGGCGGCGCATGGCATCCACGTGTTCGTTGGAGAAAAGCGCGTCCATGCTGCCCGCTTCTTTCGTGGTGGCCTGCACGTAGGAGTGTGTGTAGCCACCGCCGGAGACAGAACTCAGGTAATCCGCTTTTTTCAGAATACCGAAGCGGTGCAGGGTTTTCAGAAAACCGAGGTTGATGGTCGCCGAGCGGATACCTCCGCCCGACAGGGCGATACCGAACCAGTTTTCCTGCTCCGGGCTGCCGTGCTCGATGCCCAGTTTTTGGCGCCGCACTAAAAGTTGCTCTTTTTCACGCTGGATTACCTCTCGGAATGAAATCATGGCTGAACGCAAGGTTGGTGGCTGAAGGGTTTCGGGTTTCGGGTTGGAAAGTTCTCAGGGACGAAGGGCGAAAATAGGCGTTTGTGCAGGATGGCAAGATGTGGGGCGGTTTTTTGTTGGGATGGCGGTGAAATGCTGCGTATGCAAGGCATGCCATGGGTTTTTACAAATTCGGAATCCGATTCCGAATTTGTAAAAAAGTGAGAGCAGGTGTTCAAAAATACCGGGAGTGCACCGGGATGATGCCCGGGGGGTAAGAGATGTGTTGTGCGACTTAAAGTTTTATCGAAGAAGTGCGACAGAAAGACTTAAAAAAC
>CAYMQY010000267.1:0-5349 GCA_964392655.1 uncultured Saprospiraceae bacterium
CTGAACTCACAGCAGCTTCAGCGCTTCAACCCGGCCGCGCGCCGGCCCGAAGCACCCGACGACGCGCCCGCACCGCCCGATAACCGCGACGTGGTGCTGATCGGCGCGGGCAACTCGGGCGAGAGCGTGGCCCTGCGCTGCTATGGCCTGGCCTACCGCGACAACATCGGGCTGCACGCGGTCGGCCTGAACAACGACCGGCTGGCGCCACGGCCGGTTGGCGTGTACCAATCGCACGGCGCGCTCATGCCGCTCGCGCTGGCCGATCGGCTCGTGCTCGACGACGAGAGTCCGCGCGATCGGATCGCCGACGACCCGCTGCTGGCGCGGCGCTACCAGGCCCTGCTGCGCGGCATCGCCGTGTTCGAGGATCACCCGCGCGCGGGATCGGGCGGCAGCGGCCACGCGGCGATCTCTGCGCTCGACATCGATCTGAACATCGATCTGGTGCTGGGCTGGCTGCGGCGCGCGCTGCACACGTTACGCGCCGCGCCCGCCGACATACCCGGCCAGACCGACGTGCAGCGCATTGTGGCGCAGCGCCGCCCGCGCGAGCAGGCCAACCGCGAGAAGCGCATCGTGCTGATCGGCGGCGCGTGTGGCGCGATGGGCAACGCCAGCCACCAGCTGCTGCCCTACCTCATCCGGCATGTGCTGGCCGAGCAGGGCCTTCGCACCTACGAGCTGTGGGGCGTGCTGCTGGGGCCATGTGCGTTTAGCGGACTCACACCCTTCACCCGCGCGAACTTCCGCGCGCTGCTCGAGGCGATCGAGCATATGAGCCGGTACGGCCAGCACCGCCGGTATGCCAATGATCTCGAGATCGCCATGCAGCGCGCGCCGTTCGACCGCGTATTCTTGCTCGACGATCCGCGCCTGCCGGGTGTTGCTGCCAGCGTGACCGAGCCCGAGCTCGAGCGCTTTCTCGACCAGTCGGCGCTCAGCCTGTATACGCTGTTGCGCGGCACTACCTGGCAGACGATCGCCAGCCACACGGCCAACGATGATGGGGTGGCGCGCGCCGATGGCCGGCTGCGCTATTTGCACACCGCGCGCGCCGCCACCCTGCGCGCCGACCCCGAGCAGCTGCACGCGGTGCTTGCGGCCGGCCTGGCGCTGCGCACGCTCGATCAGTTCGTCACGCAGTTCGGCACGTAGGTGCGCCACCGCGCGCCTGCACCAGCAAAAGGAGGAACACCATGCTTTCCCTGATCGCCCCCGGCCCCACATCAACTACGGCCGACGCGCGCCCGGCCGACGAGCTGCTCGACGCGCTCGGGCTGACCAGCGCCCTGCCCGAGGCGCTGATCCAGGACGCGGCCGGCCACACGTTCGAGCCGGTGCAGCTGAGCGCGGATCGCGAGCTGGCCGAGCAGTTCGCCATGCTCATCCGGCCCGAGCCGGTTGGCGGCGCCGAGCAGCTGATCTACGAGAATCGCCAGCGGATCGCGACACTTGCCATCCAGCGGCTGCGCCGCGCGATTGCGACGGCCGGCACCGCGCCGCGCACGCTCGTCGGCGATACGCTGCTGGCCGGGCGCGAGCGGGCCGAACGGCTGGAGGCCGCACGCGTGCAGGCCGACGAGACGTATGGGCATGTGCAGGAGCGGCTGCACACCTGGCAGGGCCGGCTGCGCGAGCCGGGCCGCCGCCTGGGCGGCACCCTCTGGCGCTGGCTGGTCGGCGGCGACGAGGCCCTCTCGCTGCCCGAGGCGGTCGCGCTGTGGAACCGGCGTGAGTACCTGGCGCTCCAGCGCAGCGCGCTCCAGGCGGCCTGCACGATCGTCGCACAGGCGACCGATCTGCTGGGCGAGACGCTGGCGCAGCTGGACGCACGCCTGGCCGAGGTGCGCAGCGCCCGCGCAAGCCTGCAGCGCGAGTATGAGCAGTTGCACCGGCCTGCGGCTGTGTATGGCCCATGGACTCTGCTGCTGCACGGGCAGGCCGCGTGTGCGGCACTGGCCGAGCGCGCCGATGCCGGCGAGCTTGTGGCCGATCTGCTGGGGCGCCTGGCCGCGCCGGGCAGCGCCAGCCTGGCCGATGCCGTGCGCGAGCTGGCGCGCGCGGCGGCCGAGCGCACCCTCGCGCCGCTCGGCCTGGTCGAACTGCTCGAACTCGAGGCCGGCGACGACCCGCTGGTGCCGGTGGGCCAGGCACTGCTCGATAGCGTGCAACAGCCGACCTGGCAGCTCAAGCGCAGCGCGCGCCCGCGCATTGAGACCATCCAGCTGACGCCGGATGGCAGCCCGCTCTACAGCCTCGAGGGCCTGGGCAGCGCGGCCTACGGCGCCGGGCAGCTGTGCCTGGGCTTCGTGCAGGTGCAGCTGGGCGTGGCCAGGGACGATCTGGCGCTGATTCGCGACGACGACGAGGCGTTTGCGGCGGCGCTGCGCCAGCGAAATCTGTTTGCGCTAGACGACCTGGCGCAGGCATGGCCGGCGCACGCCGGCACCGACCCGCAGACAAATGGCCATGCGCAGGCGCCGGATGCGCATGTGGATGTGGCGCCATGAGCCGGCCGGCCAGCCTGTGGCGGATGCTGCGCCGCGCCGGCAGCCTGCTGGCACGCCTCCGCCACCGCATAACCCTGAGCCGCAGTGGGATCACGCTCAGCCTGCACCTGCGCCGGCGTAAACCCCGGCCGCATACACGGCGCGCCGGCCGGGGTCACCCGGCACGCCCAGGGAGGTCGCGATGAAGCACAAGCACAATCGGAGCGCATGGGCATGGTGGTTGGGCGCATGGCTTGCGCTGAGCTGTGTGCTCAACAGCGGGCCGGTGCGCGCTGATGAACCGCCAGCTGGGCCGGAGGCAATCGAGCTGGCGCCGGCACTGCCCGACGCCCCACGCCAACCGCGCGCGCGCGGCGTCTTCTTCACGCGCAGCCAGCTGCTGGATCTGCCCGGCCGGCCGTTGCACCTGGCCTCGACGCCTGACGGGCGCGGCGAGCTGTGCAGCGACGACCAGGCGACGATCAGCTTTCAGGCCGGCACACGCGAGGTGTATCGCTGGTCGCAGCGCTTCACCAGCGCCGACCGGCAGGCGATTACCTGCATCGCGCCCCAGCCGATCGTGTTGCCGGCGGCGGCCGCGAGCTATTCGGTGACGATCGTGCTGGAAGATCTCTACCCCGACACCTACGGCAGCCGCGCCTACTACCTGGTGATCGATCCGCCCGCGCCAGGCGCCGGTGGGGCGGCGGATGCGCCGACGCCGGCCCGGCCGGCTGTGCCTACGCCCACGGCCACGCCACGGGCCGAGCCGGCTGTGGTAGCGACTCGGCCGCCAGCTGGGCCGGCCGGCCGGCCCATGCGCACGGAGCCGCTGATCGGCCTGGCCGCGATCACGCTGGCGCTGCTGGCCGGTGGCGCCGGGCTGATCACACGCGGGCGCCGCCGGGGGCGGGCGAGCCTACGCTGGGCCGGCATCATCGACCTGTTCGACACCACGACGCGCGAGGCGCGCACGATCACGCTGCAGGGCAACGCCCCCGCGCTCGCGATCACCCGCCATCCTCTGCGCGCCGCCCCGGCCGACGGCCGCGCCGGCACGATCGCGCTGCTGCGGCTGACCGCGCAGGGGCCGGTGATCGAGGCCGGGCAGGCGCCGATCGCGCTGCGCCACGATCAGCGCTACCAGCTGGCCGGCGGCATGGTGGTGCTGCGCTATCGCGGCGAGGATGGGCCACGCGCGGCAAGCCCAACCAGGAAAGGAGCGCCGCGATGATCCAACGGCAGATTGGGCTATGGCAACGACTTGCGCGCGTGGTGCGGCTGGTCGCCGGCACAACCGTAACGAAAGGAGCCGACCGTGAACGAGAACCTGATCGCCATATGGTGCCTGTTCGGGATGGCGGCGCTGGCAGCGCTCACCGCCCTGGCAGCCCTGCTCTTCCGCCCATCGCGGATGCACATGCCGCGCCTGCGGCCCAGCCGGCTGCTGCGCGGATGCATTGTGCTGACATGTCTGCTGATGGCGCTGACGCTGGGGCTGATCGCACTGCTGCTGGTGAACCGGGCCTAGCCGGGCCGGGCGCCACGCTGCTGGTGCAGGTGGACGGCACACCAGGCGCGGCGCAACGCGGTGTGGCCGGGATCGGGGTGGTGGTGCGCGATAGCGCCGGCAATGTGTTGACCTGGCGCTGCCTGCGCCGGCCGGCCGGCACGAACAACGAGGCCGAGTACCAGGCCGTGATCGCCGGGCTCGAGCTGATGCTGCAATGCTACCCTGGCCGGCCGGTGATCTGCCTGACCGACAGCCGGATCGCCGTCGAGCAGATCGCCGGGCGCAGCGCCGTGCGTGCGGCCGCGCTACAGCCGCTGCACGCGCGCACGGCCGCGTTGGCCGGCCAGTTCGCGCAGCTGACGTTCGTGGCCATCCCACGCGAGCTGAACCAGCTGGCCGACGCGCTGGCCTGGGAGGCGCTGGGCGGCCGGCGCCAGATCGCCCATGCCCGGCACGGCGGCGACTGATCATCACAAGAAGGAGGCTCACATGCCACTGTTTCCGCACTACCACGGCCCGCCGCTGATCGAGCAGGTCTGCAGCGTCGAGAACCTGACGCTGGCCTGGCGGCGGGTAAACAGCAACATCCAGGTGGCCCGGCGCGGGCGCAGCGCCGGCCCCGACGCGGTGACGCTGCGCGATTTCGAGGCCGATTGGACGCGCCAGATGACCCAGCTGGCCGACGAGCTGCGCAGCGGCGCGTACCGGCCGCTGCCGCCCAGGCGCGTGTCGATCCCCAAGGCCGGCGGCGGCGCCCGCGCCATCGCGATCCTGACCGTGCGCGACCGCGTGGCCCAGCGCGCGGTGCAGCAGGTGCTCGAGCCGCTGTTCGACCCGCTGTTTCTCGATTGCTCATACGGCTGCCGCCCGCATGTCGGCGTGCCCGAGGCGGTGGCGCGCGTGGCGCGCTATGCCGAGCAGGGGCTTACCTGGGTGGCCGACGCCGACGTGGCCAGCTATTTCGACAGCATCGACCAGCGGATCTTGCTGGCGCTGCTGCGCCAGCGCATCGACGAGCCGGCGCTGCTGCAGCTGATCGGCCAGTGGCTGGCGGCCGGCGCGCTTCACGAAGCAGAGAGCGCCCCGGTGGCGGCGCCCGAGGCCTGGCCGGCGCGCTGGGGCCAGGCGCTACGGCGGTTTGTGCCGGGGCAGGCGGCCCCAGGCTTCTACCCTGGCGCTGTGCTGCCACTCGACCTGAGCGACCCGTATACGGCGGCGATGCTAGAGCAGCCGATCGCACCACAGCCACCGGGCTACCCGGCGGCCGGCGCGGGGGGCGGCATCGAGCAGCACCTATGGACGGCGATGATGGTTGCCAAGCCGGTGCTGAACGGCGCGAAACTG
>CAYMQY010000268.1:0-5309 GCA_964392655.1 uncultured Saprospiraceae bacterium
CGCTGCTGCACGAGATGAAACGCCGCGGTGCCAAACGAGGCGTCGCCGCCCTCTGCCTCGGCGGCGGCAACTCGGTCGCAATGGCCGTCGAACGCGACTAAGCTGCACGCACGTCACCCGAACCGCAAAAGGCCGCGAGCATCACGCTTCGCGGCCTTTTTTATGCGTTCAGAGTTACGGTTCAGAGTTACGCGTTTACGCGTGATCTTCACGCCTGAAGGCGTAACTCTTAACTTATGGATTTAGCGTCACATAGACAGGGTCGGACGGCTGGCCATAGTCGGCGTTCGATTTGCGTAGCTGGACATAGACCTGTATCTGCTCGGCGTCGCCCGGCGTTTGCAGCGGGACGCTGACGTCGGCGGATTTACCGCTGCAAGTGTCGTGCTTGGCCCAGTTGCCGCCCTTTCGCATGATGTAAACGTCCCACATGGTCGCGTCGCCGCGGCCGGTGACGACGATCGAGAAATGGTGATTGTTCGCCGCACCAAAGGCCTGTATCGTCGGTTTGACCTGGCTCGGGATGATGTTCGCCGAAGCCGTCGCCTCAAATCCCATCGCCTCGCCGTCGGCTTTGGCATAGTTCGTCAGCCCGACGACCTCGCGGCGGATCTCGCGGATAAAGCTCTCGAGCCCGGGCGGAATCTCAGCGGGCGTGCTCGGCGGCAATCCGACGACCGGCAGCGACGGCGGGTCGGCGTTGGGATCGTTACCCGTGATGGTGTTGAAGTACGCCGATATCTGCTTGCTCGTCTCATCGAACGAGTGCCGCGCATCGACCCAATAAGCGACCCACGCCCCGGCCGCGTTCAGCGCCGCATTGTTTGTGTGGAGTACCGGATACTTACTCTCAAAATTAGGGAACTGCAAAAGAAAATTCGCCCACCAAGCGCCTAGCGGGTCGATGGATCTCGGATACCAATCTGCCATTTGTTTTTGTCCTCCAAGGGTAGTGTGAGTGTAGAACGGCAACATAATATGCCGACTTATGCATATATTCAAGTATTTTTTTTGCGGGAAAAGGCGACGGAAGACAATTGCGAACCGACGGAAAGCGATCGCAAGCTGACGTGAGGCGATCACAAACTGACGGGAAACGACCACAAACTGACGGGAATCGCCCGCAAGCTGACGGAAAGTGATCGCAAACTGACGGAAAGCGATTGCAAGCCGACGGAAAGCGATTGCAAGCTGACGGGAAGCGATTGCAAGCTGACGGAAAGCAATTGCAAGCTGACGGGAAGCGATTGCAAGCTGACGGGCCGCCGTCCGTCAAATTGCAATTTCACCAGAACGCCCATTTTATGGGCTTTTAGCACTTTCGGCCCCGCCCGCGAACGTTTCTATTGTTCGAAAAGCCAACTTCTGGCATAATTGTCCAAAAATTAACACGGAGGCCTCACAACCAATGGTAACCACCTCGCTACCCAACGACCCGCGCACCGCGCAAAACCCCATCGCCCATGCGAGCCCGATCTTCCGCCACGCCAACCCCGCCGCCCAAACCGCTTTGAACTCTGCTGCTCACGTAGAGAGTCCCCCAAAGAAAAAGCCGTCACCAACACCGCCGGTTCTTTAGCGAATTCTTTTTTTGATCAAGAGGCTGCATTAATGCGGCCGCCGTCTAAATTACGATTAGATCATGTACTCTTTATTGGTAAAATATAATGGTTGGCCGAATAACGAGGGCTTGATGGGGGGTCAACGAGTCTTTGAATTTACGTCTGAGGAACTAGCCGTTAGTTTTCGCCCAGACGGGAATCTCCAAGTAAACAGACTAATGAAATTGCCCTGTCTTTTCGTTTCTGAAAGTGATCGGACATCAAGTCAGCTAGCCCAAGTTGGTTGGATTACATCAATTGAATCTTCTCCGAAAGGATACACTGTTCAATTCCGAGTAAACCCCCGCATCTCGCCTATCACTAACAGACGACTCTACGAACTCTCGTCCGACCTGGGCATAGACGAATGGGAGTTTTCACGAACGCATTGGGCCATAAAAGATGTCGACCTCTTTGAAGTGTTGCTTATGAGCCAATCCTCTCAGATTGCAGCTCCAAGAGTGTTCTCATTGGATCCGATGGAATCAGTTGATGCGAATCTCATATCAGTAATGATGCCCTTTGACGCTCAGTTTGATGATGTATACACGACGATTCAAGCTGCTACCACTGACGCGGCAATGACTTGCCTTCGGGCAGATGACATTTGGGAACACGATCACGTTATTCAGGATATCGTTTCACTCGTCAATCGCTCCAAGATTGTGATATGCGATTGTACCGGCAGAAACCCGAATGTATTTTACGAAATTGGTATCGCCCATACGTTAGGTCGCGATGTGATACTGATAACACAAAATAAGGAGGACATTCCCTTTGACCTTCGACATCTAAGATATATTTCGTACCTAAATAATAATGAAGGGCGGGAAAGGTTACGAAGCGATTTGAACAGGCGCATTGCGACGCTGATTAAATAATTTGTATCGCGCTCAATCAGAACAATACGTCTGTCTAATGGAAATTGAGGAACAAAGAATGCTGGGTGACGTTCTTTCCGGGGCCGATTTCGAAGATGCGCATGTGCGCGAGAATTGTGTACGATTCGGATTAGCCATTTATTATGCTCAGGTCTTCGAGCATGGAATTGTCAATGCAGTCACATCCACGATTTGATTCCGAACAAGCGTCCGATGGTCCGGAGTCGTAAACACTGGGAGAGAGGTTGAGACATCTATGAATGGGCATTTCTGGAAATCACCGGAATCAATGATAACGATATTGGTGCATGTTACAGAAGTGGATTCCGACCCCGAAACAAAACTGAAAGCGGCACGAATGACTCGAAGCCGTCAGATCAACCATAACAGGATAGCCAACAAACCAGTTGTCGTTGACAAACAACGGTGAAATGCGAACAGAGGCGACTGTGAATAAGCGAAATAATGGAGGCACAGAATTTCGACATGGGTTCTTCTTCGGAAACAGCAAATATGAATAAAAACAGTTTACTACTAATAGTTTTTATACTTGCCCTGGTAGGTTCGTCCTTCGCTCAAACATCGAAGATTGGTGTCGAATTAAATGTGGGAGCCGATCAATCCATTAAGAGTGAAGTGGAAAGTTACATTAGGCGGGAACTGCGCTCCCTTTCTGACATTGATCTCTATTCAGTTAAGCCAGTGTATGAAATTACTGTTTTGGTCATTGAACCAGGCTCAGCTGTTGTTATGTCAGTTGTCGTTACAAGGAAGTACGACTTTACTAGTTCGATCTATGACAGGCTTCGAAACACGAACACGTCGCAGAAGATCAAGGAAGATCTTGTGAAATTGCTTGCTATTCAAAGCTCTGAAAGTCAGCATTTTATTCGCTCGGATGCTCGATCAAATTTGGAAGAACTTTGTAAGTCAATCGTCACTTCAATTGATTCCAAGTCCTTCGAAACTGACAGACAATTCGATCGACTAGCGGAACGATATCTAAACCCTGGCACGCCCCAAGATTCCCCGGTCCCCAAAACGACTACGAAACCAGTTACTTCGGTCGATTCTCCGTTCGTACCTGAGTATGTTGGCGGTGAAAAAACTGTGATTCGCGTCAAGAATGATACCGATCGCCTACTTACATTAGTCTTTGGCGGTGTTAAGTACACAGTTGTCGCAGGCGGCCAAAGGGACATTGATATCGAGGGCGGCAGGTATGAGTACTCAGCTTCCGTTCCAAATGCAAGGGCAAAGGTAGGCGTCGCGGAGTTCGCGAAGGGTTATCGTTGGTCGTGGCGTTTCTTCATTGTCGTTAGAAGGGTCTAGATGCGATATATCGATTTCTGCAACAATGTGATGAGATACGGCGTTTATTTATGCGGAGGATAACTTAGCGATGACGGCAAAGGAACATAACAAGCTGGCGGGGATATTGTTGATGGCGCATGGCGGGATGCAGGCGTTGGTGATGGTGATCATCAGCGTGGTATACGGCATCTTGGGTGCCGCGATATTCGCGGGCGGCGGCGGACGCAACGGCGAGGCGCAATTTGTCGGAGCGGTATTTATCGGAATGGTCCTGGTAATGGCCCTGGTCGCCCTTTTCTTCTGCGGTGCGCAGATACTGGGCGGCTGGAAGATGTTCAAGGAACACCCGAACGCCCGCACGTGGGGCATCATCGGCAACATCGTCTCGGTACTGTCGTTCCCGTTCGGCACGGCGGTCGGCGTTTACGGTATGTGGTTCCTCTTCGGCGAGGAAGGCAAGCGGTTCTATCTGGGCGGTGCAAGGCATCAGATGATCGATCCGCCGCAGGCTCCGCCGCCTAACAGCTGGCAATAGACAGCGGCAGAACGAGGGTTTTCGAGCGACACGACGCACAAGTCTTGTCGCTCGTTTGTTTTGGTATCGGGCGGTGGTTTATTCTGATGTCAGGCGTACTTTTTTAAAACTAGGACCATAATAAAACAATGAACGATATCATAGGTGTAATAGGTGCAGGAACGATGGGCAACGGCATCGCACAGACCGCCGCGGCCGCAGGATTTGATGTGATAATGTGCGACGTGTCGGCTGATTTTGTCGCACGGGGCGTAGCGAATATCGGCAAGAGCCTCGACCGGTTCGTTAAAAAGGAAACGATGACCGCCGAACAAAAGGCCGAGATCCTCGGACGCATACGTTCGACCATCGAACTCGAAGACCTCGCGAAATGCACGCTGATCGTCGAAGCGGCGACCGAGAATTTCGATATCAAGAAACAGATCTTCCAGCGGCTCGACACCATTTGCGGCCCCGATACTATTTTGTCTTCCAACACGTCGTCCATCTCGATCACAAAGATCGCGGGCGTCACGCTTCGGCCCGAAAAGGTCATCGGAATGCACTTTTTCAACCCCGTTCCGCTGATGAAGCTGGTCGAGATCATTCGCGGCATCGCCACGAGCGACGAGACCTTTGCAAAGGTCAAGGAACTTTCCGAAAAGCTCGGCAAGGTCCCCGTCGAATGTAACGACTCGCCCGGTTTTGTCTCGAACCGCGTTCTGATGCCGATGATCAACGAGGCGATCTTCGCCCTGCATGAGGGCGTCGCCACGCCCGAGGCCATCGACGAGATCATGAAACTCGGAATGAATCACCCGATGGGCCCGCTAACGCTCGCAGATTTTATCGGCCTCGATGTATGTCTTGCGATCCTCAACGTCCTTCACGAAGGGCTCGGCGATCCGAAATACCGGCCGTGCCCGCTGCTTAAGAAGTACGTCGACGCCGGCTGGCTCGGCCGCAAGAGCGGAAAGGGATTTTACGATTATCAGTGAT
>CAYMQY010000269.1:0-5252 GCA_964392655.1 uncultured Saprospiraceae bacterium
CGCCCAGTCGGCCATCACCCCGCTGATGACGTCGACGCAGCCTCGCACGCTCGTGATCGACTATCCCTGACGAGCGGCGCTGGCGCATCTCGCACGCGGAGGGCGCGGCCTGCGCGGATCGTGCAACTCTGGCACGACGCGCGGATCGCACCGCCGCGAAGGCCGCGAAATCACGCCCGGCATTCGCGTTGCTCTAACTCCGATGTCGGCGCGAGCGGCGCCGCGGGGAGTACACCATGAGCGTGATCGATGTTCGTGCGCGGCGCATCGCCGTGCTGGCCGGGGTGGTCTGCGTGTCTGGCGCGTGCGGCGGAGAGCCTGTCTCCGACGGCACCGCGGTGAGTCAGCGAGGCGAGCACACCGGGACGCGCGGCGTGAGCGCCGTCGGAACCTTCAACCTCGGCGGCGTGCGCACGCGGCTGCAATACCAGATCGTCAACGGTCAGCGCGTGTACGACGGAGACATCCTCCTGCCCGCGTCGGAGGAGGAGCGCGCGGGCGTCGACCCGAGCCAGCTCAGCGTGGGGCGCACGGCGTCGACGTACCTCTGGCCCAGCAACACCGTGCTCTACGCCTTCGACCCGGCGCTTCAGAACCCGCGGCGCACGCGCGTGCTGGCGGCCATGGCGCACTGGTCTGCCACGACGCAGATGCGCTTCGTCGAGGTGTCGTACCTCACGCCCCTCTCCGTCGATCACGTGTACATCCAGCCCTCGGCCGACGGGTGCAACTCGAACGTGGGGCGCCTCGGAGGGCGCCAGGAGCTCAACGTCACCGACTGGTGCACCGAGGGGAATCTCATCCACGAGCTCGGGCACACGGTGGGCTTCTGGCACGAGCACACGCGCAGCGACCGCGACGCGCACGTCATCTACGACGAGGGCTGCGTGACCGGCGTGGTGCCCGAGCCGGGGGCGACGATCGAAGACCTGCTCGAAGGGGCTCCCATCGCGAACTTCGCGCTCCAGCCGCCGGGCGGGGAGTACGGCCTCTACGACTTCTCGTCGGTGATGCACTACAGCTCGTCGGCCTTCGCAGACTCGACGCCCACGGCCCTCTGCGACAGCGTGAACGGCTACACGCTCTGGCGCCGATCGAGCGCGCCGGGCACCGAAGACGCCGTCACCTACCAGCGCGAGGGCCTGAGCTTCATCGACCGGCAGGGCGTCGCCGAGATGACCTCGGAGGGCTTCGGCCACGCGGTCACGAGCGGTGATTTCAACGGCGACGGGTACATCGACGCCGCCGTCGGCGCGCCGCGGAGAGGCGACATCCGCGACGGTCGCGTGAGGATCTTCCTCGGCGGCGCCAGCGGGCTCACGCGCTCCATCGAGCTCTACCAGACGAGCGACGGAGAGTCTGAAGATCGCTACGGGTACAGCCTCGCCGCGGGAGACTTCAACGGAGACGGCCTCAAGGACCTCGCCGTCGGCGTGCCCGGCGAAGACGCTCGCGCCGGCCGCGTGATGATCTATCGCGGCCAGCGCAACAACGTCACGCCGCTGGTGTTCCAGGCCTCGATCTCGACGACGGCGACGGGCGCCCCCACCGCGGCCGACCGCTTCGGATTCGCCGTCGCGACGGGCGACATCGACAACGACGGCGACGACGAGCTCGCCGTGGGCGCCCCCGGCGACGGGACCCTCAGCGCCCCCGCCTCGGGCTCCGTGGCCCTCTACCGCGGCAGCGCCTCGTGGCTCACGGCCTGGAGCGTCGTCACGCAGAGCGGTGCTGACCTCGAAGCGGGCGACAACTTCGGCGCCTCGCTGGCCCTCGGCGACATCGACAACGACGGCAACGACGACCTGATCGTCGGCACGCCCCACGAGCGCTACATCGGCAACGAGGAGTCGGGCGTCGTCTCGCTCTACCGCGGAGGCTCGACGGTGACCCCGTGGCGCACCCTCTTCCCGCAGGTCGGCGCCACGACCTACGCCGCGTGGGACCTCCTCTTCGGCTTCTCGGTGAGCGCGGGTGACTACAACGGCGACGGCTACGCCGACATCGCGGTGGGGGCGCCCGGCGCCACCGTCGACGGCGCCCGCTGGGCCGGACGCGCCTTCGTCTTCCTCGGCGCGGCCGTCGGCCCCGCGATCCTCGCGAGCTTCACGCTCACGCAAGACACGCCCTCGATGGGCGCGGCCTTCGGCTACTCGCTCACCAGCGGCCGCTTCGACGCGGGGCTCCAGCGAGACCTCGCCGTCGGCGCGCCGGGCGGCGATCCCACCGCCGACATCGCCTCGGGCCAGGTCGTGGTCTTCAGCGGCCGCACCGCATCGCCGCAGCTCACGCGCACCACGACGCTCAACCAGACGCGCGCCTCCGAGGTCGACGAGGCCGGCGATCGCTTCGGCGCCGCCGTCGACTTCGGCGACTACGACAACGACGGCGACACCGACCTCATCGCGGCCGCCGACGGCGAGGTGTGGGCCAACCTCACGCAAGGTCGCGCCTACACGTTCCGCGCGACGAGCGGCGCCCTCAACGGCTGGTCGAACGTCGGCCCCTGATCGCACCGACGCGCCACGCGCCGCCGCGGCCTCCGCCCCTCTGAAGCCTCCGATCCGCGTCGCCCTCCATTCCCCCTCCGTCGCGTCCGCGACACGCCCCGAATCCCCCTCAACACGCGACCTTGACATGAAGCAAGTAATCACTTACTTACTTCGTCATGGTCGAGCGGCGCTCCACGGGAGACAGGCAGGTCGAGCTGGCCGACGCGGCGCTTCGCATCATCGCCACGCGCGGCATCGCCGCCCTCACCACGCGCAACCTCGCGGAGGAGGTGGGCCTGACGACGGGGGCGATCTTTCGTCACTTCGCCTCGCTCGACGCCCTGCTCGACGCGGTGTCGAAGCGCGTCGAAGAGGTCCTCGAAGGCACCTATCCCTCGGCCGCGTTGCCTCCCATCGAGCGCCTCGACCGCTTCATCGAAGCCCGCAGCGCCGCCGTCGGCGCGCGCGTCGGCATCTTCCGCCTCCTCCTCTCGGAGCAGTTCCTCCTCGCGTTGCCCGAGGCGAGCGCCGCGAGGTTGCGCCAGGCGGTGCAGAAGACCCGCGGCTTCGTCCTGACCTGCATCCGTGACGGCCAGCGGCTCGGAGAGGTGCGCGACGACCTCGACGCCACCGCCCTCGCCGTCATCGCCCTGGGCGCGCTCCAGATGCTCGTGCTGGCCTCGGCCAACCCCTCCGACCACGCGACCGAGGCGCGCTCCGTACGCGCCGCGCTGCGCGCCCTGCTCGCCCCCGTCGCCCCCCGATCCGACGCCACGCCGCGCCGGAGAAAGTGAACCGTCATGTCGACCGCCGCGATCGCCGCGAGCGAGCCTTCGCCTCCCTCTTCACCCGGTCTGGGCCGCCGCGCGCTGTCGGCGTTCGGGCGCAACCTCCCGCTGCTCGCCATCGCCCTCGCCGCGGCCGTCGGCGTGCGCGCCCGCTTCTTCTCGCCCGTCCCCGCCGACGTGGGCCGCGTCACCCGCGGCGTCCTCGTCGAGGAGGTCTTCGGCCGCGGAACCGTCGAGAGCCAGCGCGAGGCCGCCGTGGGCTTCGACCTCGTCGGACGCCTCCGCGACGTGCTCGTCGACGAGGGCGCCCGCGTCACGCTCGGCCAGGAGCTCGCCCGACTGGAGACCACACAGGCCAGCGCCGACCTGCGCTCGGCGCAGACGGGCATCGCCGCAGCGCGCGCGAGCCTCCAGCGCCTCGCCGCCGAGGAGTCTCGTACGCGCGCCGTGCTCGCCGGCGCCGAACGCGAGTACGCCCGCGCGCAGGGCCTCCTCGACTCGGGCGCGCTCGCGACGCAGACCCGCGACGAGGCCAGCGACAGGCTCCGCGTCGCGAGGGCCGACCTCGACCGCGTCCTCGCGTCGCGCGCCGAAGCCACACGAGGCATCGACCTCGCGTCGAGCGGCGCCGAGCAGCGCCGGGCCACGGTGGTGCGCGCCACGCTCCTCGCCCCCTTCGACGGCCTCGTCACCCGCAGGCTCCGCGAGCCCGGCGACACGGTGAACGTCGGCGCCACGGTGCTCCGCGTCGTCGACACCGACCACGTCTACGTGCGCGCCGCGCTCGACGAGACCTCGCTCGCGCGGCTCCGCGACGGCCTCTCGGCGACGCTGACCTTCCCCGGCAGCGTCGCGCCCCTGGCGGCCCGCGTGACGCGCGTCTCGTGGGAGGCCGACCGCCAGACCCACGAGCTCCTGGTCGACGTGACGCCCGAGCGCCTCGACCGCCGCGTCGCCATCGGACAGCGCGCCGACGTGCGCGTCGAGCTCGCCCGACGCGACCGCGTGCTGCGCGTCGAGACGCGCTGGATCCATCGCGACGCCGAGGGTCCGTACGTCTACGCCGACCGCGGCGGGCGCGTGACGCGCGTGCGGCCTCGCTTCGGCGCCGTCGGACGCGACGCCGTAGAGGTCCTCGACGGGCTCTCCGAGGGTGACACCGTGCTGGCCTCGCCGAGGCCCGGCGCCGACCTCCCCGACGGACGCCGATGGGTGGCGCGATGAACCTCGCCCTCCGAGACGTGCGCCGACACGTCGGACGCTTCCTCGGCACGGCCCTCGGCCTCGGCCTGCTGCTCACCGTCGTGATCGCGATGCAGGGCATCTACGCGGGCATGGTCGACGACGCGACGGTGCTCACCCGCGCGATGCGCGCCGACCTCTGGGTCGTGCAGCGAGACACGCGCGGCCCCTTCGCCGAGTCGTCGCGCGTGGACCCGAGCGTCGAGGCCCGCGTCGCCGCCGTGCCGGGCGTCCGCGCGGCGCGCCCCTACACCTATCAGCTCGTGCAGCGCGACCGATCGGGCGAGGTGCTGCGCCTCGCCCTCGTGGGCCTGGGGTGGCCCGACGACGACGGCGCGCGCCTGCCCATCGTGCGCGGCCGACCGCTCTCTCAAGGCCACGGTGAGCTCGTGGTCGACGCCTCGCTCGGGCTTCGCGTCGGCGACGAGGTCACCCTCGCCCGAGAGCCCTACCGCGTGGTGGGGCTCACCCGCAACGCGATCACCTCGGGCGGCGACGCGGTCGCGTTCGTGACCGTCTCCGACGCGCAGCTCATCGCGTCGGAGCAGCCCGCCGAGGCCCTGGTGCTGGAGCGCGCCCGCGTCGTCGAGCGCCTCCGCCGCACCGACCTCGGGCGCACGATGCCCTCGCTCGAAGACCTCACGTCGGACACGCGCTGGCGCGCCCCCGCGCTCGCGACGCCACCGCTGGCGGCGGTGCTCGTCGAGGCCGACCCCGCGCGCGTCGCCGC
>CAYMQY010000270.1:0-5227 GCA_964392655.1 uncultured Saprospiraceae bacterium
CCCGGCGCGTCAATTTCCGGCTCCAGGGTATTTTCCCCGGAAAGAATGTGGCCGTCGGAAGTGCTCCATGCGTAAGTGAAATTGCTGCCCGGCGCCGCATTTTGGCCCAGCAGGTCTTGGGAATTGACGAGGCAGTTCAGTACCGCCGGCGGCGCTATCGCGATTTGTGGCGCGGCCACATCTTCGCCCACCACAGTCTCGGCGGTGGCTGTGCAACCGTTGGCCGCGTCGGTCACGGTCAGCAAGTATGTGCCCGGTGCGTCTACCGACGGGTTTGACGTGTCGCCGCCGTTGGTGATGTGGCCGTCGGGCGTACTCCACAGGTATGTTCCCGGGCTGGAACCCGCAGCGCTCAGGTCGAGTGTTTCCGTGGTGCAAGTCAACAGTCCCGGCGCCGTCGCCACAGCCACCACCGGCTGATCGGCCACCTGCACAAGCACCGTATCCCGTACAGTACACAGGGACGTGAAAAACAGGTCGTCCAGTGCCAGCGCGCCGCCGCCGTCCGCAGCGACACACACTTCGGCTGTGGTGTTCGCGCCGCTTTGCCAAACGGCGTTCATGTTGTGCCATACACAAGAATCCGACGGCAGGGGTTGTGTCTCCAAAACGGTGTTATTCACCTGCAAATCCAGTATTGGGTTTCCGGCCAGCCGCAGTACCCAGGCCGATATCAGGTATTCGGTACCGGGTTTGATCGCCACGGTTTGGCACCAGATATCTTGCGCTCCGGGCTGGGCAGGCAGGTGTGCAGCCAGCAGGTTGCCCACACTTGAAGTATGATCGCCACAAGCCGGCAGTGCCGGGTCGGCAGTAGCAGCATTGGACAAAACAGCATAGCGCCCGGGCAGGCTCAGGTCGGCGGGGTTGTGCGTCAGGCCGCTGGAAAAACCGCTGTTGCCGGTTTCAAAGTCACCATTGATCAGCAAATTCTGAGTGGGATGATACAGCCGGGCGGTGAGGATAAATTCGGTGCTTTGCGCCACTGTGGCTACCGGGTTGAGCACCGAAGGGTCGGACAGGTACTGGGCCGGCGACCAGACGGCATCGTGCCAGGCGGCAGAAATGGCGCCGTCAAGCGACACAGTTTGCCCTGCCAGACACAGAAACGCATCCGGCCCTGCCGACACGCCGGAGGGGCAGGCGCTGACTGCTGCCACGACCACACTGGTTGTCGTGATGCAGCCCGTAATCGGGTGCGTAACGGTAAGCACGTATGTTCCGGGCGCCGAAACGAGCGGCGAAAGTGTATTGGCGCCGGATACGATATGACCATCGGCTGTGGTCCACAATACGGCAGCATTGGCCGGTGTGACCGTGGCTGTAACCTGGATCGTATCGGGCAGGTTTTGAAGCGTGTCTGGAGGAGCGATGGCGGCGACAGGCGGATTTTCAGACCCGACCTGAATTGTGGCGGTTGCGGTGCAGCCGGTCGAAACCACCGTGACCAGCACCGTGTACTCGCCGGGTTTGTCCACCTTGGCCACAGCCTGATTCGCGCCGGAAACGATATTCCCACCGGTGCCTGCCGTCCACTGCCAGGTTTTTGTACCCGGCAGGTTGGCTTGTGCAAGCAGGTTTTGAGTGGGGTTGTTGCAGTCCAGAGGCCCCGGGTCCTGTATCCAGGGCTGTAAAGGTTCGCCGGGTTTGACGGTCACGGTGGCTGTTTTGGTGCAAGGGCCGATAGCCCCTTCGAGGGTAACGGTGAGGGTGTAGGTGCCGGGAGCGTCAATGGTGGGGTTCAGGGTATTTTGTCCCGAAAGGATATGGCCGTCGGGGGTTTCCCAAAGGTAGGTGATGCCTGGCCCGGTGCTGGAGCCTTGGCCGCTGAGTGTGGTGACGAAGCCTTCGCAGGGGATGGTTACAAGAGCAGGGGAGGCTGTAGCGACAACATTAGTGACCTGAATGGCGACGGTATCGGTGGCGGAGCACATTGGCGAAAAAGAAATATCGTCAATGGCGTAAAAGGGATGATACGTTGGTGAACGCGCATAGCAAAGTACCGCCGTGGTGTTATTTCCACTGTTCCATATACCAGACACTTCGAACCATTCACATGGATCCCAGTCGGGGTCGATTTCGTGTGCAAGCGAGCCAACAACCACTCCGTTTACTTTTATCGTTGACGTAAAAATGAATTGCAGGCGCATAACCCACACCGAGAAATAATAATCCGTATGCGGCGTAACCGTTACAGTCTGGCACCAGGTGTTGCTGTTGGGTACCAGGTCTGCATGGACCAGCATGAAATTGCCACCGCCGGTATGGTCGGTACAGTCCCATGTAGGAGGATATGGGGGGACAAAGCCGGTTATGAGGTCATAGGTGCCATCGGGGCTGACATCTCCCGGGCTAAATATATAGTCGGAGGAAAAAGCAGTATTTCCCGACTCGAAGTCGCCGTTTTCGACCAGGTTTTGGTCAAACTGGATTTTCCGTGCAGTCAGCACATACTGCTTGTTTTGGTTAACCGTCACGGTTGGCGTAAGTGATTTGGAATTGCTCATGCCGGTAGTGGGCGACCAGGCAAAATCGAAGTAATCGCCGATAATTTCGCCGTTCAATTGCACGGATGGAGCCGGTGTGCATAGGAGTACATCCGGTCCGGCATCTACGCTGAGGTCACAGGCAGCAGCAGCCAATACCAACACATCGGATGTGTCGGTGCAGCCTGTGATCGGGTCCGTGATCGTGAGCGCGTATGTACCCGGCGCCGAAACGAGCGGCGAAAGCGTATTGGCGCCGGATACGATATGGCCATCGGCTGTGGTCCACGCCACCGCAGCATTGGCCGGTGTGACCGTGGCTGCAAGTTGGATCGTATCGGGCAGGTTTTGAAGCGTGTCCGGAGGGGCGATGGCGGCGGCAGGCGGGTTTTCAGAACCGACCTGAATCGTTGCCGTAGCGGTGCAGCCGGTCGAAACCACCGTAACCAGCACCGTGTACTCGCCGGGTTGGTCCACCTTGGCCACGGCCTGATTCGCGCCGGAAACGATGTTCCCACCGGTGCCTGCCGTCCACTGCCAGGTTTTTGCACCCGGAAGGTTGGCTTGAGCGAGCAGGTTTTGAGTAGGGTTGTTGCAGTCCAGAGGCCCGGGGTCCTGTATCCAGGGCTGCAAGGGTTCGCCGGGCTTGACTGTTACGGTGGCCGTTTTGGTGCAGGGGCCGATGGCGTCTTCCCGGGTGACGGTCAGGGTGTAGGTACCGGGTGCGTCAATGGTGGGGTTCAGGGTGTTTTGTCCCGAAAGGATATGGCCGTCGGGGGTTTCCCAAAGGTAGGTGATGCCTGGCCCGGTGCTGGAGCCTTGGCCGCTGAGTGTGGTGACAAAACCTTCGCAGGGAATGGTCACAAGCGTGGGAGAAGCGGTAGCGACTACGTTGGTGACCTGAATGGCAACGGTATCTGTGGCGGAGCACATTGGCGAAAAGGAGATGTCGTCAATGGCGTAAAAGGCGTGGTAAGTAGGCGTACGCACTATGCAAAGCAAGGCGGTAGTATTGTTCCCGCTATTCCAGATACCCGATGCCTGATACCATTGACAAAACTGCCAATTTGCCCCCGGGTTGTGTACGAATGTGGCTACTACCCCTCCATTAACCTGTAAATTCAGATTAATGACATGATTGGTTGGCTGTATCCAGGTGGAAAAATAATAGTCGGTGTTTGGGGTTACCGGAACCGCTTGACACCAGGTATTGCTTCCGGGCACCAGATCGGCATGAGCAAAAAGCATACTTCCACCGCCGGAATGGTCGGTGCAGTTCAGGGATACTGGGTAAGGGAAAACCACATTTGTAGAAATATCATAACTGCCTTGTTGTGAAACATCCCCCGGGTTATACTGATAATCCGTAGTAAAACCGGTATTTCCCGACTCAAAGTCGCCGTTTTCGACCAGGTTGATTTCACTTATGACTTTTCGTGCAGTCAGCACATACTGCCTGTTTTGGTTAACCGTCACGGTGGGCGTAAGCGATTTGGAATTGCTCATGCCGGTAGTGGGTGACCAGGCAAAATCATAGTAATCGCCGATAATATCGCCGGTCAGTTGCACCGAAGGCGCAGGAGAACACAGCAAGATGTCGTCTCCAGCAGTGACGGTTAGCGGGCATTGCGCATTAGCGTGTTTCAGAATACTTGTCAGGAAAATACCAATCAGGCTGATTTTGATCAGGTAGTTGTTCTTCATGTATCGTGGATTTAGTTGTTGCAGAAACATCTGCCCGAGCCGGGCTCGTGGTGCAAAACTAAATGCCTTGATAGTAATTTACATGACAAATTTTACTGTCCCTTCAATTGCCGGATCATCTGCAAATCCGCGTCGGCACGGGCCGCATCGCCGAGCATCTGATAGGCTCTGGCCCGGTTTTCGAGCACCATAGTGGCGTTCGGGCGGGCGCGCAGGCTGTTCGTGAATGCCGAAACAGCCTCTGCCGGACGGTTTTGTTCGAGTTGAATCATGCCGATGTTGAACCACGACACGGCATCGTTCGGATCGTGCTCCAGGTATTTTTGCAAATCCGGGAGGGCGCGGGCGAAGTCGCGGCGTTGGGCGTAAATGCTGCCGCGAAACTTGTAGGCATCCCAAATTTCAGGATTGGCCTCGATCGCGCGGTTAAAATCTTCGACCGCCTGATCCATCTGCCCGAGGTCGCCGTGTTCCACCGCCCGCCAGAAATACACTTTGCCGTGGTAGGTATTGCCTTGTTCGATGGCATTGGTCGTCACAGCCAAAGTTCCTTTCCAGGTTTTGATTTGAACGAAACAGCGCATGGCAAGCAGAGACAACCACACGATGGCCAGCGTGCCGATTAATCCCGAAGCGGCAGCCATTTTTTCTTTCAAAAAGAAGGCGCCCTGCACGGCTATGTACGCCAGACCGATGAGGCCAAGGTAGTTGTAGTGGTCGGCAAAAAGTTCGAACGTGCCCACCGTGATCCAGGGCAGAGACAATACAATCGCGCTCAGGTAAAACCCAAAGCCCTGGGCCAAAAACGGCAGGCTGTTTCGTTTGAGCCAGGCAAAAACCAGTGAGCCGGCTACCAGAACGGGGGCGAGGTAGTAACCCGGTGGCCAGGCTCCGCCGACTTTTTCAAACATATAAAAACTGCTGAGGTCGAGCGGCGCGAGGAAGTTGCCGACGTACGAAACGAGCGCATAGTTGGCCATCAGAAAACGATCGAGCAGGTTGTACTGCCCGAAGGTCGAGATGCCTTCGCCCGACAC
>CAYMQY010000271.1:0-5209 GCA_964392655.1 uncultured Saprospiraceae bacterium
TGCGGATGCCCTTGCGCGCCGCGTACACGGCTGCCGCGGCGCCGGCAGGGCCGCCGCCGACGATCAGCATGTCGTAGGGCGCCTTGGCGTCCAGCTTGGCGGCGTCACGCACGGTCGCACCGGTGTCCAGCTTGGCGACGATCTCCTCCAGGCTCATGCGGCCGGAACCGAACTCCTGGCCGTTCAGGAAGACCATGGGCACGGCCATGACCTCGCGGGCCTTGACCTCGTCCTGGAACAGCGCGCCGTCGATGACCACGGTCTGCACGCGCGGGTTCAGCACGGCCATCAGGCTGAGCGCCTGCACCACGTCCGGGCAGTTGTGGCAGCTCAAGGACATGAAGACTTCGAATCGGTAGTCCCCCGGGAGCGCACGCACCTGCTCGATCAGCTCGGGCTCGACCTTGGGCGGGTGGCCGCCCACCCACAGCAGGGCCAGCACCAACGAGGTGAACTCGTGGCCGAGCGGGATGGCGGCAAAGCGCAGGTCCATCGCCGTGCCGGCGCGCTGAAAGCTGAAGGAGGGGCGACGGGCATCCTGGCCGTCGGTGCGCAGGCTGATCTTGTCGGACATCGCCTGGATGTCCTGCAGCAGGGCCAGCAGCTGCTGGGCGCTGTCCGAATCGTCGAGCGAGGCGACGATCTCAAACGGCTGCGTGACGCGTTCCAGGTAGGCCTGGAGCTGGGTCTTCAGGGTGCTGTCCAACATGCTCAGTCTCCTCAGGAAAAGGTGTGGCGAAGCCAGCCACTCTGAAAAGACCCGTTGGTCAGGGCCCTTTCAGAGTCGCTTGCGCGGCTCTGGGAAAGCTGCAAGCCCTCCCGGGCTTGCAGCCATTCGCTTCATCAGATCTTGCCGACCAGGTCCAGCGACGGGGTGATGGTCGCGGCGCCTTCGTTCCACTTGGCCGGGCAGACCTGACCCGGGTTCTTGGCGACGAACTGCGCGGCCTTCAGCTTGCGCAGCGTTTCCTTCACGTCGCGGGCGATCGCGTTGTCGTGCACCTCGGCGGTCTTGATCACGCCTTCGGGGTTGACGACGAACGTGCCGCGCAGCGCCAGGCCTTCTTCCTCGATGTGCACGCCGAACATGCGCGTCAGCTTGTGCGTCGGGTCGCCGACGAGGGGGAAGCGCGCCTTGCCGACCGCCGGGCTCGTCTCGTGCCACACCTTGTGCGAGAAGTGCGTGTCGGTGGTGACGACGTAGACCTCGGCGCCGAGGTCCTTGAAGGCGGCGTAGTTCTCGGCCGCGTCTTCCACTTCGGTGGGGCAGTTGAAGGTGAACGCCGCCGGCATGAAGATGAACACCGACCACTTGCCCTTGAGGCTTTGCTCGGTGACTTCGACGAACTTGCCGTTGTGGAACGCTTGCGCCTTGAACGGTTGCACGGACGTGTTGACGAGGGACATGGCTTTCCTTTCGATGCCGGGGTGAGGAGTCGGTGACTCGATGCCCGGCAGTATGGCCAGCCGTCTCTATCGCGTGGTTTGAATCGGTAGATTGCGACAATTAATGCGTTCTATCCGCCGGGGGCGCGCGCACGACGGCGCCGGCCGCCTCGGGGCCTCGGGAAGAGGCAGGCCCCCGCGCCCGTACACCGGGACCGTGCACCGTCGAGCCCGCCGGAGGCCGCATGGACGAAACCGTGACCCGCAAGCGCTTCTGCGGCGGCCTGCTGGCCGGCTGGGCGTTGCTCTCCCTGCACGCTTGCGGCGGAGGCGGCGGCGACAGCCCGGCGCCGGTCCCGGCACCGGTGCCGGCCCCACGTCCGGCACCAGGGCCAGCGGCCAACAGCTGCGGCGCCAGCATCGCCAGCAACCACGGGCACGCGCTGGCATTGACCAAGAGCGACCTCGACCCGGGCGCCGGCTAAGACCCGACGGTCGACATCGCCTACGACATCCGCGGCAGCGCGGCGCATACGCACACGCTCACGCTGACCGCGGCCCAGCGCGCCACACTGAAGGCCGGCGGCACGGTGACCGTCACCTCATCGGCTACCGATGCGCACTCGCACGCGGTGACGGTGACCTGCACCTGAGCGGCGGGGCCTGGCGACCGCGGTCGCGGTTACGCGCGCGGCGCGCGACGCGGGGGCGGTCGCGCGCCGCGCGCGTGCCTTTCAGCGCGGCTGGAACCGCTGCGTCACGACCCACTTGGCCACGCTCTTGCCCAACGCCGTGCCATCGTCGCCCGAGAAGCGGAAGTGCATGCCGCCCCAGATCCGGGCAGTCATCAGCTCCTCGGCCATCGCCGTCGTGCTGGCGTAGGTGTGGCGCGTGTTGGTCACTCCCGCCGCCTGGCTGTCGAAGGTGAACGTCACCTGCCGCGTGCCGTGGAAGACGCGCAGCACCTCGGCCACGGCGCCGGCGTTGCAGGCGTGCGCGGCCGGGTACTCGGGGTGGTTCGGGGTCGGCACCACCGGCGTCCACGTGGGGTCGGGCGCGGTGTTGGCGTTGCCGTCGCTGTCGGCCAGCGTGATGGCGCTCGTCGGCCGCCAGGCGTTGTAGAAGTACTTGGCCTCGAAGCAGGCGATCGTCGCGTCGGCCTGCGCCACCCACAGCATCGCGCTCAGGCGCGCGGCCTCGCCGAGCGTGGCCGGGTGGCTGGCGAACGGCAGCATGTTGCGCGTCCAGAAGCGCGGCGGCGGCTCGGTGTGGAAGCGCGCCGTGTCGGTCTGCTCGGCCGTGCGCGTGGTGCTGGCGCTCCAGCCGAGCGACTTGGTCTCGTTGAACGCGCTCTCGTAGGCTGCGCTCGCCAGCGCCGGCGGTCCGGCGGGCCTGAACTGCGCTGCGTTTTGCAGCACGAACGGGCGCACGTACGGGTTGACCTGGCCCACCGGGTTCGTGCCGCGGAACTGGCCAGCAGCCGTGCCGGGCACGTAGGCCGCGAGCACCACGGCGCGGCCGTCGTTCTGGCGCAGCGTCAACACCGCGTTGGCCGCCGCGGTGCCGATGGCCAGGCCGCGCGTCTTCGCGTCGCCGGCAGCGATGGCAGCGACGGCACTGTCGTAGGCGCCCTGGTAGAGCGCGCCGCGGCTCGGAAACAGCACCTGCAGCACGCGGTAGGCCGCCGCAGCCACAGCCGCTTCCTGCGAGGCGCCGGCCTGCGCCGGCTGCACTGCCGAGGCATACGGCTTGTGCGTGCCGGTGATTGCCATCACCGCGTCGTAGATCGCCAAGTGCACGGTCGCCAGGTCAAGCGCGTAGTTCGGCGCGCGCTCCTCGGGCGTCGCGGTCGCCGTGCCGGTGCCGTTGACCGTCGCCGCGGCCACGGCGCTCCACGAGCCAACCGCGTTGGGGCTCGCCGCGGCCTCGATCTTCAACGGCGCGGCGGTGTCGGCTTCGTACGGGTCGGCCGCGGCGTCGTCGCTGCCGCCGCCACAGGCCGCGGCCAGCAGCACGCACGCCGCGACACCGCCCGTGCGGCCAGAGGTGCGGGCAGAGGTGCGGGCGGAAGCGCGGGAAGAAGCGCGGGCAGCATTGCCAGCGCGAACCTGCGGCGTCGTCCGCCGGGCCGCCGCGGTGCAAGACGTGCGAGCGGTGAGAGTGGTGCAAACGGTCCTTAGCATCGTCGTTCTCCTTCTTCAGCGGTCAAGGAATGAAGTTCAGCGTCTCGGGCAGCGGGCCCACAAGCGGCGTCTCGAAGAGCGCCGCGCTTCCGTCCGGGTCGAGCGTCGTCGCGCCGTCGCTCGCGAGGAACGCCGCCATCTGGCGGATCGCCGCCAGACCGATCGGCGCCAGCAACGCGTTGGCGCTCGTGAGGAACGTGTGCGGGTCCTTCGGCACGCCTGGGTTGGCGGCGAACGCGAGATCGTTGCGATAGAACGTGGCGCGGTCGGCCAGGCCGCCGGCGCGCAGCAGCGCGCTCGTTGTCGGGTTCGCGTGCGTCTGGTCGCCCTTGGCGAACTGCACGATCACGGCCTTCGCCGCGCGGCCCGGCAGCGGCTGCTCGCGCAGGTGGCGCGCGTACGCCACCGGGTTCGCGGACTGCTGCGCCCACTGCTGCCAGTCGATGTTCTCGGCCAGCGCAAACGCCCCGGCCACCGTGTTGATGCGCACCGGCTCGTCGCGCAGCGGGATGCCTTCGTCGAAGCTCGTGCCGGTGAGGTTGATCAGCGAAGGCACGCGCGCCGCGAAGGCGCCGCCCATCGCCGGCCGCGCGGCCGGGCTCAGGCGCACCGTCTCCGGCGCCGAGCCGCCGGGCACGTTGAGCACGCCGGCACGCACGCGCACGTCCAGCGCCAGCAGCATCGTCGTGTGCGTGGCGCCGAACGACTGCCCGGCGACATAGATGCGATTGGCGTCGAGGTCGGCGCGGCCGTCGCCGTCGAGGTCGATGCCGGCCTCGATCTGGCGCACGAGCTGCATCTCGTCGATCGCCGTCTGGCGCTGCGCGTCGCGGTTGCCGAGGAGGTCGCGCGGCGCGGCGGCGCGGCTGCCTTCGTTGGTGCCGATGGCGCCGTCGCCGTTGACGTCGACACCGCGCCCGCCGGCCGGCACGACGACGCGTGTGCCGTCGCTGCGTTGCACGTCCACCGTACCGAGCGGCCCGCCGCCGTGGCCCACGGCGTGCAGGGCGATCGTCGCCACGCCCTGCGCAGCCAGTTCGCCGGCGATGCGCCAGACGCCGCCGTTCAGGAACGTGGAGTTGCCGCCGTGCCCGAACAGCGCCACCGGCCAGCCCGCCGCGGGCGGCGTGCCGGCCGGCAGGACGACCTGGAACACGAGCGCGCCCGTGCGCTGCACGGCCGGCTCGCCCGCGAGCGTGCTGCTGGGCGGGATGAACGCCGGCGCGGCCTGGTAGTCGGGCGCGGCGAATCGGCCGAAGGCCAGTGAACCGACGCCCGCGCCGAGCACCGCCAGCGGCAGCGTCGCCGGTGCGGCGAAGGCCGGCGCCGTGCCGGTCTGCCGCACGAACTGCACCGACGACAGCGACGCCACGGCAAAGAGTGCGCGCACCGGCGAGCCGCCGCCGGCGGGGCTGCCGATGAGCATGTCCACCGGGGCCAGCGTCGTCGCGCGGATGCGCGCGCCGATCTTGCGCAGCTCGGCCGTCACGCTTTGCGTCGTGAAGAGCGTCGCCGACACGACGCGGTTCGGCCGGCCCTGGTGCAGCCGTTCGGCCTCGCCGCGCCAGCGCTCGGCCTCGGCCTGCAAGGCGCGCCACGGTGCAGGCAGCGCCGCGGCCGGGCGCAGGCGCGCGCCGTCG
>CAYMQY010000272.1:0-5178 GCA_964392655.1 uncultured Saprospiraceae bacterium
GGTAATCGAGGATGTCGAAGAGTCGGGTGAAATCCATTTTAATAGTGATGAGCGAGGAGTGATGAGTCGCTAGAAATGCCGCCACCCCTGCGCCTTCAACTCGTGCAGGTTCCCGCCTTTCGTGTTCAGTTTGATACCGTCTTTGGCTTCGAGAATTTCCCCCGCGATGTAGATGTCGGGCAGGAAGCGCACCTTGTCCGTGTCTTTGGGATCAATGGTGAACAGCAGTTCGTAGTCCTCCCCGCCGTTGAGGGCGCAGGTAACCGGATCGAGTTTGAACTGAAGCGCCATCAGTTGGGCCTCCGGGTGAATGGGTACGCCGCTTTCCTCCAGCAGGGCGCCGGTGCCGCTTTGTTTGCAGATGTGGAACAGCTCGGAAGCCAGCCCGTCGGAAATGTCAATCATGGCCGTGGGCACGAGGTCGTTTTGGCGGAAAGCCTCGATCATGTCGAGCCGGGCTTCGGGCTTCAGGAAGCGGCCTACGATGTACTTCTGGTCTTCGAGGTTGGGCTGTACGTCGGGGTGTTCGGCCCAGATGCGTTTTTCGCGTTCGAGCAGTTGCAGGCCGAGGTATGCGGCGCCGAGGTCGCCGGTGATGCAGATCAGGTCGCCGGGGCGGGCGCCGTTGCGGTAGGCGAGGCGCGCGCGTTCGCCCTGCCCGATGGCCGTGATGCTGATGACCATGCCCCGGGGCGAGGAGGTAGTGTCGCCGCCCACGAGGTCCACGCCGTAAGCGTCGCAGGCCGCCCGGATGCCGGCGTACAGGTCGTCGAGGGCTTCCACGGTGTATTTGCTGGAAATGGCGATGGACACGGTGATCTGCCGCGGCACGGCGTTCATGGCGCAGATGTCGGACAGGTTGACCACCACGGCCTTGTAACCGAGGTGTTTGAGCGGGGTGTAGGCGAGGTCGAAATGGATGCCTTCCACCAGCATGTCGGTGCTCACCACGGTGCAAAACGCGCCGTTGTCAATCACGGCGGCATCGTCGCCCACGCCTTTCAGGGTGGATGGCTGGGTGATGGGGAAGTTATGGGTCAGGTGTTCGATGAGGCCGAATTCGCCGAGGGTGTTTACGTCAGTCATGGGGCAAAAGTACGATAGTCTTTCGTCGCACGGGTGGTTGAGTCACTTGGGGGCGAAAGTTGGGAATAAGGTTGTAAATTGAAAGTTTGACTTTACAATTTACAACCTTAATGCGCGATTTGCCTCAATTTTAAGCAGCACCCGCCTTATGCTCTGTATGCCTGCGGCGGTATTTTTTGTAGCCGAAAAGCACGCCGGCGGCGATCAGGGCAACCGCGAAATGGTACCCTTCCATCGTGACGGAAAAAGCGCCGTCCGGGATGGCACGGGAGAGTGCTATACTGGTAAACATGACACAGTAGATCAGGAAAAAGTCGGAGTACTCGAACAAGAGTTTTTTCATGGCAGTCAGTTCAAAATTTTAAAAGTACAAGTCTCAGCCTGTTCCGAAACTCCGAGGGCACCAGGCACTCGTTGGCATTCAGTTGCATGGCGTCGCGGAAGCGCAGGCGGAGGTTTTGGCCGAAGGTGTTCATCACGCTGTTGCGGTCGAAGTCGCCGGTCGGTGTCACGAGGTATTCGCTGCAGGTGTTTTCGTACTTGATTTCGTCGTTGAACAAAAAGCGCAGCATGTTGGGTGCCAGCATCAGGCAGTAGGAGGAAAATGTGGCGTCATCGTCCTGCGAGTACTGTTTTTTGTGCAGCACG
This sequence comes from uncultured Saprospiraceae bacterium, assembly GCA_964392655.1. GTDB lineage: Bacteria > Bacteroidota > Bacteroidia > Chitinophagales > Saprospiraceae > M3007. The sequence continues at coordinate 1,735 of CAYMQY010000272.1, forward strand.
GTGGTCCAGAGCGGGGTGCCGTCGGGGTTGAGCGATACGAGCAGCAGGTCGTCGTAAAAATAGTCCATGACCAAGCGCATGCCGTCGCGCCAAAAGCCGCGCCCCGTGGCGGTGCCGCGCTGGATTTCGTTGTACAGTTCGGCCACGATCAGGGCGCCGCCGTCCTGCCGCAGGATAATCTGCTGGATATTCACGTTGTCAATGCCCTTGGTGTCGGCTTCCACGTCCTTGCGACGCAGGATGGACACGACTTTGTCGGTAAACGACTCGTGATGCAATACCGGTTCGCGGCCGTCGCCGGGTACGCGGATGAAAAACACCCCGTTGGACCGGTCGCGGTTCCGGTCGGAGAAAAAACCGGTTCCCACGAGGTTTCGCGCGTGGTTGTCGAACACGAATTGGGCGTCCACGGTCAAAAAGCCGGGCACGGGCACGCGCACCGTGCGTTCGGCGCCGCCCCGGATGTGCAACACCTCGAATTCGTGCTCTTCGAGCCGGTTGCGCCGGTTGTTGAGTTCGGTGACGACGAAAAAATCGCCTTCGTTGCCGACCACCGTGGAGCGGATATTCGAGTCGTGGTATACGTCATCGAGCGGTACTGTCTTTTCCCAGAGCACCTGCATTTTGTCTATACGGAAACACACGGTTTCCATGCGGGCGCGCTCGGCGCTGTTGGTGACTACGAAGCAGTTCCGGTCTTCGCTCTGGATCACGTCGAGCACAGGCGGGGAAAACAGGCGTTCGCTGTACTGCTTGATCGTGGCGCTGTCCACCAGATTGGCCCCCGGGTCGTATCGGTGTACGCGCAGGGTTGTGATGCCCCGCCGACGGTATTTGAACACTACGGAAAAGGTGTTTTCGCCGCCTGCAACGGCCAGAATCTGGACGCCGCTTTTTTCGATGTCGTCCAGTTGCTTGCTCCACGACAGGCGCATGGAGTTATCGAATGCCTGCACCTCGAACTCGTCGTATTTGTCGCGAAAAAGCAAAATCCTGTCCTTCAGGCGACCGATGAGTTCGTAGCCGAAATCGTTGCGCAGGGTAATCGCCTCCGAAACGAGGTAGTTTCCTTGGCAATTAGCAGGCGTCATGCACCAGATTCCGGCGAAAAAAGTGCAAAACAGGGGGAACAGGCTGCGGAAGGGGAGAGGTCGTCCAATTCTCATGCTCGTGTGTTGGGCTAATTTTTCCCAAAAATCGGTGTTTTTCCCGAATCTCCTATACCGGATTACGAAGGAGCGTTCGACATTTGGCGATCGAAGTTCCTCGAACGAACAGCCAAGTAGAACCGATAACCATGATTACCTGCACCGGACACCGCGCCGCTGTGTATGCGCTTGCGCACGGCATGACCGACCGCCACGTACTTTCTGCCGGCGGCGACGGCTGGATCGTATCCTGGAACCTCGACGATCCAGAGACGGGCCGCGTGGTGGCGTCGGCGGAAACGCAGGTGTTTTCCCTGATTTCATTTCCGGAAAAAAGCCGGATCGTGGCGGGAACCATGCAAGGCGGCCTGCACTGGATTGACCTCGCACAACCCGAAAAAACGCGCAATATCCAGCACCACACGAAAGGCGTTTTTGATTTACAAGCCCACGGGCCGTGGCTCTTTTCTGCCGGTGGCGACGGGGTACTCACGCGCTGGTCGCTGGAAGAAAGCCGCTCTGTGGAGAGTTTTCATCTGTCCAACAAAGCCCTGCGCAGCATTGCCGTGGCGCCGACCCGCAACGAACTGACCGTTGGCGCCTCCGACGGCAGTATTTATTTCCTTGATCTGGACACACTCGCGCTGAAACACACCCTCACCCACGCGCATACGCCCACGGTGTTTGCCCTGTGCTACACCCCCGACGAACGGCGCCTGCTCAGCGGAGGCCGCGACGCCATGCTTCGGGCCTGGAATCTGGAACCGGCAGGCCCGCCCAAACTGCATTCCGAGCAACCCGCACACTGGTTCACCATCAACCACATCGTGCGCTCGCCAGACGGGTTGCGTTTTGCTACCGCCAGCCGTGACAAAACCATCAAAATCTGGGAAACTGCCACACTGAAACTTCTCCGGGTGCTCGACCCCATCCGCGATGGCGGCCATATCAATTCTGTCAACCGCCTGCTCTGGCTGCCCGGCACACTCGTTTCCTGCAGCGACGACCGAACGGTGAAACTGGCGGTTGGCTTTTAACTGTTGGCTATTGGCTGTTGGCTATTGGCTGTTAGCCGTTGGCTTTTCCTGAGCGCGGGGAAAGCCAACGGCTAACTGCCAATAGCCAACGGCTACATTTTCTCTTCCAGATCGCGCAACAGCAAGCGCAACGCTCCGGCGGAAAGGAACAGTTCGACGATGCTGATGACCAGCGAAGCGATCATCAGCAGCAGGCTGATGGCAAACAGTACCTTGGCCCAGCCTTGAAAGCCTTCGTAGATGAGGAACATGGTGACCACGCAAAACAGGATGCTGGCCACGGCGCCTACCTGCATCCAGCGGATGAGCATGAGCCGGCGGCGCAGGTTGGAAATCTGGGCGATGAGGCTGATGTGCTGGTTTTTCTCGTAGTCGGAATACAGTTTCCGAATCAGGTTGGCGATGGCTAAAAACTTGTTGGTGTAAGCCAGCATAAGCAGCGATACGGCCGGGAAAAGCAGGGCGGGTGTCTGAATATCGAGTTCCATGTAATTTTAAAAAATGTGTTGGCGCTTGTCGGCAAACGCTTGTCGGGAAGCAGTTGCAGTAGAAATTGGGGCCATATTTCTGAACTAAAACTGAAGTTTGACCATGGAGTTGCAAATTATCCAGCAGAAAATTTACGAAATCCGGGGCCTGCGGGTCATGCTCGACGCCGATCTGGCCGAGTTGTACGGCGTGGAAACCAAACGCTTGAAAGAAGCCGTCCGGCGAAATATCGAGCGATTTCCAGCGGACTTTATGTTTGAATTGACCGACGCCGAGTTCAAAATCTTGAGGACGCAATTTGCGACCTCAAGTTGGGGAGGCACGCGTTACTCGCCATTCGCCTTCACCGAGCACGGCGTGGCTATGCTGTCCGGCGTACTCCACAGCCCCAAAGCCATCGAAACCAACATCGCCATCATTCGCGCCTTTATCGCCCTGCGGCACTTCGCGCATACCTACGCCGAACTTTCTCAAAAAATCACCGAAATAGAGGCCAAGTACGACGCGGAAATTGCCGATATTCACGAAGCATTGACCCAACTGGCGCCGCCCGACAAAGCCCCGGACGCCTGGAAAAATCGTCCGCGCATCGGCTTCAAATCGTAAACATTCAATTGCGCCGCAAGCCATGAACATTCAAATCATCCAGCAAAAAATTTACGAAATCCGGGGCCTGCGGGTCATGCTCGACGCCGATCTCGCCGAGTTGTACGGGGTGGAAACCAAGGCGCTGAATCAGGCTGTAAAACGAAACATGGAACGCTTCCCGG
>CAYMQY010000273.1:0-5156 GCA_964392655.1 uncultured Saprospiraceae bacterium
CACGATCAGGTGCTGAGCGGCGAATGCCAACAGGTGTACACCGGCGCCACGTTCCCTGCCAACCGCGCCTACTCCTCCGAGATCGGGGCAATGGGCCACCGGATCGCGGAGGTGCTGGCGAACAAGGGCGTGATCGGGCGCTTCGGCATTGATTTTATTTCGGTGAAAGAACCCGGCGGCTGGTGGAAACACTACGCCCTCGAAATCAACCTGCGCAAGGGCGGCACGACCCACCCCTACCTCATGCTGCAATTTCTGACCAACGGTTTTTACGATTACCAAACCGGCATTTACCATACGCCAAACAGTCAGGAGCGCCATTATTTTGCCACCGACGGACTGCGTTCCGACGCCTACAAGGGCCTGACGCCCGACGACTTGCTGGACATTGCCATCTGCAACGGCCTGCATTACGACGCTACCACGCAGGAAGGCGTGGTGTTTCACCTGCTCGGCGCCTTGTCGCAGCACGGGAAGTTGGGCACCGTCTGCATCGGCGCCACGCCGGAGAAAGCGCAGGCATTGTACCAAAAAACGGTGGAAGTGCTCGACCGCGAAACCCGGGTCTAAGCCTGAAGTTTCACCCAAAACTCGGTGCCTTTCCCTTCCTCGCTGCTGAAGCCGATTTGTCCGTTCATCAACTCCACATACCGCTTCACGATGTAAAGCCCCAGGCCGGTGCCCTGCACATTGGTCACGTTCGTCGCCCGGAAAAACCGGCTGAACAGGTATTTTTGGTCGGCTTTCGGAATGCCCATGCCCTGATCCACCACCCGGAGCAGCATGCCTTCGGGGCCAACGCTGGTCAGCACCCGAATCACCTTGTTTTCCGGCGAATACTTGATGGCGTTGGAAAACAGGTTCAGCAACACGTGTTTGAACAAGGCAGAGTCGAGCGACACCGACTCCGCCCCTTCGTGCCGGTATTCAAACGATTGACCGCTACGCAGCAGCCCTTTGATTTCGACACTCACCTCCTCGATCAGAGCCGGCAGGTTGGTTTCTTTCAGGTTGGGCTCGGTTTTGCCCTCCTCCAATTTTCCCAACGACAAAAACTCGGTGAGAATCGTGTTCAGGTTGTTGACCGCCGTTTTGATGCGCAGGCTGTGTTTCTGGATATTCTCAAAATCGCCTCGCTCGGCATACGTGGAAATAAGGGCCGCCGACGACAGTACCGTACTGAGCGGCGTCCGGAATTCATGCGAAGCCATGGACACGAACCGGCTCTTGAGTTCGCCGACTTCGCGTTCAGCGGCAAGGGCTGCGGCAAGGTCGTTTTTGGCCTGTTCGAGTTCGTGCGTGCGGTCACGCACCTTTTCCTCCAGCCCTTCGTTCAGGTTTTGCAGTGCGACGGCCAGTTGTTCCAGTTTCAGGTTTTGCCGCACGATGCGCTGTTCATGCTCTTTCCGGACGGTGTTGTCCACCAAAAAAGCCATCACAAATTCGCCCTGAATTGTGCGAAAAGGGCTGAGGCTGACCTCAATCGGAAACTCCGTACCGTCTTTTCGCAAGGCGTACAGGTCCAGGCCGGTGCCCATGGACCGGGGGTGCGGGTTGGCCCGGTAATCGTTTCGGTGGCGTTCATGTACACGGGCGAGTCGTTGCGGAATCAGCGCCTCCACGGGCATCCCGAGCAGTTCGCCCGTTTCATATCCGAAGAGTCGCTCGGCTGCCGGGTTTATCCGCACGATCTCGCCCTGTTGATCGGCCACGATGATTCCATTGGTGGCGAAGCGGAACAGCGCGTGAAACTGCTCTTCCTGTGCGGATTCCTCGCGGCGCATGGTCAGAATCGTGATGACCAGATACGCACCCGTCCAGATGCCCGCAATGCTGAGCGAACGGGCAAACAACAACTGATCCAGCGGCAATTCACTGCTGTGGTAGTACCGCACAATGACCGCCACCACGGTCAGCGTCGTGGTTACGAGGCCCAGCAACACCACATCGTTCCGTTCCTTGAACAGCAAACCCAGGATTATAACCAGCAGATAGGTGAAGGCGAGGTTGTTTTCCTCAACCACCCAGGCATCCAGGATGAAGATTCCCGCCGTGAACAGCAGTACCAATAGCGTTGTTGAGGGTATGATTGCGATTTTGGAGGACATGCCGATTTGAATTAATCTTTGATCCGGCATAAATGTAGGGCATTCCTGAAAATACCCAACATGCTCGTAAACCCGTACCTTCGCCGCCGCATTTTTCAAACCATTCCAAACACACATATTCCATGAAGGAAGTATTCATTGTTTCCGCCGTACGCACACCCATCGGAAGTTTCGGCGGCTCGCTGGCCGGAGTCGGCGCCACCCAACTCGGCGCATCCGCCATCAAGGGCGCGCTCGAAAAAGCCGGCGTTCAGGCCGACTGGGTCACGGAAGTACTGATGGGCAATGTCGTCAGCGCCAACCTCGGCCAAGCGCCCGCACGCCAGGCCGCTGTTTTTGCCGGTCTGCCCGCCAATGTGCCCTGCACGACCATCAACAAAGTGTGCGCATCCGGCATGAAAGCCATCACACTGGGCGCCCAAAGCATTATGCTCGGACTCAACGATATCGTGGTAGCCGGCGGCATGGAAAACATGTCGCAAATCCCGTTTTACGTGCCCAATGCCCGCTGGGGGTACAAGTTCGGCAACGGTGAATTTGTGGACGGCCTCGCCAAAGACGGCCTGACCGACGTGTACAACCAGAAAGCAATGGGCGTATGCGCCGACGCCACCGCCGTCAAATACGGCATCAGCCGGGAAGCGCAGGATGCATTCGCCATAGATTCCTACAAACGCACCGCCGCAGCCACCGACGGCGGGATGCTGAAAACCGAAATTGTCCCCGTGGCCATTCCCCAACGCAAGGGCGACCCGATTCTGCTGACCGAAGACGAGGAGTACAAAAAAGTGAGTTTTGACAAAATTGCGGGCCTGCGTCCGGCATTCACGCCCGACGGCACCGTGACCGCCGCCAATGCCAGCACCATCAACGACGGCGCCGCAGCGCTCATCCTTGCCAGCGCGGAAGCGGTGCAGAAATACGGTTTGAAACCCGTTGCCAAAATCCGGGGCTTCGCCGACGCCGAGCAAGCGCCCGAATGGTTCACCACCACACCGACCGTAGCCGCACCCAAAGCCATGAAAATGGCCGGCGTTCAGGCTTCCGACATTGACTTTTTTGAAGTAAACGAAGCCTTTGCCGTAGTGACGCTTGCTTTCGAACAGGTGCTGGATGTGCCGCATGACAAAACCAACGTATTCGGCGGCGCCGTGTCGCTCGGCCACCCGCTTGGTGCCTCCGGTGCGCGTATCGTCACCACACTGAACAACGTGCTTCAGCACAAAAACGGCGCGCTGGGTCTGGCAGCCATCTGCAACGGCGGCGGCGGTGCGACGGCTATTGTGATCGAACGCGTGTGAGTTTTTTTCACTGCGTAGGCGCGGAGGCTGGCAGGTTCTGAACCTCGTCAGACGAATTTGTCGTCTGACGAGTGCGTAGCCAAACTGGAGATGATCTACATAGCTCGGCTACGCATTCCTCCGACGACAAATTCGTCGGAGGAACATGCAAGCCCTGCTCAAACCTCCGCGCCTCCGCGTCTCCGCGGTGAAGAAACCCACTTCCACACCTCAAACCAGCCTGTGCTCACAAATGCTGTGCCGGCGCAAAGGCCGATTTCGCTCCACGACAGCGGCGCCATCTGGAACAAGTCGGTCAGCCAGGGGACAAACAATACGGCAGCCAGAATGCCCGTCGCTGCGGCAAGCACAACCCAGATCAGGTGATTATTAAACTGCAGGGTGCGGGCGATGGTAAATTCAAACGAACGGTTCACCAGCGTCAGAAATACATTGGCCATCATAAGCGTGGCAAACACAAACGCCCGTGTTTTTTCTTCGCTTGCACCCTGTGCCACCGCGTAATGGTACAGCGCCAGAATCCCGGCCGTGATGACTACTCCTTGCAAAATACTGATGCCCAACTCCCGGGCAGTGAACAGGGGCGCATTTGGTGCGCGGGGCGCTTTTTTCAAAATTCCGGGTTCGGAGGGTTCATTTTCGAACGCTATGGCACAAGTCGGGTCCATGATGAGTTCCATGAAAATGACGTGTATCGGCGCCAGCATGTGCAGGTATTTCCAGCCAAAGGCCAGCGGAACCACCACTACAAGCACGATGGGAATGTGAATGCTGATGACGTACCGGATCGCCTTGCGCAGGTTGCTGTAAATGCGGCGTCCCATTTTCAGCGCGGTTACCATGTGCCGCAGGTCGTCGTCGAGCAGCACCATGGAGGCCGCACCTTTGGCAACTTCGGTGCCGCGACGGCCCATAGCCACCCCGATTTGTGCGGCTTTCAGCGCCGGGGCGTCGTTCACGCCGTCGCCCGTCATGGCCACCACTTCGCCGTTGGCTTTCAGCGCCTCCACTACGCGCAACTTGGCGGCAGGAAACATCCGCGCGAAGACACTCGATTTTTCCACGACCGCGCGCAGTTCGGCGTCGGACATTTGCATCACCTGCTCGCCGGAAACAGCGCCGCCGTTGAGCCGTAGCCCGCTTTGGGCGGCAATATTCAGAGCCGTTTCCGGGTAATCGCCTGTGATCATTTTCACCTGAATACCGGCATCGTAAAACTGGTTGAATACCGTTCGAATGTTGGATTTCGGCGGGTCGTATAGCGCCACCAGACCTTCAAATTCCCAGGGAAACTGATCCTGATCCTCGGGAAAATCGGGCTTGTCCCAGCGGGCGGAAGCCACCCCGAGGATGCGATACCCCTTTGAGGCGAGTTCATGTGTTTTTTTCAAAATAGTCGTGCGCGTGTCGTCGTCCAATCCCTGGCACACCATCAAAATACGCTCGACCGCGCCCTTGGAGGCCACCACCGTTTCGGCAGATTCCGACCGATGCACGTGCGTCATCATGGGCGGTACGCCGCCGAGGGGGTACTCGTGCACCATGCGAAAATCCGGTCGGCGGTCGCGTCGGGTTTGCTCCGAATAAGCGGCGTGAATGGCCTGCTCCATCGCATCGAAAGGCTCCGGCTCACTGGCCCAGACGGCGTACTCCAGGCACCATCCGCGCCCGCTGAAGTCCACGACTTCGGCTACCGACATGCGGTTTTCGGTGATGGTGCCGGTTTTGTCCAGGCAAATAACCGTAG
>CAYMQY010000274.1:0-5142 GCA_964392655.1 uncultured Saprospiraceae bacterium
ATGACGTCGGTACCGGAGCTCAGCGCGAAAAAGCAGATTCGTGAGACGCATCCAGGCAGTTGGGGCATGACACGTGCTAGCTTCTTCGCCATGCATAGAATAAACCCGACAACGAAATGGCTTGATGAATCCCTCCCGCCTGGACTAGATCAGAAAGAGATCATGGGAGCAGCCTCAGACTCCAAATAAGGTCGACAGGTGAGGTGGCACCGGGAACAATTAACACGGGGCGAATATGAGTGCGGATTTTGGTCCATAGCAGCTGGTGACAAGCCGCAGGGTCAGCATTGAGACCAGAACCGGACAGGAGACCTGCAGAACTACAGGGTTACGACGAGAACCAGCCGGAGACGGAATAAGTCAATACTCATAACTAATTTTAAGGATGTAGTGATGTGCGAGTAATGTAGATGGCCAAGGAGCAAACGACATGGCCGCTACTGCTGTGTGGCCCGATGCTGCGGCGGGTCGAACCGACAGGCGTCAGTGTCTTCGTCGCACTCAAACACGCGCGTGAAGTTGCCCTCACTGTTTTCGACGGTGAGACTGCTGTCGCGCAGGGGACGGGGGCGACGCTCGCCTTCGGCAAATATCTGCACGTCACCGTGGTGACGGCAGTCCCCACCCATGGCGATCTCGTACCGGGCAAGGTCTATACCTACGACGTCACTTTCACCGCAGGCGCTGGGACAGACCCGCTCGACACTGATCGCGCGGTCAAAACTCTCGCCTCCCCGAACCTAGCTGGTCCTGGAAGTCTGCTTGAGGGGACGCTGGCCCTCGGCTATGCGCCCAATGCGAGACCCGGCTTCGCGCTGCCGCCCACTGAACTGAAGGATCTTCGGCTTGCACACGCGTCGTGCCGTAAGCCTCATGGCGAGGGCACTGATGCACTGCCGATTCTCGACACGATCATCCGGCAGTCATATATGAGTCCGACCGACCGACCGCATCAACTCTTTCTCACCGGCGACCAGATCTACGCTGACGACGTAGCGGAGCCACTTCTCGAGCAATTGATGGTGGTCGCAAAGAACCTGATGTGGGGCACAGACGAAGTACTTCCGCCACGCGAGTCCGGAGGCACTCCGCCAACCCCCGCCGAACTAGCTCCCGGCGTCCGTGACAGGGCCGTGAAGCCACCTCTGACTTCAGATGAAGCGGTATGCCACCTGATTCGGCTTGGTGAGTTCGCCGGGATGTATCTCTTCGCATGGACGGACACGCTCTGGGACGGCCTCACGCCTCGACCGCTGCCGGTGCGGATGCCAACAGATTCTGACTACACGTTCGACGCAAAGAAGAAAAAGGTCGAGACCTACAACGCGCAGGTTGAGTCACTGAAACACTTTCGGGACGCGCTGGGAAAGGTGCGACGGGCACTTGCAAACGTGCCCACATATATGGCATTCGACGATCACGAGATCACCGACGACTGGTACATACATCGCCACATGCGCGAGAACGTCCTCGAAAGCCCACTTGGCCGTCGCATCGTGACCAATGGCCTGTGCGCGTACTCGGTATTTCAAGCGTGGGGCAATACTCCCGCTCAGTTCCGCGCCGGTGAGGCTGGCGGCATGTTCCTCAACAGTCTGTCGCGGTGGCGCGGGGAGGACTCGAGCGCGAGCTACACCGATATCTGCACCGCAGTCGGCACGGTAAGTGCGGGCACGCCGCCCGAGCTGCGTTTCGACTACGAAGTGGTCGGTCCTGAGCATCAGGTGATCGTGCTCGACACGCGCACGCGACGAGGCTATCCTGGTGAGCACGATGAAGAGCAACCTGACTTGCTCACTCTGGCCGAGATCAACACACAAGTCGCCGATCGTATCCCATCTGCCACTGCCCGCAAGCCCCTTACAGTGCTGCTGTCGCCGGCGCCGGTATTCGGGCATCCCGTCGCGGAATTCGGTCAGGATCTGGCGTCGGAGGTGGCTTCCACGTCCGCGCTGGACCATGAAACGTGGCTCATCACCACGCGGCGCGCTGCGTTCGAACGCCTCCTCGAGACACTCGTGCCGTGCCGCAGCGTGCTCATTCTCTCCGGGGATGTTCACTACGCATTCACTTTTAGCGCGCGCTACTGGAACGAGCGGACCGCTACCGTCGAAAGCGCGGCATACGTGCAGCTCGTCTCCAGCGCGCTCAAGAACCAGAGCGGCGGAACAAAGAAGCTGTCCGCGCTTCCGCCGACCGCGCCTCACCTGTTCCTCGGATGGCCGTCGGAGGGCAAGCATGTCCGAGTGACGGAGTTCCAGGACTGGTGGGTGCCTGGGAACCCGGCAGTGTACAGGCACAACCCCGAAGACTTCGGCACGGTCGATCCGCCAAAGTGGCGCTATCAGGCGGGCTTCGTGGCGGATGCTCGGTTACTCGAACAGCGCACGGGCCGCGCCGGTCCCACAAAAGTACCAGCGACGACACCCTTCGAGCGCAGCCTAGCGGCGGCGCTGGAACAGCGCAGCATCGCAAGAGACGATCAGATGCGTTGCGTCGTAGGTCTCAACAATCTGGCGATCGTTCGCTTCGCGACGACGCCTGCCGGCGCCCCGCGGCCGATAATCCTAGCGCAGCACACGCTTTGGTTCAGGCTGAATGAAGACTCGGACGGCCTGCCGTTCACTGTACATTGGGCCGACTTGACCCCGCCGGCACATGACGAACCACCTCCGCTTACCGCCCTGTCGCAGGCGACGCCACCCGCGACGATGGCCGCGTGGGACGGCATCATCTCCTATCGGCCACCAGTCGCGTTGCAGACAGTACTAGCACAGCGGTCACCGATGCTCCGTCCCGATCGCTTGGAGAGTGCTTCGGGGGGCATCCGACTGGATTGGTACGGGGTACGAATAACAGTGATGCCCACGGTTGCCGACGTGCAGCTCGATGCGACAGCGCTCCTGCGTCATTTCCGCCTTGAGATCGTCAGCGACGAGACCACCTTCCTCGATCGCGGGCAGGCCCGATTCGTACCGTTCAGTCCACAGGACGCGACGGCGTGGGCGTCAGCTAATCCTTCCGGCGCCGTGATGGACACAATTACCAAGCACGGCCACGATTCCATCTTCTTCGAAGAACGGTGCTACAACGGTACCGTCGTGGTGGGGGATGCGACTGACCACGGGTGGACCTTCGTGAACCTTGGCTCGCCGAAGGCTCACGGCGGCCCCGTGGCTGGCAATCGCGAGTTTGGCTACGTCATGGACGGCACTTCCGCCGTCTTCTACACGCGCGGCGCGCATCGCCTAGCTGGCCCACTCTTCCTAAACTACGGCCCAATCCACTTCAAGTGGGCCGACAGCTATCTGCGTAGCATGATGGCTGCGCTGATGCTCTATGTGAACAACAGCGGCGGCACAGCGGCTGTTGAGCCTCGCATCACAGCTGACTATGGGTGGGCAAAGACTCAGAGCCGTTATTACCATCCGACTGTGGAGTGGCTGCCGTGAGCGAAAACAATTTCCAGAAACGCCTGCTCGAAGAACTCATTCTGCTCTTCGATCCGGTCGTGCGGGGCGCCGCCAGCCCGGAACGGGTCTACGAGCTGATCGGGTGCCTCGGATGGAATGGCAACGCGCTTTTCGGTCCGCCGCCGAACGCCGTGATCGACGCATGGGCGGTTGCGGCGTCGGCTGTCGTAGAAGTCGAGCGCACGCTCACCCCACCGCCTAAATCGCTCAGCGATCTATCGAAGTCGCTCGGCGCCGTCGACGCCGTGTCCAAGGCGATTGCGGCTTTGCCGCCGGCGTTCGGTCAGAATCAGCCGACGGAGCTCGACTCGCTCGTTGGCGACCTCTTCGAGCTGCTCACACTGCGCTACCTGCGCGAGCGCGCCCCGGCCGCCGTCGATGTCCTTCGGTTCTTGACGATCGTGCGCGCCGAGGAACGCACGGCCGTGTCGAAAGACGCGCACCTCGCGAGAAGGACGACTACTGTGGAGCGGCTGGAACTGGATCGTATCCCGCTGCTGCTCAACGATCCCGTCACGCTCCTTCGCGATCATTACTTCCCGAGCGGTCTCGCCACCGACGCCGACACCACATTGGCTGCCAGACGCATCTTCCCGATCGTTGCGGACTTACTCAGCCATACGGGCGCACGCGCAATCGCCGGCAGCGGCGCAGGAATACCACTGCTCAACGAGGGCGAGCAGGCGGCTCGCAATCGCACCCTCACTGCGATCTGGGAACTGGTGGACGACCCGGCCGTGGCCGTAGAGCTTGGGCTCAGCGCGCACATCTTCTCGGCCGAAGAACAGGGACCGGGCGTGCTGCTCGCACCTTTTGGCGCAGGGGAACTGGAGTTTGTGCTTGGCGCATGGCGCCTGGCCCTCTCTCTCGCGGCAGGAGCGGGTGCGCTGGCGATCAAATCGAGCGGGATCGAAACTGGGCTCCGCGAACAGGGATTCGACGCTGCAGTGACCCTCAGCCGAAGTACCACCGACGGATCGCCGATACGGTTCGGCAGCGCCGCCGGGACGCGCTTCGAGGTCGGCATGGTATCGTTCACCGTTGAGGGGAAATTCCATCACCCAGCGACCGGTCCGGATCGGATCGACTACGGCGGCGCTGCGCAGATCCAGCAGGCCGCGCTCGTGATCTCGACTGGCGACGGGGACGGATTCCTGCAGAAGGTTATGCCAGCGGAAGGCTTCCGACTTGAGTTCAACCTCGCCGTCGGCTGGTCCAATCAGAAAGGTCTCTATTTTTAAGGTGGCGCCGGGCTAGAAGCGACGTTACCGATTAACATTGATCGCTTCGGTGTCATCAAGATTGATTCCGTCTATCTCGCCTTGTTGGCAACGAGTGAAGAAGGAAAAGAAAGCAAGATTCAAGCTGTCACTGCCACAACGGTGAAGGTCCAACTGGGGCCAGTGTCTGCGGTGGTGGAGAGATTTGGCTTACAAGCCACACTTGGTTTTCCAGAAAAGGGCGGGAATCTCGGCGTCGCCAATCTCGATCTCCGCTTCAAACCTCCCAAAGGCGTCGGCCTCACGATCAAAGCGCAGGTAGTTACCGGCGGCGGCTATCTCTATTTCGACTTCGAGAAGGAACAATACGCCGGGGTCTTGCAACTAGAGATTGCGCAAAAGTTTTCACTCTCAGCGGTCGGTCTCCTCACCACGAAGATGCCGGATGG
>CAYMQY010000275.1:0-5100 GCA_964392655.1 uncultured Saprospiraceae bacterium
AGCAGTCACGCGCGGCTACCGCCGTAGAGCGGACGGGTTTCTACGAAATGACAAATATGATGCGGGCGGGTTTCTGCCGGCAACGCAAGAATTTTTTCAAATTAACAATTTTTAGCGGCGAACACAATGAAGTTCGATACTTTCGCGGCTTCAAAATATTATTCCACCAGCACCACTTACATACCTGCTATGGTAATCGGCCTGATTAAAGAGACCAACGACCCGCGTGTAGCCCTTGTGCCTGCCAATCTTCCGAAACTCAAGCCTTCGGGCGCCGAATTCCTGATCGAAAGCGGCGCCGGCGAAAACGCCTTTTTCTCCGACAGCGAATACGCCGAACACGGCCGCGTAGCCGGACGCAAGGAGGTGCTTCAGGGCGCCGACCTGCTCATCAGCGTACACCCGCTCCCGGAATCGGAGTGGAGCCAGTTGAAACCGGGCGCCGTCATGATCGCCCTGTTCCAGCCCTTTGCCAACGCAGACATCGTGCCTGCTCTGGAAAAACACCAGCGCCGCGCGTTCAGTCTCGACATGATCCCGCGCACCACGCTGGCCCAGGCGATGGATATTTTGTCGTCCATGGCGTCCATCGCCGGTTACGAGGCAGTGCTCATGGCGTCCACCCACCTGAGCCGCTACATCCCCATGATGGTAACGGCGGCGGGTACCATCAAGCCGTCGAAAATATTAGTGCTTGGCGCCGGTGTGGCCGGTTTGCAGGCGATCGCCACGGCACGCCGCCTCGGCGCCATGGTGGAAGCGTTCGATACACGTCAGGCCGCCAAAGAGGAAGTGGAAAGCCTGGGCGCCAAGTTCATCGAAGTGGAAGGCGCTGTGGACGATCGCGGCGCCGGCGGTTATGCCGTGCAGCAAAGCGAGGAATACCTGCAACGCCAACGCGCCGAAGTGCAAGCCCGCGCGGCCAAAGCGGATATCATCATCACGACGGCTCAGGTGCGCGGACGCCGCGCGCCCATGCTGCTGCCCGCCGAAACGGTGGACAAAATGCGTCCGGGCAGTGTGGTGGTGGACCTCGCGGCCAGCACCGGCGGCAACTGCGAACTGACGAAAGACGGCCAGATTATCCGCCACAACGGCGTGACGATCATCGGCGACTCCAACCTCGCCAACCGCATGCCGCAAGACGCCAGCACGCTTTTCGGCAACAACGTGACCAACTTCCTTACCCTGTTGCTGAAAAAAGGTGTGCAAGACCCGGATTTCTCCAACGAGATCGTGCGGGACAGTTGCATTTCGCTGAAAAAGACGGAAGCCCCGGCAGCGTAACAACTGCCCTGGACGGTTCTGCCCCGACGGCAGGACGTTTTTCATTTTTTTGATAACTGCTTGTTTGCTATAAATTTATGGAAGCACTGCTTACTTTTATTCACGAAAATCTCCTGCTCATTTACCTGCTGGCCTTCTCCATTTTGTTGGGGATCGAGGTGATCTCGAAAGTGCCGGCGGTACTGCACACCCCGCTGATGTCGGGCGCCAACGCCATCCACGGCGTGGTGCTGGTCGGCGCGGTCATCGTGCTGTTCAACGCGCCGGCAGACGACTACTTCTCGCTCGGGCTGGGGTTTGTGGCCGTCATATTCGGCACCCTCAACGTCGTGGGCGGTTTCGCCGTCACCGACCGGATGTTGGAAATGTTCAAAAAGAAAAAGAAATAAGCCGCCGGCTACCGTTCGGCATTTTTTGTCAGTAAACCGGAGTCGGCACGCACCGGCAACACCCATTTCACTATGCTTACCACACATTTACTCGACGTTTTATATTTCGTTGCAGCGCTTTCCTTTGTTATCGGCCTGAAAATGCTGAGCCACCCGGATTCGGCGCGGCGCGGCAATATTTTGGCCGCTATCGGCATGGGTCTGGCCGTGCTGGGCACCTTGTTTTTCCACCCTTCGGCTTCCAACGATGTGGTGGAAGAAGACCGGATGCTCAAACTGATGCTCCTGTACTCGGCTCTTGCCATCGGCGGTTTTATCGGCTGGCGCGCGGCCTACAAGGTGAAAATGACCTCCATGCCGCAGATGGTGTCGCTATTCAACGGCCTTGGCGGCGGTTGTGCGGCCCTGCTGGCTGTGGCGGAATTGAAACTGCAATACGCCGGCGTACACGGCCATCCCGAAGCAGCAGGTTTGATTCTGGTGTTGTTCACGCTGTTTTTCGGTTCGGTTTCGCTCACGGGTAGTTTGCTGGCTTTCGCCAAATTGGAAGACCTTGTGAAAGACTCGGCCATCACATTGCCGCGGCACACGATTTTCAACCTCGGCTTGCTGGCCATCATCCTCGCTCTTATCGGCTACACAACCTGGGGCGCCGGCGATGCCGGAATGACCTGGGGCCTGATTCTTTTCGGCGTGGCACTTATCTACGGTTTCTCGTTCGTCGCCCCCATTGGCGGCGCCGACATGCCGGTGGTGATTTCCGTGCTCAACTCCTGCACGGGCCTTACTGCCGCTGCAGCGGGCATTATTTACGACAACCTCATCATGCTCGTGGGCGGTATTCTGGTGGGTGCTTCGGGTAGCATCCTGACGGTGCTGATGTGTAAAGCCATGAACCGCTCGCTGGCCAATGTACTGATCGGCAGTTTTGGCGGTGGCGGTACTTCGGCGGCTGTCGGCACGGGTGATCAAACGATTCGGGAAATTTCCCTCACCGATACGGCTGTGCTGCTGAACTATTCCAGTTCGGTGGTTATCGTGCCCGGCTATGGTCTGGCTGTGGCGCAGGCGCAAAAAATTTGCAAGGAACTGGATTCCCTGCTCGAATCCAACGGCGTGGACGTGAAATACGCCATTCACCCGGTGGCAGGCCGTATGCCCGGCCACATGAACGTGCTCATGGCCGAAGCCGATGTGCCATACACCAAGTTGTTCGACCTGGAAGAAGCCAACGAGGCCCTCAAAAAAGCCGACGTGGCCATCATCATCGGCGCCAACGACGTGGTGAACCCGGCCGCGCTCGATGATCCGGGAAGCCCGATCTATGGCATGCCCGTGCTCGAAGTGTGGGAATCAAAAACCGTGATCGTGATGAAACGCAGCATGAAGGCCGGTTACGCCGGTATCGAAAACCCACTGTTTTTCCATGCCAAAACCAAGATGCTGTTCGGCGATGCCAAAGATACCCTGCAGAAGTTGGTGACCGAAGTGAAAGCGCTGTAAGCCGGACGTTTCAAAACCTTCCAGGTTTTATACCGGCGCGTTTTGATTAGTTATGCTCCAAAACCCGAAAAGGTTGGTTTATAGATGAGAAATGACACGTGCGCCAACCCTTAAAGGGTTGTATGTCAAAATGTTACACGAATATAAAACCCCTTCGCGGTTCTTGAACTTGCCAGGTTTCAATGCTATAAACATGCAACCCCTCCGGGGTTTTGGGTTTTGAACTATAGGTATTCAACACGCGCCGGTATAAAACCTGGAAGGTTTAGAGTTTATACAATATCCTGACCTTTTTGCATGAATGTTCGAACAGTGGCTTTGGCGGCCTGTCTCGGCTGTCTGGCTTTTTCCTCCCAACACACGTTTGCGCAGGGCGATCCTACGCTTGATCCGATTCTGAAAGACGGTATTCGCTTTGCAACGGCAGACAATACGTTTGCGTTGGCGCTGCGTTTTCGGGTACAATCCCGTATCGGTTATTTATCCCGCTCATCCGAAGACCTGGAGCCTAAGGAACTGGATTTCCGGGTGCGCCGGATGCGCCTGCGCCTCGACGGCCACGTTCTCGACCCGCGCTTGCGGTACCAAATGCAACTCTCGTTTTCGCGCGCCGATCAGGACTGGGATGTCAGTTCGGTACCCAACGTACTTCGTGATGCCATGCTGTGGTATCAGGTGAGCAATCACTGGGTCATCGGCCTCGGACAGGGCAAGTTGCCGGGCAACCGCCAGCGGGTTATTTCTTCCGGCGAACAACAGTTTGCAGACCGATCCATTGTGAACAATGCCTTGACGCTCGACCGGGATGTGGGGGTATTTGTCAATTATGCCGCCGACTACGAGAAGTTTGCTTTTCGTATTAAAACTGCCGTCACCAGCGGGGAGGGGCGCAATGCTGTGCCCTCCGACAAAGGGCTGGCCTACACCGGACGGTTGGAAGTGCTGCCGCTCGGAACATTTACCGGCAGAAACGACTACTTCGAGGGCGACCTCGAACACGAGCAGAAGCCCAAACTCTCCATCGCCGCCACGGTGCATTCCAACGACCGCGCGGTGCGTACCGGCGGGCAACTGGGACTTCCTCTCTACGAATCCCGTGACCTGTTCAGCGTACATGCCGACATGGTGCTGAAGTACAAGGGCTGGGCCTTGTCGAGCGAGTACCTGTACCGCCAAACGGACGATCCGGCCACGCACGATGCCAATCAGAATTTTCGCTACGTCACCGCAGGAGAAGGCATCAATACGCAACTGAGTTATTGCACTGCCAATTTTTGGGAAACGGCCTTTCGGCATTCCTTGCTTACGCCGCAGCGCGAGTTGTACGGCAGAGAGCCCAAGCGGTCGCAATACGGCATTTGCGTGGGAAAATACCTGAACAAGCACCGGGTGAAAGTGCAGACGGACCTGTTTTACGAATACCTGCAAAACCCGGAGACCGGCTTGAAGGCCGGCGACTCTTTCCAGTGGCGGTTTCAGGTGGAACTCGGTATTTGACCTATGGAGAAACCGGCCCGTAGGTGGTTTTGACCAGAGTTTTTGTCGTCTGGCCCCAGCCGCGCTTGATGGTCACAATGAACAGGTTGTCGTAATCGTCGTCGGCAATCGCAACGTTTTCTCCGCAAAGTCCCTGAACGATTTCCGGGATCGTGTTGGAGTGCCCGACCACAAGCACATTCCGGCTGCCGACGCTTTTCAGCCGCTGGATCAGACCCGCTGTGGTGTCAGGCCGGTAAATCGTCAGTTCAAGACTATTGGCGGTGGCCGTCGGTTGGGCGGTCTGTTGGGTGCGTTGGTAGGTGGATGCGAAAATCTGGCTGATGTTTTTGTCGGCCAGCGTATCCCGCAAAATGGCGGCCCGGGCGTGGCCGGTTTGCGACAGCGGCGAATCGCTGGTGCTGTTCAATTTTTCGGCGTGCCG
>CAYMQY010000276.1:0-5042 GCA_964392655.1 uncultured Saprospiraceae bacterium
TGGGACAAGGTGTTTGCCAACGGCGCCAAATGGGGCATCAAACCCGTAGGCCTCGGCGCGCGCGATACCCTGCGCCTCGAAAAGGGATTTTGCTTGTACGGCAACGACATCAACGACAAAACAAGCCCCATCGAAGCCGGTTTGGGTTGGATCACCAAACTGAACAAACCCGCCGATTTCCCCTCGAAAGAGCGTTTTGTGAAACAAAAAGCGGAGGGTGTGAAGCGCAAACTCGTCGCGTTCGTGGTCAACGACCGCCGCGTGCCGCGCCACGACTACGAAATCGAAAGCCGCCGCGGCGCCAAAATCGGAGCCGTCACCTCCGGCACGCACTCGCCCACCCTCGACCAGCCGATCGGCATGGGCTATGTGAAAAGCAAATTCGCCGAGCCGGGCACCAAAATTATGATTGTGGCCGGCAGTAAAAAATTGGAAGCCACGGTGGTGAAACTGCCGTTTGTGTGAGCGGCATGCCCGCGTAGAGTGGTAGTGTCACAGAGGCTCACAGAGTTTTCACCCGTGAGCCTCTATGACATTTCTACGCTACGCAGGCAAAAACTCGATACACCCTCTATAACCCGAAGTCCAGCCGGGCCAGAATCGTAATGGCAAGACACTTTCCGGTTTTTTGTCCTTCCTCGCAGCCCTTTCGGAAACCGGTACCGCCCGGTATCGAAGCAAAAGCCGCCTCTTCGCCCGCCTGGCTAATCGAACCATACGTGCGCTCCGGGAGCACGAACGGTCCGCCTTCCGGCGTGAACAACGGACTGCCGAGGTGTGTGGGATCTACAAATCCGACATTCCCGAATTCGGAAATCAGGATTTCCGGGCAGGCGCCGGCCAGCACCGAAGATCCGGATGTATAGCCCGGGCTTGCCGGCGTGTACACGAGGGTGTTCCAGGCAGGGTCTATGCGTTCGCGGATGTACGTGACCGGGCGTTGCAGGAAATATTTGTATTTGGCAAACCAGGCTGCCGAACAGCCGTCGGCTACGGCAAAACCGACCAGACAGTACGTTTTGGCGCAAACAGCCAGGTTGCTGTTCTCAAAATTCAACAATTGCTGGGTGATGCGCATCCAGTGCCCGGCGGGCGTACTTGAGCGCCCGGGGCCGTCTTCCCAGTGATACGCCACCACTTTGTTGGCAATGTTCCGCTCTGCCTCAAACACCTCTTTGGCGTCTTTGTAAAATTCACTCTCGGGCGACTCCGAATACGGGTACGGGAGTGCCGGTTCGCAGGCCTGGACGTTGTCCGAGACAAAGGTGCGCAAGGTGCTCCACAACGGCTCAACGGGTGCCTGGCCCAGCGTGGACGGGTCCCAGTACCAGAGATGCTCCGCGTCGCGGGCCGGAATGACCGGGACAATGTTGCGGATCACTTCCCGCCCGTCGTTTCGGATTCTATCCACAATGCGCGCGCCGATATTGCCGCCGAGTTCTCTGGAGTCCTGCCGGATTTGTTCCGACAAACCTTTTTGCATCATCTGGTCTTCCTGTACTGCAGCAAGAATTTCCATCTGGCTGCGCTGGGTATTGTTGATCCCTTCGACGAGGTGCGGAAATACCGTTTGCATGGCGTTAGCCAGTACAATACCCCAGTCGTACACCTTGTCGGGGTTGAAAATGGTGGACGGCGTGTAGTCATTGATTTGCCCGCTCAGGGAGCGTCCGTTTACGACGCCGCGGCAGGTCGCCTCCCAGGCCGTGAGGCCGAGGTAGCCAAAAATGCGGGCAGCCTGCGGGAACTGCAGACTGTTCTCCCGAATCATGGTACTGCCCAGAGTCATCCACTCGTGGACAAGGCGGCCTTCGTATTGGGTGGTTTTGTAGGTGAGCGCTTTGGTGGTGGTGTCGTCGTCGGATTTATCACAGCCGAACGGCACAGCAAGGAGACAAAGCAACAAAGGAAGCGTAGCAATTTTTTTCATGATTAGCGTAATCAGTTTCGTGTCGGCGCCCGGGTTGAGCCGAGTGAACGGGTAAACACCATTTGCCCTTTTTGGGGTATCGCAAACCTTGAGCAAGAAATTTGCCAATTCCGAAAGCAGTCGGGTGGCTGTTTATTTGTCAGGTAACCGACAAGGGCTTAAACGGGGGCAAAGTTAGGCAAAGAATCCACCCCAAACCGGAAACCCGGCGCTGCTTGGGGCACGATTATTGGTGATTACAAACTACCCCTTTCCTAATTTTCTCGTGAAATGCACATGACTGCTCCTGCCGTAAAATCCCTGAACGTATTGATTGCGGACGGCCATCCAATTTTTGTCGAAGGCTTGCGCAATGTGCTGTCCGTACCGAATGGCCGCTTCCTTTTTCAACTCAAAGGCGTGGTGCAAAGCCCATCGGCAATCGCGGATATGCTGAGCCGGTCGCCGATTGACGTGTTGCTGATGGACATGAACCTGTCCGACAACGACGGGCTTAGCCAGTTACCCTATCTCAAAAAGGCAAACCCGAATCTACGCATCCTGCTATTCACCTACAGCGACGATGCTCGCCTCGTCAAGGCGGCGTTTCGCGCGGGCTGCGACGGTTTACTGCTCAAATCCACTTCCCGGGACGAACTTTTACGGGCCGTCGAGGAGGTTATTGCCGGCAAAACCTACCTCGGCAAGGGCGTTTCCCTCACCGAAAGCATTCCCGGCATGGGCGCCGATACGGCTTTGCCCGAAAGTCGATTTGCCCGAAAGTACGGCCTCACCCGCCGCGAAATCGAAGTGATGCGCTACATCGGACAGGTGCTGAACAACAAGGACATCGCCGCCAAACTGTTCATCAGCGACCAAACAGTGAGCGTACACCGCAAAAACATCATGCGCAAACTGCGGGTCAACAACACGGCCAGCCTGATCAAAATAGCCTTCGAGAATAACCTCGTTTGAGCCACACGCTCCGAATACCACGGATTCGGCACAAATCCCCCTTTCCCGGTACCGATTAAAAAAACCTGGCTGCTGTATGGCGGCTTTCGGCATTTGAGGCATTGTTTTTGCAAGACCTGAAATTGTCCGGCAAACAGGTTCGGGGCTTTGTTGGAAAAACCGTTGTGTTTTTCTTTGCACCACAAATACCCGATTCACCTTCAACCGGTAATCTTTTTCCATCCGATTTATTTTTTAGTGTCATCCAATCACTCAAACAACGTTGACTTAATCACATGACAAAAGTGAAAGTTACTATTGTCGCCAGGCTGTGGGCCGCTTTGCTTGCACTGGTTATCATCCTCTCTGCCAATTCCCCCGCCAATGCCCAATGTTCACTGGCCTGCAACGATCTGGTTTTAATCGCCCTTGACGACGATTGCCAGGTGGAGGTCGAGCCGGACATGATCCTCGAAGGCGGCGGCTGCCCCAACGGCAACCTCGTCGTCGAGATGAAAATCAACGGCGCCTGGGTGCCTGCCGTCGTCACCAGCGCCCACCTGAATCAGACGATCCAGACCCGCGTCCGAGACCTGGTTTCCGGCAACTACTGCTGGGGCTACATCCACGTCGAAGACAACCTCGCGCCGCAGGTGGTTTGCACCAACATCACGCTCGTGTGCGGCATCACCACTTACACGCCGCAATACCTCGAAAGTGAACTCGGCCTCACAGAGGCTTATCCCGATGTGATCGAAAACTGCGGCAACTACACCACCTCGCATGTGGATCAGTTTTTCGACCTCGGTTGCAACGGCACCATCAACGGCCTGTCCAACATCAGCGCCTACGTGCGTCGCACCTGGACTGCTGTAGACCAAAACGGCAACTCCTCCGGCTGCACCCAATTCATCTATTTCCAGCGCAAAAACGTGAACGACGTGGTATTCCCCGCCGATATCACTGTTTCCTGCGAAAATCCCGACGCTGACCCGTCCGTGACGGGAGCGCCGTACATCAACGCCCTCGGCCAGCAGTGGCCGCTGTATCCGCAAAATACCTTTTGCGAACTGAATGTGGTTTATGCCGACCAGATTCTGCCCATCTGCGACGGCTCGCACAAGATCCTCCGCACCTGGACGGTGCTCGACTGGTGCCTGCCCACCACGCCCAACCCGCCGTTTTCCAACCCGCGTTACTACATCCAGTTGATCAAAGTGGATGACAGTCAAGGCCCAATCGTGGAATGCCCCGAAAACCTGACCGTGAACACCAACCCGAATGATTGCGAAAGCGATACCAACCTGCCGGACGTGCTCATCGAGGACGCCTGCTCGCGCATCAACTCGATTCAGGCCACGTATTCTGCCAACGGCACGGCATACACCATCAACGGCACGGTCGAGAGTTTCCCCGGAAACAACTTCTGGCACCCCGATACGCTCGGCGTACTGGGAATTGCCAATAACCTTCCACTCGGTACCACACCCATCACCTACACCATACGCGACGACTGCGGAAACCAGACGACCTGTCAGTTCAACCTTACGGTAGCCGACGAAACGCCGCCCACCGCCGTGTGCGACGAATTTACCCAGGTTTCCCTCGGCAACAACGGCATGATCCTCGTCAATGCATCCACCTTCGACGACGGTTCGTACGACAATTGCTCGAACTCCGTGTATTTCAAGGCCCGCCGGATGGATCCCAACGGCTGCCAGCCGAACAACCGCTTCGACGATCAGGTCAAATTCTGCTGCGAAGACATCGGCGATACCATCACGGTCATTTTCCGCGTGTACGACTTCCAGCCGCCTGCCGGCGAGGTTTCCCTCGAGTTTGGCGAGTGGAACTCCAACGACTGCATGGTACAGGTTTTTGTGGACGATAAACTCAAACCCTCCTGTAACCCGCCCGCACAAGCCAACGTTTCCTGCCAGAGTTTCGACCCGACCCTCTGGGCCTACGGCTTTGCCACGGCTTCGGACAACTGCTGCATTGACACCATCACCGAAACGCGCAACCTGACCCTGTTCGACACCGTTTGCAACCGCGGTACCATCACCCGTACCTTCCGGGCACAGGACTGTGGTGGTCTTACAACCACCTGCACCCAGCGCGTAGTGGTGAACTACAACCAGAACTACTTCATCAAGTTCCCCAACGATGTGATCGTAAC
>CAYMQY010000277.1:0-5014 GCA_964392655.1 uncultured Saprospiraceae bacterium
CAAGCGGAAGACGGAAACGACTACGGGAGGACATGTTGCAGGGAATCATGTTAGGCTGTTCACAGACATCTGGCCAATTGCAGGGTTGCAGGCAATTTCGGGACAAAGTTCGTGGAGAAATTTGGTTTCACCTGCTCTATTCTTGTCCTTTCCTTGCTGAACCATCGGCATTTTTTCACGTTTTGCAGAACATGCCCGAATCGCAATCCTCGTTTTCCTACATCACCTACGGCGCCCGCGTGAGTGCCGAATCGGTGGTTACTTTACTCGAACATGCTTTGGACAGCATGGCCGAAACCCGCGAACGCCCGACACCCGTGTGCATCTGGGGCCTGCACGGCATCGGCAAAACCGAACTCGTGCGCGATCTGGCGCAGGCCCGTGGTTGTGCGTTTGTGTACATCGCGCCGGCGCAGTTTGAAGAAATGGGCGACTTGCTCGGCATGCCGAGGATCAGCGTCAATGCCGACAAGGAGGAAGTAACTCGATTCGTAGCGCCCGACTGGGTACCGCGTACACCCGGGCCGGGTATCCTTCTGCTCGACGACGTGAATCGGGCCGACGACCGTATCCTGCGCGGGATCATGCAGTTGTTTCAAAATTACGAACTTGTGTCGTGGACGTTGCCGCAGCAGTGGCTCATCGTGTGTACCGCCAACCCCGATGGCGGCGACTACTCCGTGACCACCCTCGACGAGGCCATGCTGACCCGGATGCTGCATGTCACGATGGAGTTTGACGCCCCTGCCTGGGCGCGTTGGGCCGAACGCAGCGGCGTGGATTCCCGTGGAATAAATTTCGTGCTGGCGTACCCCGAACTCGTCAACGGCCGCCGCACCACGCCGCGGTCGCTTGTCCAGTTTTTCAACAGCCTGCGCACGCTTGATGATCTGCGCGCCAATCTCGGCCTCGTGCGCCTGCTCGGCGAGGCCGCTCTGGATGCAGAAACGGTGCAGGCTTTCCTGTCTTTTGTCCACCTGAACCTCGACCGGCTGCCTACACCGGAGGAGATTTTACTTGCGGACGACTTCGAAGCCCCGGCCCGGCGGCTCGACAGGCTGGTGCATGAAGGCGACACCAAACGCCTTGATATTTTGTCCGTGGTGGTCACCCGCCTGAACAACCACTTGCTGACCCGGTCTGCCGACCTGACCGAAGTTGAGTTTGAAAACCTGCGACGTTTTCTCCTGCTTGATCTGTTGCCCAACGACCTTCGGCTGGCTATGGCGCAGGAACTGACTCAATCCAAACGCACGGGTCTTATGCGCCTGTACGCGATTCCGGAGGTGGGACAATTGTTGTTGAAAAAAATGTAATGCTCAAGGGCAATCGCACAAGGCATCCGTCAGGGCTGTTGCCTGAATGGTAAAGTCGCCCGGCGGCGCATTTGCCGGCAGGCAGATGGTGAAACTTCCGGTGTTGGTTTGAAACGAAAAAATAGCCGGGCCGGCGGGTGAGTCCACGCTGAGGGTAAACGGCGGTGTGCCGACGAAGGTGGCCGTGATGGTTCGGCAGTTGCCGGCGCAGGCATCGGGATTGCCGGTAGTGAACGTCACCGCCGGTAGCGGGAGCCAGGTCAATTCTGCCGCGTTGGAAATGTCGAGGCAAGGGTCGTTCAGGTCAACATTGCCACCGGCGTTGTCGCCGGCGATGGCGGCGACGTAGTAGGTTGTGCCGGTTTGCATGGTGGCAGGATTGAAGTTGAACGTGGGCGTGTTGCTGACGGCGATGATGCTGCCCAGCGTGTCGTTCAGGTTGGAAAAGAGGATAAACTGAAGCAGGTCGTTGGTTTCTAAGGTGTCGTCGGCGTTGTGGGTAAATGCAGCCAGTTGATTGGCGCAAATACTTAGTGTTTCGGCGAGCATGGTGCCCGCATCGGTTTGGCAGCAGGCGGGGCCGTTGCACAGGTTGGTTTCGGTGAGGCCTACGGAGAGGTCTTGTCCGGCAGGAGCGCCTGCGGTGGGGCCGTTGGCGGTAGCGGGGGAAAATGTGACGGCTCCCGGGGTGATTGTTACCGCCGAAATACCGGCAGCCGAGGGGCAGCATTCCAGAACATTGCCCTCGGTATCCGTTTTTATGATGAACATGTCGCGGTTGTTTCCGTAGCAATACCCGACTGCCAAATAACCGCCGTCCGGGGAGGGTACCGTCCGCCACATTTTGCCATTCCCACCGTATGGATAATTTTTTGACCAGACTACCGTGCCGTTCGCATCGGTTTTTATCAGGTTGGCGCCGTTGGCATCTTCACCGGTGTAGTTTGAAGGAGTGAGTATGAAGCCGCCGTCAAGGCAGGTTTCCACATACATATCGAATACCACGGCAGAAATCGGATACCGTTTTGCCCAAATCAGGTCGCCTGAAGTGTTAAAACTGATGAGCCAGGGGGAGTGCCCGGCATAACTGCCCGTTCCGCCACACGATACCAGACCGGCGCCACCGGCGGCGAGGCCGGCGAATCCATCGTTTCCACCCGCTGCTGCCCGGCGGGCACTAAGCAATGTACCGGTTGAGGATATTTTCAGCAGGCAGGCATCGTGGTTGTTTGAAGAGACAAAAACAAATCCGGAAACCCATACGTCCCCATTCGTAGCAGGGACAATCTCTCCGGCTACATCGCCGCCCCCGGTACCCCAGGCCTTACTCCACAGGCTGTTGCCGCTAAAATTCAGTTTTTCGACAAAGAAATCCCACGACCCGGCCCCGAAACTTTGCGTAGCGCCTGAGATTACATAACCATTCGTGACTTCACAAACGCCTCTGGCTGTCTCTGCACTCGCCCCCCCACACGTCCGCTCCCAAACCACATTCCCGTTTCCGTCAAATTTCACCACGTAAATATCCACATTGCCTGCTCCGAAACTGGTCGTTTCGCCCACGGCGAGGTAATTGCCGTCGCTGCACGTCAGGATGTGCATAAAAAACTCGTTTCCCGAACCGCCGTAGGATTTGCTCCACTCCACCGTGCCGTCGGCACTGAATTTAACCAGCATGGCATCCACGCCGCCCAGCCCGCCGGCGGTGCTGCTGCCGGCTACGATAAAACTGTTGTCCGGCAACACTTCTACAAAACGCGCCTCATCGTCGCCGGAGGTACCGTGGCGTTTTTTGAATGTAGGTATCTGCGCTGAGAGGTGAAAGAAGGCGAAAGCAGCAAACAGTGTAGTCAATACCCGGATCATGGCGGTAGTGGTTTGGTTGGTGAATAAAAAATGCTTCGGCAGCAAATGTAATCCACCTCGCAGGATTTGTTGCCCCTGAAATGGCCGTCCGCCAGGCCTTTTCCTACTTTTGCCGCATATTATACAAACATGACAGCACCTTCCATTCTCGTCACCGGCGGCGCCGGTTTTATCGGCAGCCATACGGCAGTATCGCTCGCCGAAGCCGGGTACCGCCCGGTCATTCTCGACGATTTTTCCAATTCCAGACAAAGTGTCCTTGATGGGTTGCGGCAAATTCTCGGTTACGAAGTGCCTTGCTATGCGCAGGATTGCAACGACCGCGCCGTCTTGCTCAATATTTTTCAGCAGGAAAACATCCGCGGCGTCATCCATTTTGCCGCCTTCAAAGCCGTGGGCGAGAGTATGCAGGAACCCCTGCGTTACTACCGGAACAACCTCGGCTCGCTGATTGCGCTTCTGGAAGTCATGCAGGAAACGGGCGTGTCCGACTTGATTTTTTCCTCTTCCTGCACTGTGTACGGCGAGCCGGCCGTGTTGCCCGTCACCGAAACAGCACCGGTGCAGCCGGCTACCTCGGTGTACGGGAATACCAAACAGATAGGCGAAGAAATCCTGCGCGACGTGGTGGCTGCCGGCAAGTCCTTTCGCATCATCTCGCTGCGGTATTTCAACCCGATCGGTGCGCACCCCTCGGCCCACATCGGCGAACTGCCCATCGGTGTGCCGAACAACCTTGTGCCGTTCATCACCCAGTCGGCAGCCGGACTGCGCGGGCCGGTGACCATTTTCGGTAACGATTATCCCACGTCCGACGGCACGTGTGTCCGCGATTACATCCACGTCATGGACCTCGCCGAGGCACACGTGGCGGCTCTGCAAAATCTTCGAAAAACAAATGCAGCAAGCCATTACGATGTATTCAACGTGGGTACCGGCCAGGGCGCCAGTGTGCTGGAAGTAGTACAGGATTTTGAACACGCAACCGGTCAAAAACTCAACTACCACATCGGCCCGCGCCGTGCCGGCGATGTGGTGGCAGTGTACGCCGACGCAACGAAATCCCGCGAACGATTGGGCTGGACGGCCAAACGCAGTTTGCGCGACGCGCTGGCCGATGCGTGGAGGTGGCAGTTGGCTATTGGCTATTAGCAAATATTTCAGAAAAAATACGCCTTCCGCGGGCACCTTTTCAATACAGGCGGGACTAACCATGCAGACACGTTGGAGTGATACGGAACTGTTCGACGCCATTCGGGGGCGGGAAAGTGCCCGCAACCGGGCCTTGCAATACCTCGTGCAGCACGCGGGCTGGCGCGGGCAGGTGTTGCGCCACGTACTGGCCAACAGCGGTACCGAGGAAGACGGCGAGGAAGTATTTCTCGATGCGCTCGTCGTGTTCGACCGCAACTTGCGGGAAGACAAGTTTCAGGAAAAAAGCACGCTGAACACGTATTTCCTCGGGATTGCGAAAAACAAATGGCTCAAACGCCTGGCCCGGCACCGGCCCGTGTGGGATGCAGAACAACTCTACCCCAAAGATCAGTTGCAGACCGGCAGCACCGAAGAAACGATCATCAGTGCCGAACACGAAGCTGTTTTTGCCCGCATCATGGCCGAGGTGGGCAAACGTTGCAAACGTATTTTTGAACTGGTTCACCTCGGGCACAGTATGGCCGAAATTGCAGCGGAAACCGGCATCAGCGACGCCGATCAGGCCAAAAAATAAAAAAGCCGCTGCAAAAAACGCCTGCTGAACCTGCTGGCCGAACGCCCGGAATTGCGCAACTTTTTTAACGAACGCTGACATGAACGAAGACGAACTATACGAC
>CAYMQY010000278.1:0-5013 GCA_964392655.1 uncultured Saprospiraceae bacterium
CCAATCGGGTACCGCATTTTATCCAGGTTTTTCATGCTGCAATAGATTGATATTGAAAAAAGATGAATTTATTTACAAATTTTAAATGCGTTGATCCTTCCAGCGCCATAATAGTCTGCAAGCGGTGGAACGATAGGGACGCCATATTTCTGCATGCATAATCATGTCGGAATGGAGCGCCTTCCCGGTGCTGGTCAGGCCGCAAAGCCGGGTCATTGCCTGTTGGATGCCCAGGTCATCGGCAGGAAAAATATCCGGACGCTTGAGCGTAAAAATCAGGATCATCTCGGTTGTCCATCTGCCAACGCCTTTGATTTGTGTGAGCATATTCATAACGTCTTCATCAGACATGCTGTCCCATGCCTGATTGTCAAAATTGTTGTCCAGAGCATAGGCTGCAACATTTTTCAGATAAGTTGCCTTTTGGTTGGAAAGCCCGACGGCGCGCAGTTGTTCTACCGGTGTTTCCAGGAGTTTTTCCGGTATCGGGTATGTGTCGGGGAATAATGCGCAGAAACGGTTAAATATTGTTTCAGCAGCGCGAACACTCAGCTGTTGCGAGACAATTGAGTTGAGCAAGTCAAAATATACATTTTCCGAAGGCTCCAGTGGAGCGAGTTGAGTACTTTGCAGGACAGACGCCAAACGGGCATCCTTGCTCAAATGCAAAATTGCTTTTTCCAAAGACATAACACGCCGCAAATGTATAGACGATTGTATACGAATCCAGTATTTCCGGAATTTATTTATTTTTTCAACCGGAATAAAAAAACAGCACTTGTTTGAAATGTGATAATATTGCCCCCGCAATATTCACCATCAGTCATTCAAACCGGTTTTTTATATGGGATTTCAAAAAGTAACTACTGCAGATAACCAACCTGAGATGCTTGGATTTGTACGGAGCCTGCTGGACGATGTTCAGGCGTTCGAATATATGTTGGAAAATGACTGGTTTGAAAGCGACATCACGCGTATCGGAGCCGAACAGGAGATGTGTCTGGTGCACAACAAGACATTCAAGCCGGCAAATATTAATCTGGATGTTCTGGCCAAATTGACCGATGCCCCGTGGTGTGTCACGGAGTTGGCCAAGTTTAATCTGGAAACCAATCTGTCGCCACGCGAATTTGTCGGATACTGCCTGAGTCAGATGGAAGCCGAAAACTCGGACTATCTGGCTAAAATCCAGAATGTCCTCAACGAGTTCGATGCCTCCATTGTGCTTTGCGGAATCCTGCCTACGCTTCGTAAACACGACCTCGATATGAAAAACCTCACGCCGGTAGACCGCTACTATGCGCTCATGGCGGCAATTCAAAAACATCTGCTGGGCACTTCATTCGAACTTCGGGTAGAGGGCGTGGACGAACTGTTGGTCAAACACGACTCGCCTTTGCTGGAGGCTTGCAATACCAGTTTTCAGGTTCACTTGCAGGTGGCGCCCAAGGAGTTTGTCAAAATGTACAACATCGCCCAAACCCTCGCCGGGCCGATGGTTGCCATTGCAGCCAACTCGCCACTCGTGTTCGGGCGGCGTTTGTGGGCGGAAACGCGCATAGCGCTGTTTCAGCAAAGTCTGGACACTCGTACAACTTCCGACCACATGCGCGAACGCCTGCCGCGCGTTAATTTCGGCTCCGGATGGCTCCGCGGTGACATCACACAGATTTACAAAGAAGACATCAGCCGGTTCCGGGTGCTACTGGCTGGTAAAATCGAAGAGGATTCTCTGGAGGTAATCGCCTCCGGAAAGGCGCCTAAATTGCGCGCGCTGCAAATCCATAATTCCACAGTGTATCGCTGGAACCGCCCTTGCTACGGTATTTCACCCAACGGAAAACCGCACCTCCGCATCGAAAACCGGGTGATGCCTGCCGGCCCAACCGTGGTGGACGCTACCGCCAACGCCGCATTCTGGCTCGGCGCCATGATCGGCATGAGCCACAACTACTCCGATATTACCAAATACCTGGATTTCGACGACGTGCGCGACAACTTCATCAAGGCTGCCAAGTTTGGTGTCGACAGTACGTTCAACTGGATAGGCGACAAAAAAAGACACGCCCCCGAATTGATTTTGAAAGAACTGATTCCGTTGGCCAAGGAGGGGTTGAAAATCCGGAAAGTAAACAGTTCGGACATCAACAAATACCTCGGTATTATCGAAGAGCGGGCCAAGGCCCATAAAACCGGCGCCCGATGGGCCTTACGTTCGTTTACGGCGCTTAAAAACGAAGTAACCAATGACGAAGCCGTATCCTGCCTGACCGCTGTTATGATTAAAAATCAAAAACAAAACAAGCCTGTGCATACCTGGAAAGACACCACTATTTCCGATCTCGACGACTGGCACCCTTCCAAATTGAAAGTGGAAGAGTTTATGGCCACGGACTTGTTCACCGTGCAACGCGAAGACCTGATCGAACTGGTTGCCGAAATCATGAACTGGCGCCGTATTCGGTACATGCCGGTTGAAAACCCCAAGGGGGAGTTGGTCGGCCTAGTCTCCTCCCGGATGCTCCTGCGTCATTTTGCACGACTGAACAAGTTGAATACCGGAGAGTTGACTGCTGTCAAAGACCTGATGATTGAAAAACCTATCACCGTAAACCCGGATACCACCATCATGGAAGCCATGAAAATCATGCAGGACAACAAAATCGGTTGCCTGCCCGTGGTCAAAGGCAAAGAGTTGGTGGGCATTATCACGGAAATGGACTTCTTGCGCATCACCTCCCGCCTGATGGAACGCGTGGAACGCGAAGCGGAAAAGTAGCGGCAGGGGTCAAATTCGGCACATCGTGCGGAGCCAGACCTTTTCGTCGGGAGTCAGGTAACGCGCCAGTTTTTTGACAACCAGGCTGTTGTACGCACGCAGCCAGGCGAGTTCCTCCTTCGTGAGCAGGCTTTTTTTAACCAGATTGGTGAAGATCGGCGCAATGGTAAGCGTTTCAAAACCCAGAAACTCGCCAAATTCGGTTTTTTCGCCTTCGGTGCACAGTACCAGGTTTTCGATCCGAATCCCGTGTTTTCCCGGGCGGTAAATACCCGGCTCGACGGAAGTTATCATGCCCGGCAAAAGCGGGGTGTCCACCGGGTTCGGGCTGATACCTTGCGGCCCCTCGTGTACGCAGAGAAAATAGCCGACACCATGGCCGGTACCGTGGCCAAAGTTGATACCCCGTTCCCATTGCGGAAGGCGGGCTAGAATGTCCACCTGATAACCACGCGTGCCGCGCGGATAGCGCAACCGTGAAACAGCGATAAGTCCTTTGAGCACAAGCGTGTAGTCGGTCATTTGCTCGTCGGTGATATTTCCGAGCGACATAACGCGGGTAGTGTCGGTGGTGCCGCCCCAGTATTGTCCCCCCGAATCGAGCAAATACAGCCCTTCCGGACGGAGTTCCACATCGCTTTCCGGTGTCGCACTGTAATGCGGCATGGCGGCGTGCGGCCCGTATGCCGAGATGGTTCCAAAACTTTCACCGACACAGTTTGGCTGTTCCAACCGCAGGGCGTGCAACTTCGTTTCAGCGCTGCGTTCGGTTATTTTTTCCTTGCCGATATGGTGGGCAAGCCAATAAAAAAAACGCGTCAGTGCCACGCCGTCGCGGATCATGGTTTGGCGCGTGTGGGCTGCTTCAACCGGGGTTTTGCATGTTTTGAGCCAGGTAGTGATGTTCACGTCGTCCAACACTTTGACGGACTCGGGAAATGCGCCCGGCAGGTTTTGGCTGATGCGTTTGGGGTCGAGCAGGACGAAGGCATCTTTCGGCAGATTTCCGAGCCAGGCGGTGACGGTGTCGTACGGCAACACTTTCACGCCATCCCGGTTGAGTTTCCGCCGGAGAGCATCCGGCATTTTTGAGGGTTCAATAAACAAGACGGCATCTTGCAAACCGACTACGGCGTGCGCCACGAACACGGGGTTGTAGGGTACGTCGGAACCGCGCAGGTTGAAAAGCCAGGCAATGTCGTCGAGGCTGGAAAGTACCGTATGCGTGACTTTTTTTTCGGCTAATTGTTGGCGCACACGTGCGAGTTTTTCCAGGCGGGTTGCACCGGCGAATTTGGCCGGGTGCTCGTAAACCGGCGCCTGGGGCAATGGCGGGCGATCCGTCCAGATGGGGCCGATCAGGTCCGCATGGTGGTCGAGCCGAATACCGCGCGGACGAGTGCCGGCAACCAGACTTTGGTACCAACTGCGGGACATCAGGCTGCCGTCGAGGCCCACCACGTCGCCTTCCCGGAGGGTTGTGGCCAGCCAACCCACGAACTCCGTGGTGTGTGGCACCACGAGTTTGACCAATCCGATGCCGCTGCCGGCCAACTGCTGTTCGGCTTGAAGGAAGTATCGGCTGTCCGTCCACAAGCCGGCAAATTCATGTGTAACGACCAGCGTTCCCGCCGAGCCGGTAAACCCGCTGCTCCAGGCCAGAGTTTTCCAGCGATCGGGCAGGTACTCGCTCATGTGCGGGTCGGTGGCGGGAATAATGTAGGCGGCCAATCCTTTTTCGGTCATTTGGCGTCGGATAGCAGCAATTTTCTGAGCAGACATGGCAGTGTATCAGGGCAATATCCCTGTTGAGTTCGATTTTAATTTTATCGCAGCAGCCGGGCCGCCAGTTTGCGGGCTTCCTGGCGCGGGCTTTTCCACCACTGTACCGACAAGGCAGGCACGCACTCCACCTGACGTTTGGCGAAGTAGCGCTTGATTTTGTCTTCCCACTCGTACGAAGGCATCGGACTTGGCGAGAACACGCCATCGTACAGCAACAGGCTGCGATGGTCGCCGCTGTGCACCAGCGTGGGTACAATGATCTCTTCGACCAGGGCATTTCGGTTCAACTGGCCCGACACAAAGTACGGTTGCAGAGCAAATTCAACTTCTTGCATGAATACCGAGGTAGCAAAGGAAGCCTCCGGGTAATCGAGCAATTTTCGCATGTGTTCCAACTGTTCTTCGGCGGCGGCGCGGTCGCCCTGTTGCATCAGTTCCCCGAACGTAAC
>CAYMQY010000279.1:0-5008 GCA_964392655.1 uncultured Saprospiraceae bacterium
GAAACCCTCAAACCAGAAACCTTCAAACCTTCCAACCAGAAACCCTCAAACCTCAAACCCAAACGTGCTACCTTGCGCCGGTAATTTTTGAATTCCGTACACCGTCATGGCAAAAACCGGCAAAAACACGCCCCAACCCGTCAGGAAGCAGGCTTCCTCACCACAAGTTCCGACTCCCAAACCCGCGCGCGACCTGCTGGAACGCCCGTCTGTGGAGTCTGCTTCCGATCCCTTGCTGCGCAAAATCTTCTGGGGCCTAGCCCTGGCCGGCCTGCTTGTGCTGTGCGGGCTGTCGTTTGGCAGCGGTATCAATGCCGACGACAAGTACCAAAACGCCTACAGCCAGGCGTTGGTGAACTACTACACCTCGTTCGGCAAAGACACTACGGCGCTTCACATGCCCGAAGTCAGTATGCACCTGTACGGCGGTTTTTTCGAAACCGTCACCGGTTTTGCCAACAAAACCCTCGGTTTTCAGGAAGATGAAATAGCGTACCACAACCTGCGCCACCTGTTTGGCGCTGTTCTGGGCTGGGTAGCCCTTCTGTGCGCAGCGCTGCTGGCCCGGCTCATTGCCGGATGGCGGGCAGGCGTGCTCACGCTGGTCATCATGCTGCTCTCGCCGCGTTTCGTGGGCGATTCGCTGATGAACCCCAAGGATATTCCGTTTGCCGCAGGCTACATGCTGGCCGTGTACAACATGGCTGCCGTACTGACCCGAATGCCGACCCCCGGGCGCTGGAATCTGGCTGGATTGGTAGCGGGGCTGGCTATTGCATTGGCCGTGCGGGCGGGCGGCTTGCTCAATTTTGCCTACCTGTTCTTTTTCGCAGGCCTGTACTTAGTGCTGAAACACGGCTGGGGCAGCCTGTTCAAGGGCCAAACGGTCGGGCGCTATGCTGTCGTGACGGTTGGCGTGGCCGCAGCAGGCTATGTGCTGGCCCTGCTGTTCTGGCCTTTTGCCCTGCAAAAACCCTTTGCCAACCCGTATTTCGCACTCACCCGGTTTTCCGACTTCGAAATCGCCATCCGGGTGTTGTACGAGGGCGCGAACGTGAAATCGAACGTGACGCCCTGGCACTACCTGATCAAATGGATCGGCTATACGATCCCGCTGGCTGCCTTGCTCGGCTTTTTGGGCAGCCTGTTTTTTTTGCCGCGTTTGTTGCGACGCTATCAGCCGCTTTGGGTGTTCCTGATATTTTTCGCCGCCATTTTCCCCGTGTTTTATGTGATTTACAAAAAATCGAACGTGTACGACGGCTGGCGCCAACTCACCTTTGCCTACCCCACCCTCGCCGTGGCTGCAGCCTTGTTCTGGAACGAACTGCTGGAAATATTTTCCAGAAAAAAGGTGGTTCAATACGCCGTGTACGGCGGTTTTGCCTTGCTTTTGGCCGACGCAGCGGCCTTCATAGCCACCAATCCGAAACTTCCCTACGTATACTTCAACCCGGTGATGGGCGGAACCAAAGCCGCCTACGGCAAATACGAAACCGACTACTGGGGCGTCAGCGTCCGGCAGGGCATCGAATGGATGGAAAAACAAGGCATCCTGAAGCCCGACATGAAGGAAAAAATCGTGGTTGCGACCAACATGTACTACCCGGCCCAGAAACTGTTGGCCAAATACGGCGACAAGGTGGTGGTCAAGTACCTTAAGTGGGAACGCCGCTGCGACGATGCCTGGGACTACGGCCTTTACCCCACGCGCTTCCTCGACGGCGCCGCGCTGGCCAAAGGCATGTGGCCGCCCGACAACGCCGTACATATCGTGGAAGCAGGCGGCGCGCCTATTCTGGCCGTTCTGAAAGACACCGGCAAAAACTGCGCGCTCGGCATGGCGTCCATGAAACTCAACGACTGGGCCGGCGCCATCGAACTGCTGCGCAAGGAAGTTGAAGCCGTCCCCGACAACGAGGTAGCCTGGGGCGCACTTGCGCAGGCCTACCTGAACAGCGACAACCTGGAGGAGGCCAAAACTGCCGCCGAAAAAACGCTCGAAATCAGTCCTGCCGACGAACAGGGCAACAACGTGTTGGGCCTGTACTGGCTCAGCAAAGGCGACGCAGAGAGGGGTCGGGCACAGTTCCTTTCGGCCATAAAACTGGAGCCGTCCAACCCGACGGCGTACTACTACCTGGCGCTCATTTCCCAGCAGGAGGGCGACAACGTAACGGCACTGAACCACCTGCGCGAAGCCATCAAGGCAGCCCCGACGTTCAAGCCGGCATACGAGTTTTCGGCGCAGATTTATGAGGCAATGGGCAACCCGGAGGCAGCGCAACAGTTCCGGGCGGCGATTCAGCGAATCAAGTGAAAGGATAGGACACGGATTTGCACGGATGAGACACGGGTTTTCACGGGTCGATAAATCAAGGAAAAAAATCCGTACAAATCCGTGTCTCATCCGTGCAAATCCGTGTCCTATCCTTTTCGCAAAGTGGCAGAGATGTTTCCGTAAACACCGCCTGCCAAACCATTTCACCAAACCGCTTACCCTTTCCGTTTCAAGGACCAGGTGATCCACACCCGGGCAGCCTCCGAGCCGTCGGGGAGTGTGCCCACCGAGCACATCCGCAGTAGTTGTGCTTCGCCGGTTTCCACCGTTTTCCGCACCGCATCTGCCACAGCCTGCCCCTCTTCACAGGTGAACAGGAGCGTATCGGCTGCTTTTTTCAAAAATTCGGCTTCAATACGTACGACGAGCATGGAAACGGGCGGTTTGCCTTCCAAATCCCCCAGCACAAGCAAGCCGGTGGACATCTCGGCGGCAGCACATTGCGCAGCGAAATAAATGGATCGAAACGGATTTTGCGAGCGCCACCCGTACGGCAGTCGCACCGTGGCCCGCTCCGCGTTGCAGGCCACCACCCGCAAGCCCATGAATGCCGCAGCGGGAAGTTTCCACCACATAAAAAGGCGCATGCGCCAGGGGGAGTTGATTTTTTCAAAGAACGTCATGCGGATCGGTTGACTGGTTGACTGGTTGACTGGTTGATTGGTTAGGGGAAGCAAAGGTAATCTGTTGCGCCTCTTCGGAACGATTTACGGAGAATCAGGTGTTTGAAGAAAACTTTAAATTTTGGCATTTCAACAACCTATTTTCCCTTTTCTCTATAAATTTTGGCCCTTCTTTACAGACAACCCCCCCCCACTCAACCCGCCAACCCGTCAACCAGTCAACCAGTCAACAAAACAACCGAAACATGAACTGGAGAAGATTGAACGGACAACGTATCGAACAACCTTTGCTCGAAGCCGTAGAAGACACCATCCGTCGGGAAACGGCAGCCGGGCACCGCTTGAAGGTGTGCATCGGCACCGATTCGCAGGTGATCGGCGAGGAGGTGCATTTCGCCACGGTCATCGTGTTTTTACGCGAAAAACGCGGCGGTTTCATGTTTATTTCCAACCAGAAGAACACCCGCAAGATGACCCTGCGCGAGCGCATGATCCTCGAAGTGGGGCGTTCCGTGGAAGTGGCGTACTCCCTGTGCGAACTGCTCGACCGCTTCGACGTGGCTCTCGAAGTGCACGCCGACATCAACACCGACCCCGCTTTCGAGAGCAATACCGCCCTCAAGGAAGCGATGGGCTACATCCTGAGTATGGGTTTTGTGTTCAAGGCCAAGCCGGATGCGTTCGCGTCGTCGTCGTGCGCCGACAAGTTCGTGTAATCAGCCTACGGCAAGTTCAATCGCCCACGTATTTGTGCCGCCACCCAGTCGCGGTGCATCATTTCCTGCGCTGGAGGCAGATGCTCAAGCATGGTTCGGAGCCGCTCCGTATCGAACGTTGCGGCTTTGGCAACTTTGGTCGTGATCTCTACAAACTTTTGCATTTGCCGCTTACGTCCGGCATCCAGCATACGGTTTCGGTGCAGGAAGATGCGCGTGGCTTCGAGATAGGTAAGCAATAGTTCTGTCTGATCGGTTTCACAATAGATTTTGATGAGCAGGCTGCGCGCGGTGATGTTGAACACTACGTTGGTAAATTCCACCTGTGCGAGTGTGCGCTGTGCTGCGTCGTAGTTTTTTTGGTGGTAATGGTATTGGGCAAGATTGTACCGGAATACGTTGTCGGTGTACTCGGCCGGCAATCTTTTGCGGTTGTCCTGCATAAATGCCCATACCCACTCGGTCTGTCCCACTTTGAGGCCGATATTGATCAGGTTTGTGTAGCGCCAGGGCGACAGGTTCAGCCCTTCCAGCAACAGTCCATTTTTGAGCAGCGATTTGTTGATCTCCAGGTACTCTACCCAAAAATGCTCGTCGTTGTAGCGGTTAATGCGCAAGGTGCAGTAGTTGAGCAGCAAGGTGTAAATCTGACGAAGATCATCGGGCGGGAATGCACGTTCGTGTTGTTCTACCAGGCGCCTGACCTCCTCGAACCGCTCCGGTTTGTCGGGATACTTCAGCAAAAGCGCAATGCCATAAAACACGCGTACGGGTGGAATTTGTGCAAAAACCGGAGCCGTAGCCCAACGCATGATGTCCTCGAAATACACCAGATCGTACCGGAGGTTAAGCACCGATTCGAAGTTGAGGATAAGGCAGGCAAAGCGCAATTTTTCGGATAGGTAGTAAATGTCGAGCGCAGTCACAGCCAATTGCAGGTGCTCGTTGTAGTCCAGTTGATGCTCGTCGCCGTGTTGCAAGGCGATATTCTCGGACAATAGTTTTTTCAAATAATAATCGGCATTGCGCTGTTTGGACGTCTCAAAAAAAGAATCGGCCTGGGCGAGCGCTGCCTTGTGGTGCCTGGGCAGGTTCATGACATGGTATTGCTCGCTTGCCCGGATGTGCGGTTCCCATGGATCGTCGAAAAAGGCCTCTACGACCAGAAATTTTTCGGCCAAAGCCGACAGTTTGTTACCCAACTGGGCCAATGATTTTTCGTCGAGCGGCTTTTCTATGGACAGCTTTTGCAGCATCTTTGGCCGCGTCAGATTGTCGTGAGCAAAATGCGGCGCATACTTTTGCAGGTATTCGAAAAAGAGGATGCA
>CAYMQY010000280.1:0-4992 GCA_964392655.1 uncultured Saprospiraceae bacterium
TGCCATAGTTAAGTTGCCAAACTTAATTGAAAGCAAGCCCCCCTCCCCTTTGGGGGTGGGGATGGGGTTGACATCAGGCGCAACGATCTTGTGTTCCATACTCGATTCCATTTTCAAAAACTACGCCTTTTTGCGCACCAATTGCAGGGTTTTTGGAATAATCGTTTGCCGGATGAATTGCATTTCTTCGGTTTTCATAGCAATGTGCATACCGAGGTACGCCAGCCCGGCGATACCGGACAACACGATCAGTTGGATAAAACCGGTGCCAATGGGCAGGTTTTTCAGAAAATACAACAGACTGCCGGCAAGCAGGCTGAACGCCACCGTGGGCAGGATGTCGCGCACTTGTTCGCCGAGCGAATAGCGCAGGAATTTTTTGGAGTAGTAGGCATTGATGACGAGGTTGACGTAGGTGGCCACCACTTCGCCGATGATTAGGCCGTAGATACCAAATTGCAAGCCAACCACGATGGCGATGGCGATGTTGACTTTTTTGATGACCTCCAGTTTCAGGCTGAGGTCGGAGCGGCCCAGTACGAGCAGCATGTTCAGGTTGACGGTGCTGAAATGGTAGGTGACGCCCGACAGGCACAGCAACTGGAGCATGGGCGTGGCGGGCAGCCATTTTTCCCCTACCAGCGTGACGAGTACCGGTTCGGCCAGCACGCCCAGCACGGTCATGGCCGGCACAATGATGAACGAACTCAGTTGCAGCATTTTCCGGTAACCGAGTTTGAGTTTCTCGCGGTCGTCCTGCAGTTTGGCCAGCACAGGGTAGGTCACACTCTGTACCGTGCGGAACAGCGTGTTGATGACCATGTTGGTGAACGTGCCGGCCTGGGTGTAAAAACCGAGTGTGGCAGCGGCGAAAAACTTGCCGATCAGGAGTTTGTAGATGTGTACGAAAAACTTGTCGAGCACGGCGGCAGCCAGAATTTTGGATCCAAAACCAAACAGCCGCCGAAACGACTCCCGGCTGAACTGCATCGTCGGACGCCAGCGGCCAAGTATCCAGAACATAGCGGTGGTCATCAGGTCGAGCAGGGCGTACCGTGCTACGAGGCTCCACACGCCCCAGCCCTGAAAGGCCAGCAACACCGCCACACCACCCGAAACCAGCACCGCCGCCGAGCGCACGATGGTCTGGGTTTTGAAATCAATCTGCTGGATCAGCACGCTGTGCTGCACGAGCGACAGCGCGTTCACGATCAGGCTGACGCCCATGATGCGCACGATCAGCGTCAGCAGCGGCTGCTTGAAAAACGCGGCGATGTACGGAGCGCTGAGGAACAGCACCCCGTACAGCACCACGGACGTGATGAGGTTGAAAATGAAGGTCGTGGACTTGTCGGCCTCCGAGATGGTTTGTTCCCGGATGAGCGCCGTGGAAAAACCGCTCTCGACAAAAACCGCCGAGAACTCGAAAAATATCATAACCATCGCCACCAAACCGAAGTCTTCCGGCGACAGCAGGCGGGCCAGCAGGATGGTTACGACAAAGCTGACGACACTCCCACTCAACTTGTCCAGCACCGCCCAGGCGACCGCCGAAAGGGAGCGATCGCTCAAACTTTTCGACATGGCTCGGGATTAGTTCAGGTGGACAGGTTTGGTTTTGACCTTGGTCTTGTGTTTCGAACGTTTTTCCGGTTCGTAGTAGCCGTTTTTGCTGTTGCCGTAGCCGTAGCCATAAGCATACGCGCCGGTTTGGCCGGGTTTGTTCACGGGCACACCGTTGAGCACGATAAACGGACGCGGCAGTTTGTCCTTTTTCGCGATATCGTCCACTATTTGCAACTGCCCCCGGCGGGTGTAGTTCATACGAACGACATACATGGTGGCGTCGGCGATGTCTTTCATTTGCAAGGCGTCGGCTACAAGACCTACCGGCGGCGCATCGAGGATGATGAAATCGTAACGTTCGCGCATTTCGGCCAGCAGTTCGCGCAGGCGGGTTGAGAGGATCAGTTCGCTCGGGTTGGGCGGTACGGGGCCGCTGGCGATGAAGTCGAGGTTGAGGTGCAGGCCGGTGTTGCGCAGAATTTTGGACGGCTTCATTGAGTGGTCAATGAGGTAGTTGACGATGCCGTCTTCGGCGGGTTCGATGCTCATGTAGGCCTCCTGTTTGGGTTTGCGCAAGTCGAGTTCGACGATGAGCACGCGTTTGCCCGACAGGGCAAGGCTCATGCCGAGGTTGAGGGCGATGAACGACTTGCCCTCGCCCGAGGTGCTGGAAGTCATGAGCAGGGTTTTCAGGTCGGTTCCCGGGGCGATGTAGGCGAGGTTGGCGCGCAGCAGGCGGAACATTTCGGCAATGGCCGTGCGGCTGTTTTCGCGTACCACGAGTTTTTCCTTGCTGTTGCTCAGGCCCAGGGTTCCGCCCAGCGGCACCGAGGTAGCGTGGGTGATGTCTTCCTCTTTTTGCACCTTGTCGTTGAGGTTTTCGAGGAAAAAGATCAGGCCGATCGGGATGGCAAAGCCGAGGAAAAAAGCGACCATCCAAATTTGGGAGCCTTTCGGACTGAGTTTGGCGTAGCTCAGTGTGGCCGGTTCCACGACGCGACCTTTGGGCGCCGTCACGGCCAGCGATACGGCGGCTTCTTCGCGTTTCTGGAGCAGGTACAGGTACAGGTTTTCCTTGACATCCTTTTGCCGCACCATTTCCAGTTGCTCGCGCTCGCGGCGGGGCAGGCTGTACATCTTGGTCTCGAGGTTGGAACGCACGCCTTTGTTGGTGTTGCTGGCAATGATCAGGTCGTTTTTGATGCTGCGAATGTTCTCGATGATCGTTTGCCGCAGGTTCTGAATTTCTTTTTGTGTAAGCAGCAAGTCAGGGTGCGCCACGCCGAGCGTGGACTCCATGCGGGAGCGATCGTTGAGCAGTTGATTGAAGCGCTCGAGTTGGTTGGTCAGCGTCAGGTTGTTGAGGTTCAGGTTGGTGGGTACAAACTCGAAGTTGTTTCGATTTTTTACCAGAAAGTCTTCGACAGTTTGCAGAATCTGAATCTGCACTTCAGTGGCCGTGATCTCTTTGTTGAACGAAGACATTTCGGCCAGCAGTTGGGTACCCTCGGCGCTAAGACCTACCTGGGCGTTGTTCTGGCGGTAAATTTCCAGGCTACGCTCGGCTTCCGACAGGTTGGAGGCGATCATGTCAATGCGCTCGTTCACCATTTCGATGGTGTTTTCGTGCGCTTTGTTTCGGATGGCTACGCTGTTGGCGTTGTAGGCCTCCATCAATTCGGCAAT
Source organism: uncultured Saprospiraceae bacterium (assembly GCA_964392655.1). Lineage (GTDB taxonomy): Bacteria > Bacteroidota > Bacteroidia > Chitinophagales > Saprospiraceae > M3007. Next base: position 3,253 of record CAYMQY010000280.1, read on the forward strand.
GACGTCGTGGGCGCGTTCGGGTGAGTTGTCTTTGATGGACAGTTTGAGCGTGCTCGACTGTTCGCCCATGATTTCAACTTTCAGGGCGTCGGCCAGACCGCGGGCGGTTCCGTATTCCGTCAGGATGAGGATGCCGATTTTGGTGTCGGCGTATTCGCCTGGCTTGTGCGAGATGGTGATCGTGCCGGTGGGCAACTTGAGTTCCTTGCCGAACTCGCCGTTGTACACCTGCTCTGTTTCCTCAATGGTAAACTGATAGCCGCCGCGTCCGTTGTCGGTCAGTATGCCGTAAAGTTCCACCTGATCGTTCACCGGTTGCCAGGAAACCACCTGTACCGGCGAGTTTTTGTACAGGGCGCGTTTTTTCAGCCCGTCTATGCTGGTGTACTGGTATTGCAGGTTGAGTTTTCGAACCACTTCCTGCATGAGCGGAGTGGAGGTGAGCACGAGCGTTTCGTTCTCGAGTGTTTTGCTCTTTTTGCCCATGCCCAACTCGGTGAAGAAGATCTCTTCGGTAAGTTGGCCGGAGTTTTCATCATCCTTGATCAGGATCATGCCCTCCGATTTGTACACAGGCATGGTGTATTGCAGGTAAAAATAGGCGCCGGCGAGCATCGCGGCAAGTGCGATGACAAAAAAGTACCAGTACCCCAAGCCTTTGTAAAAAAGTTGTCTCAGGTTAAATTGATTATCCCCCATAGTATGATCGGTTTTGATTTTGACGAAAAAAGTATGTTTTCCTTGCAAACAAGGCCCCCTTTGCCCTGCTTGCAAGAACCGTTCCCAATTATTCCCGCTCGAACGGATGCGGGCTTAGCGGCAATTCGGCGAGCGGGTGGTGTTCGTGGCCGTTCAGGCCGTCAGGTTGTGCATTTCGAATGGCGTAAGCAATTTCGACGGCTTGTGCAGCCTCTTCCAGTCCGAATCCGTGTCCATCCAGCACGCTCTGGTAACTAAGCGTATGCAGGTCGGTGAAGCCCTCGCTGAACTCGATTTCCCGTCCTTCGACGGTGATGGAGCGGAAGGTACGGGCGCCGTTTTTTTGCAACGATTCGGTTATGGTATTGGAGTTGATGCTCAAAAACCAGTTGACCCGTGCTTTTTCCAGCCGCAGGTATCCGGATGCGCGGTCGTGGGTGCGCACATACACATGGTTTTCCACCACATCTCCGAAAATCCAGTGCAGCATATCAAAAAAGTGGATACCGATATTCGTAGCGATGCCGCCTGATTTCTCGATATCGCCTTTCCAACTGGCAAAGTACCAGTTTCCGCGCGAGGTAATGTAGGTCAGGTTGACGTCGAACACTTTGCCCGGAGGTGCGGCATCTACCTGGCGTTTGAGTTCCTGCAAGGCCGGGTGCAAACGCAATTGCAGGATGGTGTACACGCGCTTGCCGGTGTCCTTTTCAATTTCGCGGAGACCTTCCACGTTCCAGGGATTCAGCACGAGCGGTTTTTCGCAAATCACGTCGGCGCCGTTACGCAAGCCGAAGCGAATGTGCGCGTCGTGCAGGTAATTCGGCGAGCAAATGCTCACATAGTCAATCGGTATGCCGTTGCGCTTGAGTTTGCTGACGTACCGGTCGAAGCGCTCAAACTCGGTGAAGAAGGCAGATTCCGGGAAGTAACTGTCAATGATTCCAACGGAGTCGTTGGGGTCGAGCGCTGCGACCATGGTGTTGCCGGTGTCGCGGATCGCGCGCATGTGGCGGGGGGCAACGTAACCGGCGGCGCCAA
>CAYMQY010000281.1:0-1728 GCA_964392655.1 uncultured Saprospiraceae bacterium
AACGGAGCCGCCGGCGCGCCGTTTTATGCGCAGCAAAAACTGCCCTGGTCGGCGGTAGTGCGCGGGTTCACGGTACAAAATGCGCTGTGTCTGTTTGATATTTCAGGGAACAACATCCGGCTGCGGGTGGTGAATCCGGATACGCTGGAGGAGGTGGACCGGGTGGAGGTGCGGTGAACTCACCCCAGCACCCCCAGCAACCACTCCCGCTCCGTCAGCACCTCCGTCGTCCGGATTTTTTCCCGCAAGGCCGCACGCCCCTTCGCATCACCGGGCTGGAGGCTGAGCATTTTTTTCACGATAGCCACGATGTTCGAGTAGTTTTTCCGGTGGTACTCGCTCAGTTCGCGGCGGCTGATGAACTGCCGGAAACTGTCGAGGTGCGCATCCAGAATTTCAAACTCGCCCAACTGGTAGTAAATTTTCAGCAGCAGCGTCTTGGCGATCAGGTTGTTCACCAGGTCTTTGAAATCGGCGGTTTGCAGGTACTGCATGGCCAGAGCGAGGTTGTTCCGCCGGTATTCCAGCCGGGCCAGATTGAAATCCACAAAACTTTTTTGCTGGGCGGGTTCGAGGAAATTCTGGTATTGGCGAATGAACTGCTCCACCTCTGCGAACGCTTCCAGTCGGATGCCGAATGCCACGATGTTGTTGAATGTGAACGAAGAAATGCGCCCGTGTTCGATGAGAAACCCGCGCCGGAGGCCCTCCTGGTACAGCCGCCAACCCTCCGCCACGAAGGGGGTGTTGCCCTCGTTCAGTTGGCGAATACAGAAATTGGTGGCCAGCAGATACAGGCTTTTGAGTTCTGTGGCCGGGAAAAGTCGTTCGTTTTCAAACAGTTCGTCGCGGAATTTCTGGAAATACGACAGGCTGTACTGTTCGGTCAGGAATCGGTAGCAGTAGTAATACAGGGCGATGGCCGGCACCCGAAGGAATCCGCTGTGTTCTACCTGTTCGATCAGCGCGGGCAACAAACCCAGATCATATTGCGTCCGGTACACGGCCTGGTGGGACAATTGGGTGCAGGCATGCCGGAGTTTCTGGGCGAGGTAATGCAGGTCGAGCGCGTCGGCTATTTCTTGCAGGGGCAATTCGCCGGTGCGCATGGTGCGGGTTTTGAACTGGGCAGATTCAAACAGAAAATCCAGTTCTTTCTGGTGAAATTCTGCGTTCCGGATGTCGGCATCGTCGAGTTGCCGCCGGGTTTGGCGCTGCGCTTTTTCAAAATGTTTCGGCAGGTTGCGCTCCCGGAACTGGGCCATCAGCGCCATCGAAACGCGCAGGTTGTCGTGCTGAAAATGTTGCCACACCAGGAAATCCTCGATCAGTTCGCGCAGGTCGCTCATAGTGGCCCGCAGGGCGAGGTCGTCGTAGGCACGCCCGGGGAATGTTTCCCGAAACAGCGTTTCCTTGTCCGGGAAGGATTTTCCCCGGTACCGGCATTTGGCCAGACTGGCGAACAAGCGGGCCACGTCCGACCGGTGCGTGACAAACGGCGAGCGCACGAACTTGCCCAGTCGCAGCAATTCGGCCTTGTCGAGGCTGGAAACGAGGTCAAAAAGTACGGAATTGGACATGAGTTTTGAAAAAAGATTTTCACAAATTATGAAGCGTGGCGCTCGTAGAGTCAGGTGTCACAGAGGCTCACGGAGGATACGGAGGCGGACCGAGGTTTTTTGGGAAATAGACGCTGTTTTGTGGATTAAAAAAGAAAAAAAGGTGTGG
>CAYMQY010000281.1:1738-4991 GCA_964392655.1 uncultured Saprospiraceae bacterium
ACAGAGTTTAGGAGGGCACAGAGTTTTTCAAATTTAGAGTGAACAAATTTCTTCGAAATGACAAAAAAACTCTGTGTTCTCCTAAACTCTGTGAGCCTCTGTGAAACCTCCCCTCTACGACACCGAGTGCAAAACTAACACCTCAATTTCCACAAATTGCCTTTTTTGTACTTGTTGCCGCCTCAGGCTGCCCGGACATTTGTCTCATCAATTCACTACAGGCATGTTCGGATTTGCTCAAATAAAAAATATTGGATTATGACCTACCATCCCTTTTTCAGACTTGGGGCTTTAGTGCTCATTGGACTTTTCACATTTGTTACTCCCGCTTTTACGCAGGGCTGGACCAGTGGCTCCCACTGGCAAGACGGCAATCCGCCCGAACCGTACCTGAGCGACGGCAATTACGTCAGCGGTTTTTCACCTTTTGCCGGCAATGATGTCGTGGCAACAATTAACTACCCGGGAACAGGAGCCGCATACCGGATTGAAGGATTCGGTTTGAACAGCGGATTTAACTACGGGAAAGACGTTTCTCAGACCGGCCCATTCCACCGTTTGGCGCGTGGCATCGCGCGTCCGGCGCTCGACACCTTTGTTGTACTCGAAGAAACCGTGCATTTTTCCGGCGGTGATCGTTCGCTTCACCTGAATTTTTTCAAATTACAAACGCCGGGAGTGGGGCCAAACGACGGCCTTGTGTTGCGCACGGACGTTCTCGTAGCATCTGGTAGCAACGTGTTTGGCCGATCCATGTTCACGGCAGACAACGGCGACTACATCGTACTCGGTTCGGTAGAAACTGCCGGAGATCAGGATGTTCTGCTGGCAAGGCTCTCGCCACAAGGCGCCTTGTTGTGGGCCAATGTGTACGCAAGTGCCGACTACGAAATCCCGACCGAGGTAGTGCCAGGCGCAAACGGCGTGTTGCACATTTTGAAAAGAGTGCTCCCGGCAGGACAAGCCTGGCTGATGAATGTGAATCAGAACGGCGCCCTGATCGGCGAATTCAACCTCAGCGGAAACGGTACGGATACGCCTGCAGACCTGGCTGCAACTGCAGACGGAAACCTCGTGCTAACCGGTTTCAACACCACAGACGACCTGTATTTGCAAAAAACAAACCCGAATGGCTCGACGCTGTGGCGGCATGATTTTGTAACGCCCGACCAATTCGTGGGTCCGGAAGGCCTGCTCGAAGACGCCAAAGGCGACATCGTGGTGCTGTGTTCCAGGATCATCTCGACCACCGGCGAACAAGACGGTTTTCTGATGAAATTTGACGCGATCGGCACCCCCGTGTGGGAACGCCGGATCGGGCGCGACAACCGCCCGGAGGTCATGACCAAAATCGAATTATGCCCCGACGGCGGCTACCTGCTGGGTGGGAGGTACATTTCCCAAAACGTCAACCACGCGTACGTCGTGAAAACGGACGAAAATGGCATCGTCACGCCCGGACGTATTGTGGGAAATATTTTCAGGGACTTCGATGTGGACTGTTCCAGTACTTCCGGCGATTTGCCGCTCCAGAACCGGATTGTACGCGCATTTCGCGACAGCGCCCACGTGTATTTTGCCGGCTCGGACGCCTTCGGCAACTATGCCATCGAATGCGACACCGGCGATTATGTAGTCAGCCTTTCCCAGCAAAGCCAATACTGGCAACCCTGTGCCAACGACCTGCCTGTTCACATGGGCTACCTCGGCACCGCTGTAGTGGATTTCGCCCTGCAAGCCGCCATTGACTGTCCCTACATGACCGTCGAGCACGGCCTGCTCAACGCCCGCCCCTGCGATACCACGACGATGTACCTCGACTACTGCAACTACGGCCCGGTACAGGCAGAAGATGCTTACGTCGTCGTCACCCTCGACTCGCTGCTGAGTTATGTAAGTTCCAGCATTCCGCCTTCGGTCATTCTCGGAAATATGCTGACGTTTCTGCTGGGCGACATTGCCTCGGAGGACTGTGGGCAACTGCAAATTGAAGTGGCGGTGGACTGCGACGCCCAGGCCGGCATGACGGTTTGCACCGAAGCGCACATTTATCCCGACTCGATTTGCAGTCCGGTTGATCCGTCCTGGTCGGGCGCCTACGTGGAAGTGGAGGCCGAGTGCGAGGGCGACAGCGTGCTTTTCCGGCTGAAAAATACCGGCGCCGGCACCATGAGCGAGTACTTAGAGTACATCGTCATCGAAGATGCCGTGCTGCTGCGCTCCGGGGCGTTCAAACTCGCGCCCGGCGAAACGATGGATGTGAAAGCGCCTGCCGACGGCTCCACCTGGCGCCTGTCTGCCGGACAGGAACCCGGCGCTCCGGGCCTCGGCAGGCCAACTGTGGCCGTCGAAGGCTGCGTGAACGGCGGCGGTCCGGCGAGCACGGGTTTTGTCAACCAGTTTTCCGAAAACGACGCCGATCCGTTCGTTTCGAACCAGTGCATTTTGGTCACGAATTCCTTCGACCCGAACGACAAGCAGGCCTTGCCCACCGGTTTCGGCCCCGAAAACAACATTTTCGCCAACACCGATCTGGAGTACATGATCCGGTTCCAGAACACCGGTACCGACACGGCCTTCCGCGTCATCTTGCTCGACACGCTTTCGGCCCTCCTCGACCCGGCCACGTTCCGGCCCGGCGCATCGAGCCACCCGTACCGGTATGAACTCACGGAAAACGGCGTGCTGCGCTTCACGTTCCAGCCCATCGCGTTGCCGCACAGCAGCGTGAACGAGCCGGGTTCCAACGGGTTTGTGACCTTCCGCATCGCGCAAAAACGCGACCTTCCCGTGGGCACCCGCATCGAAAACCGCGCGGGCATTTACTTCGACTTCAACCTGCCGGTCATCACGAACACGGTTTTCCACACCGTACATGCGCCCTGGCTGAAATTGGTCAGCGTGGATCAGCCGGGTGTGGCGACGATGCTCACGTTCCAGGCCTTCCCGAATCCGTTCGCCGAGCAAGTAACCGTGCAACTGGAAGGCGACGAAATGCCCGACGCCGTGCTGCGTTTGTTCAGCCCCGACGGGCGGTTGGTGCAAGAAGTGCCGTTCCGGCAAAACCGGCTGACGCTCGACCGCAAGGGCCTGCCTGCCGGGCTGTATTTCTTCTCGGTGCTGGGCGACGGGCGCGTGCTGGGCAGCGGGAGGTTGGTGGCGGAGTGAGGGAGTGGGGACTACATGATTGCAGAATACATGTCTCGTCCTAAAATAACTTTACAGGTTTAGAGATAGTCCTGCTCCGGCCTTA
>CAYMQY010000282.1:0-4982 GCA_964392655.1 uncultured Saprospiraceae bacterium
GATTCTCGTTAGCCGCCTACCATACACAGAAAATGTTTGGGAAGTGGGAAAACTAGATTTTAGAACCGATTTCAAAGAACGCATTTGGAACCGCCCAGGTGATAAGTTTGAGAAATGGGAGCTAAGTGTGTATTCCGTTGATGGTGAACGGTAATTCCGGCTGAAGGTGAACACCGATTCCGGTTGATGATGAACGCTCCGGTGCGCTCGGCAGCGCGGGAGTAAGGGTTTTACTTCGAGTGTTCACGATCCGTCAACTTCTGGCGCGTCTTGCGCAGGGATTCGCCCTTCAGTTCCAGGCGATGTGCATTGGTCAAGAGACGATCCAGCAAGGCGTCGGCGACTGTCGGTTCGTTCAAATATGAATGCCAGGAACCGATCGGCAGCTGGCTGGTCAGAATCGTGGAATGGAGTTCGTGACGATCCTCAATGATTTCCAGCAGGTCGTGGCGCTCGTTTTGCGACAAGGGCTTGATGCCGAAGTCGTCCAGAATCAGCAGGTCGAATCTGGCCAGTTGTCGCAGTGTTTTGCTGTAGCTGCCATCTCCACGCGCGATTCTCAATTCGTCCAGCAGCCTTCCAGTCCGTTCGTAACGAACGCTCAAGCCTTGTCGGCAGGCTGCCTGACCGAAGGCGCACGCGAGCCAGCTTTTGCCCGTGCCGGTCGGGCCGGTGATGTGCAGATTCTGGTGCGCGCGAATCCAGTCACAGTTGATCAGCGAGACGACCTGCGAGCGAACCAGGCCGCGATTGGCCTGGTAGTTGATTTCTTCCACGCAGGCTTGTTGTTTGAAGCGCGCCGAGGTGAGCAGCCGCTGCAATCGTCGATTGTCGCGATGCGTGCGTTCGCGATCCACCAGCAGCGCTAGACGCTCTTCAAAGGAAAGCTGGTCGGAAGTGGCTTGTTCGAGTTGTTGCGCGAAGGCTTCGGCCATACCGGTCAGCTTCAGCGCGCGCAGATGTTGCAGAGTTTGTTGAGTCAGCATTGGGAATGGTTCCAGCGAAGTTCGCGGCTTGAGAAGAGCAAGCAAAGACACCGGCGTGGCTGTTGGCCATCCTGGTTTTCTCGCTTGCCCCATCTGTAGAAAGACCGCGAAGCGTTCCGATTGATCCTCCATCGAGAGATGGAAGAGTTCATTGGTAATAGGCCGCGCCGCGCAAGTTCTCGTGAACGGACAGCGTGAAAGCCGCTTCGGTGTCAATGCCTGTTTCGGGCAAAGGTTGGGAATCCAGGCCGCATTCGAGAATGGTGCGAACGCTTCTTTGCCGCTGTGCTCCGAGCATCAAGGCGCGCTGGCAAGCCGCTTCCAGGCGTGCGGAGGTGTAGTGCCGCGCCAGGCTCAACAAGCCCAGGCAGGAGCGATAGGACAGTTCCGGATGTGTGCGTGAATCCAGCAAGCCGCGAACGAATTGCTCGGTGTGAGGGCCAATGTCAGCCGCCCAATGGAGAAAGCGTTCGGGATTCCATTCGCTCTGCGCGCGATGATGCGAGGGCATGTGTTCAGCGACGGTGGTGTGGCCTTTGCGACCTTCGTCCGCGCGGATGTGCGAGGCGACACGCTGATTCTGATGGAAGCATTCCACGGTCAGCGCGGTGATGCGAACGTCCAGTTGCCGGCTGACCAGCGCGTGCGGAACGCTGTAGTAATGGCCGGCCACCTCGACGTGGTAATCCACGTGAACGCGCGCCTTCTTCCATTCGGCGAACTGATAGGCTTCGGCGGGCAATGGGCCGAGCGCCGGTTGATCGAGCGCCTCGAATTGGGAGCGGCGCGTGCCAATCAGCTTTTTGAACGGTCGTGTGTTGAGATCCTCCAGCAGCAGCCGAATCGCGCGGTTGAGTTCGGCGAACGAGAGGAAGGTCTGATGCCGAAGCCGGGCCAGAATCCAGCGTTCGACGATCTGGACGGCGACTTCGACCTTGGCTTTGTCTTTGGGTTTGCGCGGACGCGCGGGCAAAGCCGCCGTCGAGTAATGCGTGAGCATCTCCTGGTAGCTGCGATTGAGCGTCGGTTCGTAGCGGTCGGCGCGCGTCACGCCGCTTTTGAGATTGTCCGGGATGATCAGTTGCGGCACGCCGCTGAAGAACTCAAACGCGCGGACGTGCGATCCAATCCAGTGCGGCAGCTTTTGCGAAGGCGTGGCTTCGGCGTAGGTGTAACTGGAAGCGCCAAGCACGGCAACGAAGATCTGCGCAGATTCAATTTCCCCGGTCAGAGAATTGATCACCGGAACGGTCTGCCCGGCATAATCCACGAACATCTTCTCGCCAGCGCGATGCATCTGGCGCATCGAGAGTTTGAGCCGCGCGCACCATTGCCGATAGTAGAAACAAAATTGCGAATACTGGTAATGAGCGCCGGGATTGGCTTCGGCATACTCCTGCCAGAGCAGCAACCGCGTGACGCCTTTGCGCCGGAGTTCCTGATGAATGGCGGCGAAATCCGGGTGAGCGAGGGCCGAAGGCGGTGGAAAGGCTTGGGGCGGAAACAGCTTTGCCCGCAACTGTGCTTCGCTCAGATCCTCCGGCAGAGGCCAGGTCAGTTCGGCGGCCTGAGCGGCATTGAGATACTTGTTGACGACACCAACAGAAAGGCCCAGCGCAGCAGCAATCTGCCGCTGGGACAGTCCGGCGTCGTACTTGAGCCGTAAAACATCTTTGAGTTTGCGCATAGAGATTGGTTGAGCAGGCATGGATTCTCCTCCTGATATGGATCAAAAAGAGAATCGTCAGCCTTGAGAGACCAAATCCCCAGCGCTGCCGAGTCGTAAAAGAGCAAAACCGGATTCCGGCGACACTCAAAAAGCGTTCACGATGACCCGGAATCACTGTTCACGTTCCACCGGAATTGGTGTTCACGATGGCCCGGAATCACTGTTCACGTTCCACCGGAATTGGTGTTCACGATCCGCCGGAATACGCAGCTAAGAGCGCCAACTTGCCAGGAGGTGAAGGAAAGGAGGCCGAGCTTTAATCAGTGAACAGGTTTTTACCCGGCTTGTGCTTTGCCGCGCGCAGGAATTTATTTTTTCTTCTTTGGCTCTAAGTTGTCCAGAAAGTTATTCAACATATCAATCTGTTTTGTTGGTGACGCGGTTGCAAAAGAAGTAGTGGTAACAAGATTTTTCAACTTTACGACGGATTCTTTTGTATAGTTCTGGCCTAAGGCAAGGGCTGTATGAAATATGAAGTCCTGATTAAATTTATCAAGCCCTTGAAATGCTTTTGAGGTCACTAAACCAGCAATTGTATGTGCATTGGCGGGATTGCTTGTTCCGCTTTTAAAGAGATAGTCAGACCCCATAAAGTCTATAAACGGAGCGTGCTTGCGTATTTTCTCTAAGTCGCTAGCGAATCTATGCTCAGCTTTTGCATCAAGTGCCGGTGTTTTTAGTTTCTCAGATGTAGTTTGGTGTGCTGCGGCTTGAGGTGTGACCATAAAGTAAATTTCCAAAAGGCATTTCTGATGGTTATGCGAGCGACCCGACCGGATGCAACCTAAAAATGCCAGACGAAAGAGGACAGGCATTTTGGCCGATACCCAGAGCCTAGACCCAATCGAAAAAACGCAACAGCGGCCAAATCTGAGGGCAGATTTTCACGAGTTCAACACTACAGTGTAAAAATTGACCCTTGCGACCCCTGAAAACCTCAATAAAAACAGAGTGTGACCCTTCATGAGTTCAACACTATAGTCATACTGTTGTACTCGCGGTCAGCGCCTAGCCGCTTGAAGAAGGCGCGCAAGGTCCGCCGCGAATGTATCCGGGAATTGATAATCGCGCAGCTTTTGAAACACCTTTCCATCCGGCAGAACGAAACGGATGTCAGGCAGACCCACAACACCGAGTCGTTGGGTTAGCTCTTCGTGCTGGTCAACATCTATTCTCACGAAGATGCAACGCTCCAACAGTTCTTTGACCTTTGCATCAGCAAAGGTCGTTTTCTCCATTCGCTTACATGGCGCGCACCATTCAGCGGAGAAGTCGAGCACGATAGGTTTTTGCTCGCTCTTGGCTTGCTTAAGAGCCTCATCGAGTAGCGCGAAGCCTTGCGGCAGTTCGGCGGGCGTTGTTTCAGCCGTGCCGCCCTTGTCTTTGCCGGTGACAACTTGCGCGGTGTAACCAGCCTTCCTAATAGTGGCAAGCAGAATTTTAGGCGTCGCTTTTGTCTCATCATAGGTGATGACAAATTCGTCACGCTCTAAACGCATTTCAATTTTACGAACAGCGTCAAGCCCTTCCAGGGCTTGTTTGACCGAATCCGGTCAGCCCATTCATATCGCGCCGCTTTTACTTTTTTGAAAGCCGTCAATGTGAACTCGAACGGTTTTTATCTTGTTGGTTTGTTTAGCTTGCTTGGTTGCTTGCGGGAAGGCAACCCCCGCAGGCAGCATCAGAGTGAGCATCAGCAAGGCTATTTTCAGCCGCATTGTTATGAACCTCATGGTTGATAAATCAGCTTCACGAGACGGGCAAATATGGCACGACATACGGAAACGCTAGCAAGGCGAGCGTCAATATCGTAATCAACCATAAGCTCACTCGCTGAAACCTTCGCCCTTGTGGCGTGGCGCAGGCCTCGCGTGGCGCACACTGCATTGCTTGAGGCCGATAGGCAAAATAGAAACCACCGACAAGAAACAACACAGTGAGCGCCACAAAATAAGGCCGGTAAGGTAGCAACTCCATCGCAAAGGCCAAGCCGGTTGCCCCCAAGAAAGAGAAAGCCACAGGAAAGACGCAACAGGATAAAGGCAAAAAAGAAAGCATTGCCGTTATCACAGAGCCACCCGCTGTCACTGCCACTTTTGAGGGTTTCATCGCACTACCTCTTTAATTTGCTCAGCAATTCTTTTGCTTTCGCCTCGAAAACCGCTTCATCCAGTTGTGGCGCAGCAGTCACGCCGCCGAGTTGATGCATCCAGAAATCCGGCATGGCGGGTTGTTTATCCCATTGACTATCTGCGCCGTATAGAAAA
>CAYMQY010000283.1:0-4975 GCA_964392655.1 uncultured Saprospiraceae bacterium
CCCGCGCGCGGATTTGTTTTTTCCGCCAACCAGCACTCCACACCGCCAACCTACCCGTACTACTACCTCTCGCCCGACTTCGATGCTACCCGCGGCCGTCATATTTTCGACCGGCTCACGGCGCTGCAAAATGCGACTGCAGACAGCATGAAAACCATCCAGTTGGACAACTTCAGCCAACGCGCCGCCGATGCCCTGCCCGTGCTGTTGCGCTTGCTGAATCGCGATCAACTTGGAGAAGAAGGCAAAAAAATGGCCGACGAACTCAGCGCCTGGGATTTCCGCTACGAAGCATCGGCTACGGCGCCTCCGCTCTACGAAGTGTGGTTCGACTCCTGCTACTGGCGCACCTGGGATGAAATTACGGTGCTGCGCGAACAGGGGAAAAGCGTGTTGTTGCCAGAGCGCTGGCGCTTCATCGAACTGTTGGAGTCCGATACTGCAAGCGCCTTTTTTGACCGGCAGGATACGCCACAGCGGGAAACCGCGCGCGAAGTGGTGAACGATGCATTTACTCGAATGCAAAAATTTTTTGATGAAAACCCGGAGAAACGGGTGCGCTGGGGTAAATACCGCCCCTTCGCGATTCGGCATATCGCCCAAATTGACGCCTTCAGCCGCACTGATCTGGAACTTGGTGGACACGGTTCTGCGCCCAACGCCATTTCCCGTTCCAACGGCCCTTCCTGGCGTATGATCGTGGAACTTGGCGAGCAAGTACGCGCTCAAGGGGTGTATCCGGGTGGGCAATCCGGCAATCCCGGCAGCCGCTACTACGACAACATGGTGGATGCCTGGGCGACCGGAAAGTACTACGACCTGCTATTTTTGAAAAACAAGGATGCCGTACCCGCCGGTCGGGAATTGGCCCGACTAACACTTTTGCCGAAATGAAAAATACCCTGTTTGTTTTTGGTTTGGTTTTTTTTGCCGGGCAACTCTGCCACATGGGCCTCCCCTGGTGGGGTGTGGCGCCCATCGGCGCTTTGGCCGGTTGGTTGTTTCCACAAAACGCCGGTCGCGGTTTTATAGCCGCTTTTCTTGGCGGCTTTTTGCTGTGGCTTTCCGCCGCTTACTTGCTGGAAGTACCCAACGAAGGTATCCTGTCGGCACGCATCGGCAATCTGTTCATGGGGCTGTCGGGCGGACATATTTTACTGCTGACCGGAGTCCTTGGCGGCTTGCCGGCCGGCTTCGGATACCTCACCTGGCATGCGGCCCGTTCGGCATTCGGAAAAAAATAGTTGCAAAAAAAAATTGCTGCGATAGGCTTTGTGGTTCAGCGGTAAAGCCTACTTTTGTTCCGTCAATTCGCGTAAAAAAATTGGCCCGTACACTCGGGGCTGTTTTTACAGATTAATCCGACCAATTTTCAAGTATGGACAAAAAACCGGGCGTGTGTGTACACGTCCGGTTTTTGTTTTTTTACAAAAATCCGTGTCCCATCATGTCTTGCTCGGGAGTCAACGCGGATTTATCACCCCGCTATGGCCGCTATCCCCGGCAACTCCCGCCCTTCGAGGTACTCCAGCATAGCACCGCCACCGGTGGACACAAAACTGACTTTTTTGGCTAATTTCATCTGATTGACCGCCGCCACGGAGTCGCCGCCGCCCACCATCGAAAAGGCTCCTTTCCCGGTAGCGCGTGCCACGGCTTTGGCTACAGTCTTGGTGCCTTCGGCAAATGCAGGCATCTCGAAAACGCCCATCGGTCCATTCCAGATGATCGTTTTGCTCTGGCGAATGACGCGGGCGTATGCCTTGGCAGCAGCCGGACCGATGTCGAGTCCCATCCAGCCGTCGGGAATTTGATGACTTGAGAATACCTGCACGGCAGCATCGGCAGCGAATTTGTCGCCGCAAACAGAGTCTTTGGGTAGCAGTACCTTCACGCCGGCCGCCTTGGCTTTTTTCATAAATTCTTTGGCAGCCTTGACCCGATCCGGCTCCACAAGCGAAGTGCCTACCATTCCTTTTTTTGCCAGCATAAACGTGTACGCCATGGCTCCGCCCACGATGATGTTGTCGGCAAAATCGAGAAAACGCTCCAGCAGCACGATTTTGTCGCTCACTTTGGCGCCACCGACCACGCAGGTCACCGGCTTTTCCGGATTTTTTATCACCCGGTCGGCATTTTCGATTTCGCGCTCCATGAGGAAGCCAAAGCACTTGTTTTTCTTGTCAAACGAATTGGCCACAATGGTCGTGCTGGCATGTGCGCGGTGCGCAGTGCCGAAGGCGTCGTTGACGTACACATCGCCCAAGGCGGCGAGTTTTTGGGAAAATGCGGCGTCACCTTTTTCCTCTTCGGGATAAAATCGGGTGTTTTCCAACAGCAGCACTTCGCCGGGCTTGAGTGCTGCGGCTTTTTTTACAGCACTCTTGCCCACACAGTCGTCGGCGAAATGAACGCGTGTTTTCAGTTTGCGGCGCAGGTGCGATACCAGGTGCTTGAGCGTGAATTTTTCCCGGTTGATGCTGCCGTCAGCGTTCAGTTTTTGAAGCGGGCGCCCGAGGTGTGACATCAGAATGGCCGAGCCGCCGTTGTCGAGGATGTACCGGATGGTGGGCAATGCTTCACGAATGCGGGTGTCGTCCGTGATTTTGAAATCTTTGTCAAGGGGTACGTTGAAGTCCACCCGGACGAGGGCTTTTTTGTTCTGGAAGTTGATTTTCATGCGATGAGTGCTTTAAATCGAATGTTTTTTTGTGCTGTTTTCAGGTCGGCAAACTTAGGGGATAATTCATTTTTTCTCTGCAATCTTCCGAAGTTCGTTCAGTTTCCACAGGGCATCCATTGGCGTCATGGTGTTCAGGTCCAGCGCCATGAGTTCTTCCCGAATTTTTCGGGTGTATTCGTCGGCATCAAAAATCTGAAGTTGCATGCGGGGCTGCACCGACTTCACTCGTTCTTTCAACTCGCTGGGCGATTGCCGATTGCCGGTTGCAGGAGGTCGTCCGGTATCGGCGCTGTCGGTCAAACGTCCGCCGTCGGCTTCGAGCGTTTGCAGAATTTCGCCGGCGCGTTCGACCACCTCGGCAGGCATGCCTGCCATGCGGGCCACGTGGATGCCGAACGAGTGGTTGGAGCCGCCTGGCACGAGTTTGCGAAGAAAAATAACCTTGTGCCCGACCTCCCGGGTGCTGACATGGTAGTTGTGGATGCGTTCGTGCAGGTCGGCCAGTTCGTTAAGTTCGTGGTAGTGGGTGGCGAAGAGCGTTTTGGGCCGCGCTTTCCCGTTGTCGTGCAGGTATTCGGCGAGGCTCCAGGCGATGGAAATACCGTCGTAGGTGCTGGTGCCGCGCCCGATCTCGTCGAGCAGGATGATCGAGCGGTCGCTGAAGTTGTTCATAATGAGCGCCGTCTCGTTCATCTCTACCATAAACGTGCTTTC
Source organism: uncultured Saprospiraceae bacterium (assembly GCA_964392655.1). Taxonomy (GTDB): domain Bacteria; phylum Bacteroidota; class Bacteroidia; order Chitinophagales; family Saprospiraceae; genus M3007. The sequence continues at coordinate 3,398 of CAYMQY010000283.1, forward strand.
GCCGCCGCTGATATTGTCGCTGGCGCCTACGCGGGTGAACACCTTGTCAACCAAACCGATCCGTGCCGATTCGGCAGGCACAAAACTGCCGATTTGCGCCATAAGCACGATCAGGGCGGTTTGGCGCAGCAGGGCGGATTTGCCGGACATATTCGGCCCGGTGATCAGGATGATCTGTGTGGATTCGTTGTCGAGGTAGATGTCGTTCGGGATATACGCTTCCCCCACGGGAAGTTGCGTTTCGATGACCGGGTGGCGTCCGCCTTTGATTTCCAACGAAAAGGATTCGTCCATTTCGGGCCGGTGGTACTGTAGTTTCAAGGCTACTTTCGCCAGCGACAACAGGCAATCAAGCCGGGCAATTACCTGGGCATTATGCTGCACCGGCGCGATGTAGGCGCCGGTTTCGTTCATCAATTCCCGGAAAATGCGCTCTTCCAGTTCGAGAATTTTTTCCTCGGCGCCGAGGATTTTGCTTTCCAGGTCTTTCAGTTCGGGCGTGACATAGCGTTCGCCGTTGGCGATGGTTTGCTTGCGAATCCAGTCGGACGGCACTTCGTTTTTCCACTTGCTGGTCACTTCGAGGTAGTAACCGAACACATTGTTGAAACCGATTTTCAGGCTCTGGATACCCGTTCGGTCCGACTCGCGCTGCTGGATAGCCACCAGCAAGTCGCGGCTGTGCCGCACGATATGGCGCAATTCATCCAGTTCAGGGTGCGCGCCGTCGGCAATAGCGCCCCCTTTGCGGATGTCGTTCGGTGGGTCGGGCGCGATGACGGCTTCGATACGTTCGCGCAGGGTATGGCAGGGATTCAAGGCTTCGGCCAGGCGGAGTAACGGCCCCACCGGCCCCCCCCCCGACTCGCCCGTTGCCCCCCGCCTCCCGCCGGGCGACCGGGTCTTGGTGATCGGCGGCGGCGCCGAAGCGGCGGTGTATCTCCTCGCCGCCCACGACACCGTGATCCAGTGCCTGGTGAGCGACACCGCCACGGCCAACCGGCTCGAGGCCAAGCTGGCCACCGAGTCCCTGAGCGGCCAGTGCGACGTCTATGTCGTCGTCCTCGGTCACTACTTCCCGGGCGGGCTCAACGGGCCGTTTCACCTGGTCGTCATCGACGTGGCCGCCCTGAACCAGCTCCCCCGGGAGCGGCAGCGGGCCCTCGTCCTCTACGCCCAGCAACGCACCGCGCCCGACGGGCTCCACGCGGTCATTTCCGCGGACGCCGAGGTCGCGCCGGAAGGGTGCCTCCTCCACTACGCCGACTGGCAACGGGTCGGCCCCGGACCAGACGCCGCTCGCGGCGCCGGGCTCCGCGGGCTCCTCTTGAGCGGGCCCCCGATCCCCCCGTCCGCGCTCACCCTCCGCTCCTGATTCCCCGGTAGCCCGCTCCGGCCGCTTCGGCTTATTTTGAGCGGACTTCACCGAAATCGACTCATGCGCGCCATCGTCAAGACGGCCCCCGGCGTCGGGATGACCCTGGAGGAGGTCCCGACCCCGGTCTGCGGGCCCAACGACGTGCTGATCAAAGTCCACGCCGCCGGCGTGTGCGGCACCGACCTCCACATCTGGGACTG
>CAYMQY010000284.1:0-4944 GCA_964392655.1 uncultured Saprospiraceae bacterium
TATTTGTCCTGGAGCGCCATGGAATGATCTTTTGAAAGCAAAAATACGGAATCTAATGTAGTTCCACCTACGTTTTTTCGCTATGGTATGCTGATATTAAACTGAATCGGTTAGCCAAACCAGATATTGTCAAATCTCACATTACGTTAACATTTGCTATTCTGCCTGTTGAAGTACTTTTCTAATAATTTGCTTCCGTTGTTCAATATCAGTACTATGGTCATTTGCAATATTGAATATCTCAATAATTAGATTGTCCCACTGATAATGAATTGATGCTGTACCTATACCTTCGTTTACCCAACATTGACCACGAACGTTAACAAGAAAGCTTATTATGTCATCAAAAAGAATATTTTTAATATGTTTCCAGTGTTTACTTGGCGGTATTTCACTAATTAAAACAAGCCGGATTGAAAAATTTTGATTCTGGTCATCAAAGAAACCATTAGATGCTAAATTATTGGCAACGCTTGTCAAAGTTTCTTCGGTTTCAATAAAACCGGCAAACCGCAAAATGTATTCAATAACCGAAATTCGTTTTTCAGTCCATACCTTATTTGGCTTGTCCTGATTACCTGTTTTTACCTCAGCAATTAGAAAATCAATTTTGGAGTCAGATTGATTTATGATGTTTGGGTCATTTTCAATATGTAAGTTCCCCGTGATTTCTTTACTAAATTTATGTCTAATTGCAAGAATATCTATCTCTGTATGGTTCCCAATCTTTTCTCTTGAAATTCGACTTGGGTCATCCCCAGCATGTACTATAAAATTGTCGACTATAAAGTAGCCGTTAAATCTTAAATACCATTTTGCAAGGGTCTCTGCTGAGTTACTATTTAATTTCATGTTTGCCATTATATTTGCCACTTTTGTGAGCATGGGCTACGTAGCTGCGCTTAGTCGGCTGTGTGAGACCATGCATTGTTCCCTTTATTTTATTACTATTTTCAAAACTCAAATTTTAATTGCCTGTTATTTTGTTGAAAATCTGCCAATTTAAATAAAGAAATTTTATCTTTTTTTACTCCTATTTTAATCAAAGTTTCAAAATGCTTTTTGCCTTCTTCACCATTGTAATATGAAACCTTCCATTCGGCGTCAGCATTTGAATGTTTGAAAATTTCTTCAAAGTAAGGCAAGTCAATATTAGATAAGGAATGCCCAAAAATGAATATTTCCTTGAATTTGCTTAAAGTAGAAAAGAATGATGCGTTGTTATTTATTATCTTTTTTGTTGGCTTAAATGTCGCTTCAAAATATTTCATAAGGTTTTCTTTGCCCGTATCGTAAGAATAATCGTAATCATCATTCTCTTGATACCATTTTTCATAATCTTCTGGGTCAATGTCGTCAGGTGGTTCTGGTAATTTTTCTTGAAAATTACTGGGGTCAATTCCATGACCTAAAATAATTTGCTCGGGTCCATAAAACGCAGAGTTATGGATATATAGGATATTTTTTCTGTCAATTTTATAGAGCCTTTCAAGAGTATTTGTATAATTGAAGGTCAAAAAAAGTGAATTTATGTCTATTTCAATTTTTAGTTCATTTGAAATGAGCGGATATTCTACGTTTTGGATGAAGATTAAAAATTCTTCTACAAGACTTTCAGTTAGTTTTTGATAGTATTCGTCCATTATATCTGGAAATACGTGTCTATCCCTGTCTCTAAAATCATCGTCTGCATAATTTGGCAGGGTGCCAGAGTTTTCAGATATAATTTCACCTGCGTCTAAATTAGCCAAGTTTTCTTCAAATTTATACCATAAATCTTTATCAGATTTAGTGTATGAAATATACTTTTCTAATGTGTTATATACATCTTTATTGTTTGTCTTTAAATAGTTAGCGAAATCATAGTAACTGGTTTTTAACTTGTGGTGTAAATCAAAACCGTTCCCAATTATATAAAATTTGTCAGTCAAGTTTGTTGTCAATTTTAGTTATCGGTTTTATAGTGTCTATTATTTGTTTTATTGTTTTTTAGTTGAAGGGAACTATGGCTTCCCGCACCTTCAACCACAATAACGTAGTCATAATTGCGCCTGTTTTACCTATGGATGAACAATCGTTCCGCCGGTTTAAGCCGAACGCCCGGCATTGAATCTATCCGTTCTAACAGATGAACTGACTGTAGATCGGGTTAATTTATACAAAATAATCCGGGCTGTGTAAAATCCTCCGTTCAAAACGCAAGCGTTTTTTGCCATCGCTCAGAAATACGGGTATTCTTTGCCACGCCAAATTTAATTGCAGCTGCAGTATCGCGAAACACCAGTTTCGCGGTGACACGTGGGCGAAACTGGTGTTTCGCCGTACAACATACCCTTCACCCGATCAGTCGCCGGTGGTAGTTGATCTGCCCGAGGTGGTAACTCAAATGCCCGTACAGGTGCACCAGCATGTGGTCCGTTTTTACGATCTGGCCGCGTTTTTCCACCGGAAAATTGTCTTCGAAACAATCGTCGGGCAATTGTTGCAGAGTGTTTTTCACCACCTCCATGGTTTCGTCTATGCGAGCCAATAACAACGCGCGCGGCACGTCTTTGGCGGCAAATTCGAAATCGCGGTCGCGGATGTAACCCGTTTCACCCAATACGGCGCCGATAAAATGGTTCAGGTTGCCGATCAGGTGTAGGCACAAATTACCTGCTGAATTGCTGATGTCCGCTTTCACGACCCACAGATCGCTCTCGTTTCCGTATAATCTGATTTGTTCTTTGAGTTGCAGCAGATCGCGCTCGAAGAGTTCGATGATGGCATCTTTTAGCATGGTTCGCGTTTGATTGTTTGAAAATTGATCCGCCGGCAATACCGCCTTTCATTGGGGAATTACCGCAGGAAGAATAATTTTGACCCGAATCTATGACACTTTTTTCCCTTCACAAAAATAATACATGGTATACCTTCCCAACCCGCGCCGCTACCAATCCATGACCTACCGCCGCTGTGGCCGCAGCGGTCTGAAACTCTCTGCCGTATCACTCGGCCTCTGGCATAACTTCGGACACGTGGACGTGCAGGACACCTGCCGCGCCACCCTGCACCTGGCGTTCGATGCAGGCATCACCCACTTCGACCTGGCCAACAACTACGGCCCGCCGCCCGGCTCGGCGGAGGAAAATTTCGGCCGTATTCTGCGACAGGATTTCCGGGCTTACCGCGACGAACTCGTGATTTCCACCAAGGCGGGGTACCACATGTGGGAAGGCCCGTACGGTGAATGGGGCTCCAAAAAATACCTCGTTTCCAGCCTCGACCAAAGTCTGCAACGGATGGGCCTGGAATACGTCGACATCTTTTACAGCCACCGGCCCGACCCCGATACGCCCCTCGAAGAAACGATGGGTGCGCTCGACCTCATCGTGCGGCAGGGCAAGGCTTTGTACGCCGGTATTTCCAACTATTCCGCCGAACAAACGGAGGAAGCATGCCGCATTTTAAAACAACTCGGCACGCCCTGCCTGATTCACCAGCCGAAGTATTCCATGTTCGTGCGCTGGATCGAGGAAGGGCTGCTCGACGTGCTGGGGCGGGAAGGTGTGGGTTGCATTCCGTTTTCGCCGCTGGCGCAGGGTTTGCTCACCAATAAATACCTGACGGGGGTCCCCGCCGATTCCAGAGCGGCCAAATCGCACGGTTTCCTGAAGGAATCGGAACTGACCGAGGCTCGTCTGGAACAGATCCGGCAGTTGAATCACCTCGCCGAAAACCGGGGCCAGACCCTCGCACAAATGGCGCTGGCCTGGGTGCTGCGCGATGAGCGGATCACGTCGGTGCTCGTGGGCGCCAGCCGGCCCGAACAATTGGCGGACTCGCTTCGGTGCCTGGACAAACTCGCCTTCACGGGCGATGAGCTAAGTCGCATAGAGGAGATTTTACGTTGAAAAAGGGCACGATCCTGCTGTAATGCTACATTTTTTTCGTTTCCTCTTTTTCACTGCGGAAAAACCTACCTTTGCGCCGCTTTTTTTAAACTACTTGACATGCCATACCTCTTCACCTCCGAATCCGTTTCAGAAGGACATCCCGATAAAGTTGCCGACCAGATCAGCGACGCGATACTTGACGAATTTCTCCGGCAGGACCCCGACTCCAAGGTGGCCTGCGAAACCCTCGTCACCACCGGACTGGTGGTCGTAGCCGGCGAAGTACGCTCCAAGGTTTACGTAGATATTCAGGAAACTGCCCGCCGCACCATCGAAAGCATCGGCTACACCAAGTCGGAATATCAGTTCGAAGCCAAAAGTTGCGGCGTCATCAGCGCCGTCCACGAACAAAGCGCCGACATCGCACAAGGCGTGGATGTGGGTAAAAAAGAAGAAGACCAGGGCGCAGGCGACCAGGGTATGATGTTCGGTTATGCCACCAACGAAACGGACAACTACATGCCGCTCGCGCTCGATCTCGCGCACGCGTTGTTGCGCGAACTGGCCGTGATCCGCAAGGAAGGCAAGGTGATGAAATACCTCCGCCCCGACGCCAAAAGCCAGGTGACCATCGAATACTCCGACAAACACGTGCCCAAAAAGATCGACACCATCGTGATCAGTACCCAGCACGACGATTTTGACAAGGACGCGAAAATGCTGGCGAAAATTGACGCCGACGTCAAAAAAATCCTCATTCCGAGGGTAAAAAAACAACTACCCGCCCGCGTTGCCAAACTGTTTACCGCTGACGTTCAATACTTTATCAACCCGACCGGTAAATTCGTGATCGGCGGCCCGCACGGCGACACCGGTCTCACAGGCCGCAAGATCATTGTGGACACCTACGGCGGAAAAGGCGCGCACGGCGGCGGCGCATTCAGCGGAAAAGACCCCTCCAAAGTAGACCGTTCGGCGGCTTACGCTACACGTCACATCGCTAAAAACCTCGTAGCCTCAGGCTTGTGCAGCCAGGCGCTCGTACAGGTCGCATACGCCATCGGTGTGG
>CAYMQY010000285.1:0-4938 GCA_964392655.1 uncultured Saprospiraceae bacterium
CCGCTCGCCGCGCTTGACGACATAGCCGCGGTACTGCTGAATGTTGGGCGTAGCGGGGTTGTTGTCGTGATCCACCAGCGCCCCGCGGTCGGTGCCGACGTTGATCGAGGGGCTGAGGAAGTTATCCGACTGGTTGTAGTACGCGTTGGCGTCGAGGAAGATACGTTTGCCCACCTGCGCCTTGTAGCCCAGTTCAAAAGTGCGGATTTTTTCCACCTTGAGTTTGTCCACGGTGTACTCGTTTGTAACCGATCCGTCGGTCATGTCAAACTCCCGAACGGTGTAGCCCGCGCTGTTGCCAAGCAGCAAGCCGCCGAAAATGTTGGCTTCCAGATTCAGGATCGTGGGCGCTGCGATGCCTTCGCCGTAGGTGAAGCGCAGCGAACTGTTGTCGGTGGTGTACACAAGGGCGCCTTTGGGAATAAAGTTGAACCCGTACAGGTCGTGGTTGTCGGCGCGGGCGGCGGCCACGAGGCGGAAATTGGTGCCCAACTTGCGCTCCAATTGCAGGTAACCGCCAACCTGGGCAATTTCGATCTTGCCTTCCCGGTCGAGCAGGTAGGTGTTGTTGCTGTTGGCCACGTCGCGCTGGTACTGCACGCCCACGATGAAATCGGCGATCTTGCCGAGCGAGTTGTTGTATTGAACTTCTCCGTTCAAGCGGTTGGAATTGTCCTGAAACAAGGCGCCGCGCGGCAGGTCGAAACCCGAGAAATACTGGCTGGCCAGCGATTTCTGGCGGGCCACATCTTCTGCGATGCCGGCATTTTTGTACGACCAGTAGTTTACCGTCCGGCGATTCATGGCGTATGTCGAGTCGGTGCTGCTCATGGTGTAGTACAGGTTGGCAAAGAAACGCGGCGACACAAACCGGCCCTGGAACCAGTGTACCTGCCAGTCGCGAATCTGGTTGCGCCCGGCGTTGGTGTTGCCGATGTTGTTGCTGTTGCTGCCGCCGTATCCGACGATAACCGTGGAGGTCTCGTCAAGGCTGTAGTACACCTGCGCTTCACCGCGCAGGGAGTTGAAATCGCGGTCGAGCAGGTATTCCGGGTAGGCTGCCGCGCCGGAATAAACCGTGTCCACGTAATCAAACTCGGTGCCCTGCGTGTACTCGCCGCTGATTTTGAACGCGATTTTGTCGCTCAGTTTCATGGCGTGGCGCAGGCGGCCCGTGAACACATTCTGGTTGCCGACGCCGACGGCCACCGTGGTGCCTTCCGAGGTGCGCGGATCTTTGGTGATCGTGTTCAGCAAGCCGTTGTGTGCGTTCGGGCCGTACAGCGCCGACGACGGGCCGAGGATGACTTCGATGCGCTCAATATCCTCCTTTACGGTGGTGCTCAAAGCACCCAGAGGCAAACCTGTTGCGATGAGCGAAGAGAAGCGGTTGTCGTTGATTTGCAGGTTTTTCGGGTTAAACGCGCTGTTGAAACCGCGTGCGTTTACGCCGATACCCAGTACGCCCGAGCGCACATAGTCGAGTCCTTTCTGGCGCCCCAACAGTTCGGCCACATTGAACGAAGGCAGTTCAGCAATGGCCTTGGCATTCACCACCGAAATGGTGGCGGGCGCGTTGGTCAGTTTTTCGGCCCTGCGGGAGGCGGACACCACCACCTCGCTCCCGCGAATGCCCGTGGGGTCGAGGGCGACGTCGGCGCTGGTGGCCTGGCCGGCGGTGACGTTCACCGGCACGGTGGCCGTCTGGTAGCCGATGTATGAAATGAGCAGGCTGCGCGCGCCGGCTTCCACGGAAATGGAAAACGACCCTTCCCGGTCGGTCGAAGTGCCGCCGGTAGCGCCGTCCACTACGACGGTGGCGCCCGGGAGTGCTTCTCCGGTGGCGCTGTCGGTCACCTTCCCGGTGACGGTGCCGCGCTGGGCATTCAGCCCGATGGCGATCAGGGTCAGGAGCAGTGTTGTAAACAGAGACTTCATAGCAAAGTGTGGTTGAGCGATGTGTGAAACGTTGTTTTTTGACAAAAGCACAGCCCCCGACACGCTGCTGCGCGTCGCCGAAGAGTCACATGCCGCTGCCCGGAACAGCGGTTTGCAAGGCTGTAATTGCGGATTACTCCTCCAGAAATTCGCGGATAGCCTGATTGGTCAAAGCCATCTGCTCCCAGTGGACAAAATGCCCGGCCTGGGGCAGCAGGCGCAAGCGGCTACCCGGAATTTTGGACTGCGCCAGTTGCGCGACTTGCTGGGTACTCAGGGTTTTATGCAAAAACGTGTTGGGGATAAGTCCGTCGTTTTCTCCAAAAATGATCAGGGTCGGGACGGTGATTTTTTCTAATTTTCCAAAAACCGGCTCGTCGAGCATAGCGGCCACGCACTTGGGAATCATTCGGCACCAGCCGTCGTATTCCACCGTTTCCCGCAGGAACAGCCGCTCGCGGTACAGGTATTCGGCGTCGTAGGGCCAGATGTAGAAATTGGCTTCAAAATTTTTTCGAATCTGATCCGGAGTGGCATTTTTCAGCAACTCCGGCGTGTACACCGATTTCAGCCACTTGGCCTCGGCCTCGGTGAACGTTTCGATGCCGGCAGGCGCCACCAGCACAAGTTTTTTCACCAGCGTGCTGTCTTGCAGGGCCAGTGTCAGGGCAATCTGTCCGCCCATCGAATGTCCCACCAGAATCACACTTTCCAGTTCGAGTGCTTTGCAAAACTGGGTGATTTGCTCGGCGAAGAACTGCATGCTGAACGGGTAGTCGCCCTTGCTCGATTTGCCGTATCCGGGCAGATCGAGCGCAATGCAGCGGTTTTCCATGCTCTGCGCGTTCACAAGGTTTTGCCACGACTTGAAGTAGGTGCCCAGACCATGCACGAACACCAGCGTGTACGGGCCTTGCCCCCGGTCAATGTAGGCGATCTCCGTGCCGCCGGGCAAAATGATCGTTTTGGTGTCGTTCGGGTAGGGCAGGTCCTGCATACTGGAGGTTTGTGCCACCACGGCGACAGCCGCGAAAGCAATGAAAAGGGCAGAAAGTGTTCTTTTTGCGTACGTCATTGTTGGTCAGTTATTTGATCCCGCAAAGGTGCTTCCCTTCGCCCAAACAAAAAAACAATGCCCACGACCACCGAACTCAGGATAGCCAGCGCCGACGCTACCGCCGGATTGCGCAGCGCCCCTGTGGTGTACGGCGTCAGTTGGCCGTAGTACACGGCGAAGTGTACGATCACGGCGGTTGCCGATGCCGTCGCCACAGCCCGCAGCGGGGTGTTTTTGAAAAAAATGCCAAACAACACCGGCACAAAAGCCGCTGAAAAATACGCGTACACGCCGTTTTGAGCCAGGATGCCGACGCTCAGGTTGGGGTGCAGCAACTGGTCGTAACTCCAGATAATCGAGATCATCGCCAGCACCACGATCACCGCTTTGTTCAGTCGGGCCAGCCGCTGAAGCCGCTGATCGCCGTCGCCGAGACGCGTGCCGGCTAGCGGCCCGATCAGGTCGGAAGTAATGGTGGTGGACAGCGCCTGAATCAGGCCTTCCAGCGTGGACAAGCCCGCCGACAGCAACCCGAGAATAACCAGCAGCCCGGCGCCCAGTGGGAAAACCGCCACCACATAAGCCGGAATGATGCCGTCCATTTTCAGCGGCGAGCCGTTGCTCGTCAGGTCCGGGAATTGCAACCGGGCAAAGAACCCGACAAAAAGCACGCAGAAAAACACGATTTCGGCCAAAATGCCTACGAGCAGGTAGCGGTTCACGTCGCGCCCGTCGCGCAGCATGAGCGAGCGGGTTACGATATGCGGCTGGCAAACAATGGCCACGCCCACCACGAAGTTGCAAAACGCCACCTCGAACCAGTCGCGGAAAAGGGCACTTTTCGGATTCACAGCCTGTGTGAGCAGCGGGTCAATTGCCGATAATTTTTCCCAAAATCCGCCGAATCCGCCCTCGAAATACTTCCAGCCGGAGGCCAGCATGACGACTGCTACGATCAGCATCAGCACTGCCTGAATCGTATTGGTGTACACTAAGGAATTGGCGCCGCCGAACATCATGTAGCCGAACACAAACACCACCAGACCGATCAGCACCGGCAGTTCCCCGGCGCCCAAAGCCGAAGCGATCACTTTGGTCAGGCCCACGCAGATGAGCACGACAAACGTGAGCAGTAGCAGCGACAGTACCGCAAACCACAACCCGAGCGCCGGACTGTCGTACCGTTTGCCCATCCACTGCGCGAGCGTGAGTGCCTTGACGTTGGCGCCGTACTGCCGGAACGCGCGTGTGAGCACGATCAGCGAGCCGATCAGTCCGATCGGCAAAATCACGCTCATGGCCAGAAAAGCACTCCAGCCGTACAGGGCCACGAACCCCGGATTGATGATAAAGGTGGCGGCACTGGTGACACTTGCAGCGAGCGACAAACCCACCACCACCGGCGAAAATCCCTGGCTGCCCACCGCGTAGTCGGCCAGCGAACGGGTGCGGCGCGCGGCGCGCACGACAAAAAACAGCAGCACGGCAGCATAAGCCGTCAGTAAAAGCGCTGTTGCCAGAGTGCGGTGTTCCATGCTTCCGTAGAAAATTTTGCAAGTCGGTTGTTCCGGTTGGCGAGCCAATGTAGAGCGACCCTTTGCTTCGCCGGGCCGGAAATTGACGCATTTCGCCAAACCTTCGGATGTTTTTCGGCCTTGACTTTCAGCCGATTTTTAGTCGGTGTATGCATAGGTTTTTGGAAATAAAAAAGTAAAAATCGAAAACAAGCCTTTGAGAACCAGATGGTTTCAAAAACTGTAGTCTCCGGGTTCCGGATTTGATAATTTTGAAAAATCCCCGGTTGACCGGACAAAACAACCGAATCCCGAAATCGTATGCCGCCGGGGTTGGTTCGCTCTACTTTTGCCCCTCGTAGCGTGGAAGTTTCACAGAGGCTCACAGAGTTTTAGAGGGCACAGAGAGTTGTTATCCTGTAGGGATTC
>CAYMQY010000286.1:0-4930 GCA_964392655.1 uncultured Saprospiraceae bacterium
TCATCACTCATCGCTCATCACTCATCACTCATGATATGGAATTTCTACGCGAACTTTTTCAATTTATGAAAACCCGCAAAAAGTGGTGGCTCGCGCCTGTGGTGCTGGTGCTGCTGCTGCTGGGTGTACTGTTGGTCATCGGTGGCGGGAGCGCCATTGCACCGTTCATCTATACGCTGTTTTGACCATGAGCAACCGATCGAAAGTACTGGAGACCATGCTGGTCATCACGGCAGGGTTGCTGGTTTTGTACCTGTGGTTGGGCAATGTCTGGCTGCTGCGCAGCGCCGTTGTTGCTGCGCTGGCCGGGGTGTTTTCGCCCTGGCTCTCGGCCAAAATACACGCCGGCTGGATGCTGCTGGCCCAGGGCCTCGGCTGGCTAAACGGGCGGGTACTGCTCTCGGTGGTGTTTTTTCTGCTGCTTACGCCCATTGCCTGGCTGGCCCGCCGCACCGGCGCGGCATCGGGATTTTTGCTGCGCAAAAAAAAGGCCGACGAGAGTTACTACTCCGAGCGCAACCACACCTACGAGCCTAAGGATTTGGAAAATACCTGGTGAAACCTTCGCTTGTCATCCTGACGGGATCCGTCCGCTCTACGAGGGGAAAACTACTGGGCCGACCCCTCGTAGAGCGGACGGATCCCGTCAGGATGACAAACGAGGTCAAATCCGCTTTCGCAAGCCCTCTGCAAACGCCCGCATGGTATTTGCCGCTGCTGCGGGCATGGTCAGGTCGGTCGGCGGTCGGTCGGTCGGCACCGCGAAAAACGTGCTTTTGCCTTTAGCGTCCCGGTGGATGTAGCGCCAGACGGGGATGTAGCCATAAGGGCCGACTTCTGCGTAGGGCACGCCCTTGCGGTGCAGCAAATCCACCTGAAACAGGATGCCACCGTCGGTGCCGGGTTTTTGCTGGTTGGAGATGAAATTTCCCAGCGAATAAACTACCACGGCAGATTTTTCCGAGCCGTCGGGCATCTTCGCCGTTTCCACCCGAATGGGCTGCACCACGTGCGGATGCGCTCCGATGACCATGTCGGCGCCGTTCCGGATGAGGAAATTAGCCAGTTTGCGTTGCTCGGCATTTTCCTGAAGTTGGTACTCCAGCCCCCAGTGCATCACCACAATGATGAAGTGCGGCTTGCGGGCGCGGGCCTCGACAAGGTCGGCGGCTATTTGCACTGTGTCAATCAGATTGACGATAGTGGGTGCCTGCGTAGGCACGCCGTTGGTGTCGTAGGTGTAGTTCAGCAGGGCCAGTTTGAAACCATTGCGATACACCATGAGCGGGTAGAACAACTCGCGGTCGCGTGGGCTTTTGAAGGTGCCGGTTTGCTGGAAGCCCAGTTCGCGTACCGTCTCGACGGTTTTGATAAGGCCCGGGCCGCGGCTGTCGTTGGAGTGGTTGTTGGCCGTCACGAGGATATCGAAGCCTGCGTCTCGAAGCGCCACGGCCAGTGCGTCGGGGCTGCGGAACATGGGGTAACCCGAATAAGGCCCCTTGCCGGGCAGGGTCAGTTCGAGGTTGCCGATGGCCAGGTCAGCCTGCTCCAGAATGGGCTTGACGTAGCGAAAGCAAGGCCGGTAATCGTACTGCCCCGGGCCGGTTTCGGCACTTTTTATCTGTGGGGCGTGGCCCATGATGTCGCCGGCGAAGATCAGGCGCAGGGTGTCCGTTTGGGCGCCGAGTGTGCCCGACAGGAACAGCAAAAAAGAAATGGTGATCGGGCGCATGGCCGTTTATTTTTTTCGGTTAAAAACCAGCGTGTTGCCCGTGCCGCCGATTTGGGAAAGGTGCAGCGTCCTGCCGTCGGCTTTTACGACGGCGTAGCATACGTCGTCTTGCCCGAACACTTGCAGGCAAGGGGTCGGGGCCACCGGATTACAGTTGGCCGGGCACTTCGGGCTGAACAGGTAGGGCAGGGCGCCCATGGGTTCGCCGTTGTACACGTCGCCGTATTTGCCGTCGGCAATTTTCAGCGCTGCTTTCGGGTCGGTAGCCGACACCCATTCGCCCTGCACGTTTTTTGCCATTTCGGCATCAGTTCCGGTGAGGAACAGGTCGTCGTAACCCTTGCGGCGGAACTCGCCGTCGGCCAAAACGCCGTTTCCGAAACCACAGGTCGGGCTGTCGCCCTGGGTAGTTTTGATTTTTACCGTGTTTCCGTCAAAGAAAAACTCCAGGGTGCAAGTTCCGCCATAGGCTGTGGTGGAATATGAAGCCCCGTTTCCGTGGATGTTTGCCTCGCCTTCCAGCACGCCCTGGTTGTGGGCAGGCGCTTTGCCGACGACGGTCAGTTGGAACCGGAACCTGTCGTACGCCGTGCGCCCGACGAGCAGTTCGCCGGTGCCGCCGTCGCCCGGAAGTTCATAGGCGTATGCTCCGGTGAACACTTCGCCGGACGGTTCGGCGGCATCCTCTGCTTCGGAAATAATGGCGAGCGTTTCGATTTCGCTCAGCACCGAGCGGGCCATTTCGCCTAATTTCGGGTCGTTTTCAAAGGCTTTTGCCGCAGCCACCAAGCGCTGCTGTATGGCATATCGTTCTGCCGTGCCGCCGTATTGTTCGTTGAGCAGCATGCTGTCGCGCAGGATGTACAGCCAGCCGACGACGTGGTCGTCGCCTTTGGCATAGGTTTCCTGAAACTGCCCGAGCAGCGTTTTGGGATCTTTCAGAAAAGCATCTTTGACCGCCATTGCTTCGGCCACACAGGTGTTGGCGCCGCATTTGACAAAATCGGCCCAAGGGCCGGGTTGGGTTTGGCAGGCAAACAGCCAGGCGGAAGCCAGGCCAATGAAAAGCGTTTTTTTCATGTCGTACAGGTTTGCAATTTTTTTCGTGTCCTTTGTATTCAAATAATCTTGACCATGCTGAAACGCATCCTCATCATCAGTGCTTTTGTCGTCACGTTTGTGTTGGGAGGTTGGCTGGCCATCCGGATTTTCGCGCCCAAAGAAACGAAGCCGCAGGAAAGCGCTACGGTTTTGCTGGAAAAAATCCGCTCGGTGGTCAAGTTGACTACCGTGGAGGGGGAGTTTTCGGAGATTTACAACTACAGCGAGTACTCGGGCTACTTCACCTGGTTTTGGGACAAAAAAGCCCTGGTGCGGGTGAATGCGGTAGTGTCGGCCGGTTATGACCTCGGAAACCTGAACATGGAGGCGGATTCTCTGAACAAGGTGCTGCGCATCGGGCCGTTGCCCGAGCCGCAAATTTTGAGCATTGACCACACACTGGACTACTACGATGTGTCCACCGGCGTGTTCACAGATTTTTCACCGGAAGACTACAACCGGATCAACAAACGGGCCAAGGACCTCATCCGGGAATCGGCAAACCAAAGCAACCTGCTGGCCTCGGCGAAAGAGCAATCGGACAAAATTTTCGAGATCGTGCGTTTTATGGCGGAAAACACGGGTTGGAAAGTCGAGATCATGCGGGCCGGGCAGCCGGAAACGACACCGCGTTGAATCGCCCCGAAAACACCGTAATTTTGCCGGCAGTATGTTTTAAACACTCAACCATGCGCACCCTTTTTTCCCTGCTTTTCGTGCTGACGGTTCAGCACATTGCTTTCGCACAAAGTTCCGATCCTGCCCGCGAGGCTGTCGACCGGCTGATTCTCAAATACAATCTGGACACCCAACAGGCGGAAAAAGCCTACGCTATCCAGGTTCGGAAACTGAAAAACATGGCGGAGATTGAAGCGTTTGCTTCCAGTGCTCCGGCGTTGTTCCGCGCCAAAAAGACCAGCATCCAGCAAGGAACCCAGGCAAGTATCGGACGGCTGCTGACGACCAAGTCTCAACGGGCGTTGTATCGGCAAACCCTGTCAGAACAGCGGAAACTGCGTGCGGAAAAGCGTCTTGCCATGGAAGCGACGGGCGAACCGGAAGCCACAATCGAAGCCGCCATGCTGGATATTTACATGGAATGAGGTTTTTACAGAAACTTTATCCGGAGTTTTGAGGCGCTCACGATAACTTGCACCGATTTGAAAATCCAAACCGTTGACACTTCACACCGGCTCAGCGTATGCTCATATTTGCCGTCAGGCTTATCGTAGAGGAGGAAGGAAAAATGTTGTTCCTGCGCCAGACCAGGAAAAACGGAGGGCGTTTTTCCCTCATCGGAGGCAATGTGGAGGAAAATGAATTTGCCCGCGAAGCCCTGGCCCGGGAAGCCCGGGAAGAAGCAGGTATTCATGTGGAGCCGCAAGAACTGCGTTTGGTACATGTGCTGCACCGCCACAAGTTGAAGAAAGACGAAACGCTGTTGGTGCTTTACTTTCGGGCGGGTCGTTTTCACGGCGAGCCGGCGTCGTTGGAGCCGAAAAAATTCAAAGACGTGCAATGGTTACCGGTCAATAACCTGCCAAAGGAGGTCTCCAAGGCCACGCTTCATGTGCTTCAGGGGATGCTACGTGGAGAGATATACTCCGAGTTTCCGGCGCGGAGCAAGGTGCTGGCTTTCTGGGAACAGTTCGGTGAGCGCTGGGCCGGCTTCTCCGATTTTTGAAAGATGGCAGACAGTTTCTAAAAAATACGTTGCTTTTTTCAACGGACGGCGCTTACATTTGCAAGCGTAAGTTTTAATCCAGAGGTTTCGCTTTTTACCGATTACACAAACAAACACTACATCCCATGAGCGGATCTATCCTTGTCCTTCAGGGGCATGTCATGCCCGTTTTTCAATTTCCCCTTTTTACACACTGGCTTTCTACCCGGCTGCAATACGTCTATGTGCGTGTTTTGCGGCCCCTCGGCGTTTCCGTTCGTTTGAAACGATAGCCCTCAAAGGGCATTCGGCACTTCCACACCAGGCATGATTTGGATTAAAAACGTCCACTGATTAGGCGGGTGCCGCTATTCCATTGCAGATGTCTTATGCTTCATAGGCGAGAACCCCGGTTGTGAAACGTCGCAGCCGGG
>CAYMQY010000287.1:0-4859 GCA_964392655.1 uncultured Saprospiraceae bacterium
TGCTCACCTTCCCGCAGGCGTGTACGTCGTAGAAGTGGTGGCGGACAAAACAGGGGAGCGGGTGGTTCGGAAGGTGGTGGTGCATTGAAAAATGAAAATCCCACTCTAAACATATTACCTATCTTGCCCGCCGAAAAACAACTATCCTGTTCACAACGAAAATACAAAACTGACTTTGGTATGAGCAAAGAGAACTGGGGTTCGCGGGTCGGCCTCGTGCTGGCTATGGCGGGCAACGCTGTCGGATTGGGCAATTTTCTGCGCTTTCCGGCCCAGGCCATTCAGAACGGCGGCGGCGCGTTCATCATTCCCTACCTCACCTGTTTCCTCCTCATGGGCATCCCGCTCCTGTTCGTGGAGTGGAGCATGGGCCGCTACGGCGGCAAGTATGGCGACCACTCCACGCCGTTCATTCTCAACAACATGAGTGGCGGCAAACGCAACTGGTGGAAATATGTGGGCGTATTCGGCATATTCACCAACCTCGCCGTGGCGGCCTACTACTGCTACCTCGAGAGCTGGACGCTGGCTTATGTGTGGCGCTCCGTTTCGGGAGGTTTTTCCGGGCAAAGCACAGAAGCGGTCAGCCAGATGTTCGACAGTTACGTGGGCCTCGGTAGCGCCGAACCCATCATATTCTGGATCATTTGCCTGCTGCTGAACACCTGGATTCTTTCTCGCGGCCTCTCCGGCGGGGTGGAAATTGCCGCCAAAATCGGCATGCCGCTGTTGATCTTTTTCGGCATTTTCCTTGCCATCCGGGGCATTACGCTTACCGCGGGTGAAGCCGGCGCCGTCAACGACGGCGTAGTGGGACTGAATTATCTCTGGACGCCCGATTTCAGTACGATCTGGGATTTCAAAGTGTGGCTGGCGGCAGCAGGACAAATCTTTTTTACCCTCTCTGTGGGTATGGGCAGCATCCAGTGCTACGCGTCCTACCTGCGCCAGCGCGACGACGTGGCCCTCAACGCCATGTCGGCGGGCTGGATGAACGAATTTGTGGAGGTAGCCCTCGGCGCAGCCATACTCATTCCAATTTCGGTGGGCTACCTCGGCATTGACAAAGTGGTAGAACTCACCCAAACAGGAGGTCTCGGGCTCGGCTTCCGCACCCTGCCGTACCTGTTCCAGCAGTGGGGGCCGATTCTCGCAGCACTGGCAGGCATGGCCTGGTTCGGGTTGCTGTTTTTTGCCGGCATCACCTCTTCGCTGGCGATGGGCACACCTGTCATGGGTTTCCTGCGCGACGAGTTCGGCTGGAAACGCGAAGCCTCCGCCTGGGCCTTCGGCGTCCTGGTGCTCATCCTTGGCGCACCGACGGTGCTGTTTTTCAGCCATGGCGTGTTCGACGAGTACGACTACTGGGCCGGCACGGTGTCGTTGGTGGTATTTGCCATGTTCGAAATCGTTCTGTTTGCCTGGGTATTCGGCATGGACAAAGGCTGGGCCGAAATCAACCGGAACGCCGACATGAAAGTGCCGACGATTTACAAATACATCATCAAGTTCGTGACTCCGGTGATCCTGATTGCTGTTTTCCTCGGAAGTTTGTTGAGCGAAGGAGGCATTCTGGACAAAATTGCCAACAAAGACATTCACGCGAAAATTGCCGCCGCCACCGATGCGGCCGAGCGCGCCCAACTGGAGGAAACTCTCCTGTTTGTCAACGGCTCGCGCCTGCTATTGGTGCTCCTTTTTGCCCTGATCGCCTACGCCGTATACATCGCCCAGCGCAAACGCGAGCGCGAAGGACGCGTACCGGTGTTGCACAATGATTAAAAGCAGAGAAGTGTTTTAGTGTTTTAGTGTTTTGGTGTTTTAGTACACGCGCCTCCAAAACACTAAAACACCAAAACACCAAAACACTAAAATATGACTACATCCGCACTTATCATGTTCCTTGCGGCCAATGGCATTGTCATAGCCGTCACTGTTTATTTTTTCCTCAAAGTGCTGCGCACCGCACCGCCGGACGAGCCGGAAGAAGACGGCAATTATCCGAGAGGAGGTTGAGGAGGTACGAAATACAATTTACGATGTACAAGTTACGTCCGGGCGGGTGTTGATGACGCCGGCGGGCGGATGTCGAGCGGTACCGTGACCATGGTGCTGGTTCCCTGGCCTTTGGCCGACTGGATGCTGATGTCGCCGCGGATGAACTGCACGCGCTGGCTCAGGTTGTCGGTACCCATGCCCTTGGCGACGGTTTCGGGGTCGTAGCCGAGGCCATTGTCTTCCACGAGGAGTGCCAGTTCGTTTTCGGTGCGGGTGAGTTGTACGAGTATTTCGGTGGCTTTGGCGTGTTTGATGCTGTTTTGCAGGAGTTCTTGCACGATCCGGTAGCAGTTCAGCGCCACCGTGTGGTCAATGCCCTCGAATTCGCCGAAATGCTGAAAATCAATAGCCGGCACGCCGTCGCCACGTACGCGCACGATGAGGTCGCGCACGGCTTTCATCAGGCCGAACTGGTGCAACGAGCCGGGCTGCAGGTTGCGGGAAATCTGACGGGTTTCGGCAATGGTATCGTTGAGCAGGTCTTTGACCTTGGCAAATTCTTCGTTGTGGTTCAGGTCGATCATCTTTCCCGACAGGTTTTCCAGGCGCATTTTTGTGGCGGCCAGCAGTCCGCCGAGACTGTCGTGCAGGTCGGTGGCGATGCGTTTGCGTTCGCTTTCCTGCCCTTCCAGCATGCTTTGCATGGATTCGATCCGGAAGTTGTCCTCCAGTTGGCGGATGGTTTGCCGGTTGATTTTTTCATTCTGTTCGGCGATCACCCGGTTGGTGGCGAGGCGGTGGCGGTAGTCGCGCACCATAAAAAACATGGCCAGAATGATGGCGCCGAAAAAGAGCAGGATGGCGTAGAAAAAGTCGCGTTGCTGGCGCTTGGAAAGTTCCAGTTCTTCCTGCCGGGCTTTTAATTCATCCAGTTGGCGGCTGCGTTCCTTTTCGCCATACTGGGCTGCCAACCGGTGGGAGGTGGCGATCCGGTCGCGGCTGAGCAGGGTGTCGCCCAGTTCGATGTGTCGGGTGGCGTAGTACAGGGCCGGGCGGAGGCTGTCGAGTTCGGTGTAAACGGCGGAAAGTTGTCGGTAGATGTCGCGGCGCAGCGGGTCATAAGCGGCGGAAATGGAGGCTTCGGCGCGTTTAAAAAAACGCAGGGCCATGTAGTTGTCACCGGCCAGTTTGTTGAGGTAGCCGATCTGGTATTCGGCCTGGGTTCCGTACTCGTGGCGCCTGCTTTGCCGGGCAAGTTCGAGGACTCGGAAGGCCAGCGAAATGGCGTCGCGGTAGTTCCGCTCGTTTTGCAGGCGGGCTACATCGTCCAGAAAGACCGTGATAAGCAGAAAAGTGTCCTGCAGCATCAACCCTTTGTCGCGGAAAGCCTTTTTCAGGGCAGATGCCCGCGCAGTATCGCCCTGCAATTGATATACCTGCGCCATTTGTGCCAGCACGAGTGTTTCGAGGCGTCTGTTTTGAGTTCTTCGAAAATAGTCCAGGGCCTCCTGCTGCATCTCGATGGCATCTTCCGCCATGCCGCGCTCGGGCAACCGAATGGCGAGTTCGGCGCGTGCCCGGTGGTAGGCCGTGGTGTCGCCGGAAATAAGAAAAAGGTCTACGCTTCGGGCCAGGTACTGAAAGGCCGAGTCGCGGTTGAGCGTTTCCTGCTCCCGGTAAATGGCCCATTTATACCAGCCGAGCGCCTGTTTGCCAGGGTCGCGTTCGGAGATGCCTTCGGCCAGCAGGGTCTGGATTTGCTCGAAGGTAAGCCGGTCTTCAAAACCGGGCTGCGCCCAAATCAGCACAGGGGCTGCCATGAGGCAGGCCAGAATCCAGTATTTGCCCCCGTGGGCGAGTAATCGGCGTAGTGTTTGTTTCTGTTTCAATCCTCAAGAATCTTCCAGTGAAGGGCGGCCTTTACCAGACCTGCCGTGTTGCGGGCGCCCAATTTGGCCAACAGGGCGGCACGGTGGCTTTCCACGGTTTTTTCCGACAGAAACAATTGTGCCGCAATTTCCTGGGTGGTGCATTCGTCCATGATCAATTTCAGCACTTCGCGTTCCCGGCGACTGATTTTGGGCGGTTCTTTGGCCGTTCCGCCTTTGCGTTCGCGCATCAGGCTCTGCATCATCGTATCCGTCACCTCCTGGGAAAAATACGTCCGCCCCTCGGCCAGTGCCCGGATAGCGGCGCACAGTTCCGTCCGACCGGTGTTTTTCAATACATAGCCCTGGGCGCCGAGGTTGAGCATGGCGCTGATGTAACTCTCGTCGTTGTGCATGGACAGCGCAAGGATTTTCACATCAGGGTTTTCTGCCCGCAGTTGTTTGCACACATCGAGGCCCGACTTGTCGGGCAGGTTGATGTCGAGCAGGAGCACATCGGGTTGCACTTCCGGCACCTGTTTCAGGGTATCGGCAGCATTGCGGGCACGCCCGCATACCTCAAAGTCAGGCTCGCCGCCCAACATACTTTCGAGGCCTTCGGCAAACATAACGTGGTCGTCGGAAATGAAAATTCGTATCACTTTTGAGCGGGTTGAGCGGGTTGAGCGGGTTGAGCGGGTTTGCATCTGAGTCCGGCATCCTGCCGCCTGATCTACGTTCGTCATCCCGAAGGGATCTGTCTGCTCTGCGGAAGAATCCGTGGTGTGCGCCGCCGTAGAGCGGCCGGTTCCCTTCGGGATGACAAACGCAGGGTAGGAGGTGCCAAACGGAAAGTCAAATTTCTACTTTTCTAAGGAACAACCAATACACCACGTTAATTTTGCGCCGAAATTAACCCGTTCAACCCGTTCAACCCGTTGTCGCGCGACTTAAAGATTCATAGTTAGGTAACGACCTAAAGTTGTGATAAAA
>CAYMQY010000288.1:0-4838 GCA_964392655.1 uncultured Saprospiraceae bacterium
TCATCCGCGCCGCCAGCGTGCCCAACGGAATCAGCTCCGCGCCTTCAATGTGGGAGATATCCCACTCATGCGGCTCACGCACATCAATGATTTTTAAGTGATTGCCTTGTTGGAGCCGTACGGCCAGTTCTTGCGGCGTAATATCCCATGAGGTGGCTTTTTCTTCCTCATGGTCATGGCCCGGCACACCGCAGAACTGCTCATAATCAATCAATTCAGTCACTGTGGGGTTGGGGCCGCACACCACACATTTGGGATTCTTGCGCAGTTTTACTTCCTCAAACGTCATGGAGAGCGCGTCGTACAGCATCAACCGGCCCACCAGCGTTTGGCCCACGCCCAAAATTAGCTTAATTACTTCTGTGGCCTGAATGGTGCCAATAGTGCCGGGCAAGATGCCCAGCACGCCGCCTTCCGCGCAGGAGGGCACTAGGCCGGGCGGCGGCGGCTCGGGGAACAAACAACGGTAGCATGGGCCTTCCTTGGCGTAGAACACCGAGGCTTGGCCTTCAAAGCGGAAGATGCTCCCGTAAACATTCGGCTTACCCAACAGCACACACACATCGTTGGTCAGGTAGCGCGTGGGGAAATTATCGGTGCCGTCCACAATCACATCATAATCTTTGGCAATCCGCATGGCATTCTCAGAGGTGAACGGCTCGTTGTATGTCACCACTTCAATATCAGGGTTGATATCCAACATGCGGGCTTTGGCAGAGTCAACCTTCAATTGGCCCACACTCGCCGAGCCGTGAATCACTTGCCGATGCAAGTTAGTGTGATCCACCACGTCGTAATCCACAATGCCAATGCGGCCAATGCCGGCCGCGGCCAAATACAGGCCCAACGGTGAGCCGAGGCCGCCCGTGCCAATCATCAACACACTAGCCGCCTTGAGTTTCTTTTGGCCCGCCAAGCCCACCTCGGGCATGATGAGGTGGCGGCTGTAGCGCCTGATTTCTTCGTGAGAAAGTTCTACCGCGGCAGGGTCAACGCGGTGGAGGGGGATGCTCATAAATTCTCCGTTATCCGTGAAGTGTGAGTTAAAACAGTCGTATTATCCGCTTGTTTTGGGTTTAGCGTCAGTTGTTGCTTAAGTTTACCGGCGTTGGCTACCCCGTGATTGACCGCCACTGGTTTACCACTAACATCTAACACAAACGTCGTCGGCACTGAGAATACACCCCAATGGTCAGCAATCTTACCGTGAACGCTGGCATCAATTTCAATGATTTGGAGTGGCGCGTCAAACTCAGCTTGTAAGCGAGCCAGCGCTGGGCGTTGCATGGTGCGGCACGGTGCACAATCCGGCGTGGTGAAGTACAGAATACCGGGTATGCCCTCTTGCCAGTTTTCTAAACCGGGTTGGCGTGTGCCGCGTTTGAGCCGGAACAAACTGTAGTAGTTCCACGTGCAATACACCAGCGCCCCGGCAAGAATGATGACCAAGGCAATCAATGAGCGAGTGAGTGCTTCTTCCATGCAAATCTCAGTGAAGCGGAAAACACGAAACGTAATTTGTGTACGTTTCATGCCTTACGTTTTACTTTTAGGCCTTGGGCCGCATGCCGGGGAAGGTGCCGGTGGGCGGCGCTTTGATAAAACCGGGTACTCTAAGCCGGTTGAGCCAGTAATACACTGCACAGCCAGCGCAAAAACCTACAAACAAGTTGAGAGCGGCCAGCGCCACTACCAGCCACACTAACGCCCAGCCAATCAGCGTAAAACCAATAAACAAATCTAAAACGCCGAGGCCTAACACCACTGCACCAAAGCCTTGCGCAAACACATGTGGCTCGGGGTTGTCATTAATCACATCTGGTTTCACCCAGCCGCGCGGACGCAAAAAACCGCTGTACAGCAGTTTGAAGCCGGGTTGTTGGGTGAGTGCGCCGTAAAACATCACCAGCGCCACCAGCAAAGCTAAAACGGGCAAGTTGAGAACGAATGCCGCAATCAACAGCGTAATGATGGTGGCTTGGTTTACGCGCAGAGCGGCGTGATCTACTTTGCGGTTTTCGTCATGCCCGCCCGCGATGCTGGGCACAATCATCAACTTATCACTGTCTTTCACGGGCGTTTCCGCGCCTTGCAGGTGCCGCACGTCTTCATCGTTTAGAAAAACATTTACAAAGGCGCGTAGTTCGCCGGCTTCGGTGTACAGGTGCGGCTTGAGTGAGGGATGCTGGCCAGTTAAGTCACCGAGGATAGCGCCCACGTTTCCGCCACTCACGGCAATTTCAGCTTGCCCGCCAGTATATTGGCGGAGGGGGGTTGGAATACGAATTGTGGTCATGAAATCTCCAAACAAATTTTGAATTAGTCTAAAATTTCTATCGGCTCTTCGTCATACGCCGAACGGTCTTCTTTGAGCAACCATGAACGGTGCCGCGCGGTTTGGCCTTGCGCTACCGTGGTGATAATGTACGAATACCACGGTAGCGCCCAATCGCGGTCAAAACCGGATGGCTCGGCAGGGTGATCAGGATGCGAGTGAAAGATACCAACTACATCCAAGCCCCGCCGCGCGGCTTCTTGCTCGCCTCGCAACATATCTTGCGCCGTCAGTAAGAAGCGATGATATTGTTCTGCACCTTCCCAGCGGTTCTCCAGCGGCAAAATCCCTTGCACCTGCTTACCCGTTTGTGTGGCACTCCCCAACAACAACCCAGCCCCCTCATTGGGATACGCCGCTTCTAAATGTTTTTCAATTTCTTTCAGCGCGCCACGCTTAATCGCCAACATATCTATTCAGTCCAAAAACGTTCGCTCACATACTTGTAACCCGCATCCGGGAAAAGCGTCACCACCACACCCTCAGTAAGTTGCTCTGCTAGCCGTAACGCGGCCACCGCCGCCGCGCCCGCCGAGATGCCCACAAACAAACCTTCTTCGCGCGCCAAACGCCGTGTCATGGCATGCGCGGCTTCCGTGCTTACGGGCAATTGCACATCCGGCAAAAATGCATCATAAATGCCGGGCTGAATGGCCGTTTCCATGTGCTTTAGGCCTTCCAAACCGTGAAAGGGTGAATCGGGCTGAATGGCCGCCAGTTGAATTTCAGGGTTAAACTCTTTGAGCGCACGGCCCGTGCCCATCAACGTGCCACTGGTTCCCAAACCGGCCACAAAGTGCGTTACGCGGCCTTCGGTTTGTTCAATAATTTCTGGCCCAGTGCTGAAGTAATGCGCTTGCCAGTTGGCTGGGTTATCGTACTGATTGGCGTAGAAAAATTTATTCGGCTCAGCGGCGGCCAGCGCGCGGGCCTCACGGATGGCACCATCGGAACCTTCCAACGGGGAAGTGAGCAGAAAATCTACACCCAACGCGCGCAAGATGCTTAAGCGCTCTGGGCTGGCGTTAGCTGGAATGGCTAGTTTGATTTGGTAACCAAGTGAGCGGGCCAGCGTGGCGTAGGCAATGCCCATGTTGCCGGAGGTGGAATCTAACAGGGTTTTGTCCGGCGTAAGTTGGCCGCTGGCCTCAGCGGTGCGGATGATGTTTAACGCCGGGCGGTCTTTCACCGAGCCGCTCGGGTTAAACCATTCGGCTTTGGCGTACACTTCCACCGTTTCTGGCAAGTGCGCGGCCACGTGCCGCAAGCGGATGAGCGGCGTGTTGCCCACCAAATCGGCCAGTGAGCGAGCCGCTGTGGGCCGAGGTGGCGCCACTTGAAATTTAGGGAGAGTCAGCATGATGTTCAGTAATGGGTAAACAAAAAACCAGCAAACAAAACGGCCACCGCATTTCCATGTAAGGAGGCGATGGCCGTGTTCGTCTGCTGGCTCGGTCAACCTGTAGGCAGGTGTGACTAGACGTGGGCGAGGCGCCTCCGTCTGGTACACATACAAGCTCCAATAAATAGGTTGAATTTATTCATAACTTGGTCTGAATTATATACTGGTAGGGGGTATTGTCAATTAGTAAATCATAAGCATTTGGCCCGTAATTTTTGTGCGGTTCAAATTGTATCTAAAAGCGTGGCCAGCCCATTTACTGCCCCAAAGCAGTAAATGAAAGTTTACAATTAAATAGCAGACTCTAAGAATCAACACCTCACAAGGATTTGACTATGAAATTTACGGATGGCTATTGGATGATGCGGGCCGGTTACACCCCTCACTATGCCGCCCAGGCGTACGAGGTTGAACCTGACGGCCAATCATTAATCGTATATGCCCCAACTAAGCCGATTCAACAGCGGGCTGACACCTTGAATTTACCGCTATTGACCGTGAAGTATTCTTCCCCACTCGAGGGCGTCATTCGGGTAGAAGTGGTACATCACAAAGGCGGAAAACCACCCCAGCCGCAGTTCAAGATTTTTGGAGAGCCAGTAACGCCCCAAATTCAAATAACTGAGTCAGTGGCAGAACTTACCTCTGGTGGACTGACGGTGCAAATTCAACGCGGGGCCGGTTGGGAGGTCACTTTCTGTGCAGGTGAACAAGTACTCACGCGGAGTGGGTGGCGGGCATTGGGTTTTGTGGATACACCTAACGAGCGTTTTATACATGAGCAGTTGAATTTAGGCGTGGGTGAATATGTATATGGCTTAGGCGAACGCTTTACGCCCTTCATAAAAAATGGACAAGTCGTAGATATGTGGAATGAGGATGGCGGCACCAGCAGTGAACAAGCGTACAAAAACATCCCGTTTTACCTCACCAACCGGGGCTACGGAGTTTTTGTAAATCACCCAGAAAAAATTTCATTTGAAGTCGGCTCAGAAAAAGTGGAGCGGGTGCAATTTAGCGTGCCAGGTGAGCGGCTGGATTACTTCGTGATTTATGGCCCCACGCCGCGCCAGATATTGGAGCGGTATACGGCCCTCACTG
>CAYMQY010000289.1:0-4768 GCA_964392655.1 uncultured Saprospiraceae bacterium
AATACCTGCGCCAGTCCGCTGCGCTTTGCGTACTTCCAGATTCCCAACGGCATGACGGCCAAAGCGCCGCTCGAAGGCACCACCTACACCGCCCCGGGCGGCAACACCTACCTCGTGCGCAATCCGAATGCGGCGCCGTACCACTCTATCCGGTTCAAGCCCCTTTCGGGTACGCTGAACAACGGCAAGAGCGATATTTTCGAGTACACCCTGCCCAAGCAGGCGCAGATGGCGTTCATCCTCGTGTCGGCCAAATTGGAGGACGGCAGCAGTTCGGAGGCACATGTCAACACGTTCGCGTGTCCGGTGCAGCCATACATCGCTTCAGTGCAGGAACCGGCTGCGCAAGAGCGCAGTACGCCGGCGGCAACGGAGGTGTTTGTCCGACCCAATCCGACAAGCGGGGCGCTGTTTGTGGAAATCACCGGAAAGCAGGCACAGGCTGCGCGGCTTCAGGTGCTGAATGCACAGGGGCAGTTGGTGCTGGAGCGCAAGTATATTTCCGGCAATACGCTGCAATTGCCTGAAAACCTGGCCAACGGGCTGTACTTCCTGCTCGTGCAGCCTGCCGACGGCAGTGCGCGGGCGGCGCTGCGGTTTGTGCTGGAGCGCTGAGTAGCGCCGGGCAGGAGACAACCCTGACAACAATCTGCCATTGTTGTCTCCTACCCGGCAAATGCCGATTTAGGCAAACATGCGCAACGGCAGCCTGGTTATTTTGCTTTCTGAATTTTCTAATCCGTCATCCATCATTCAAAAACCGCACTCCAATGCGATCATTTTTCCTTCTCGTCTTTGCTGCCGTGTTTGCGACAGCCCTTTCCGCACAACCTTCCAGTACCTTTTTCAGCACCTTCGATGCCGAACGCGGCAACCTCGTAGTACCCGCCGGCGACGGCAACCTCTGGCTCGGAGGCCAGAAGGACGAGCGCGTTTTGCTGACCAAACTCAATACCGAAGGCAAAGCCCTCGAGAGGCACAGCATCGGGTTTGAAGGCGCCGGTCTCGACCTGGAAAACCTCACCGACCTGTTTGAGGAGACCGACGGTACCCTCGTAGGCTGCGGCAATTTCGAGCAAGACAACCTCGGGCGCGGCTTCGTATTCCGCTACAACCCCGCCACCCGACAAGTGGTGTGGGCGCACACCATGCGCAGCGGCAACCTCAACTTCCTGCTCGGCATCACCCGACTCGGCCCCGGTGGCGACTATGTGCTGTATGGCAATGTCCATTTCACAGGTGGCGAAGATGCCGAACTGATGCAGCTCAACCGCACCACCGGGCTGATTGTGCCGGGAAAGACCAAACGCCTCGACCTCGGTACGTCCGACAGGCTCAACCGACTGGTGTTTCACGACGGCGCCTTGTATGCAGGCGGGCATTTTACCATCGGCAACGGCGGCTTTGCCCGCATACGCAACGCCATCTGCAAAATAGATACCGCCACCCTGGAACCCGTCTGGTCGCGAACCGGGCCTGTCCCGGCCAATACTTTGGCCCGGCTGGAGGGCCGTGACCTGATCGTAGACGAGGGCGCTTTGATCTCGACTTTCTGCGGAAACCTGACGGATCCATTCCTGCAAACCGCTACCGTGTTTTTGCAAAAAAACGACCTCGCCGACAACCTGCTCTGGATCAAACAGTACAACCTGCCCGAATGGCGCGGCGAATTTGCCGAGGAAATCATCGCTCTGCCCGACGGGTACCTGCTGTACGGACACGACCTGCTTAGCGATACCAGCCGCTTGTTTCTCCTGAAAACCGACAAGGACGGCAATTCCCAATGGGCAAAAAAAATCGTGTACGACTATAACGACGAGTTCCCCGACATCCCTGCCCGCTCCAAAATCCTGCGCCTCGGCGATGCCCTTTTCTTCACAGCCCTGAGTCAGAACAACGTGGGCCAAACGCAGGGTATCCTGGTCAAAACCGACCTGAACGGCAGCATCAGCGACTCTTGCGACTACCTCCAGCCCGTAGCGGTTTTTCCGGTACAAATGCCGCCTCCGGTGAGTGAGGCTGTAGTGCCGACAGTGAGCACCGGCACGGCCATGCAGACGACCGCTACCGTTTCCGTCAGCCTGCCCGACCTTACGTTCAGCAAAAAATGCGGCGCCACAGGCACTTGCCCCGGCCTTCCCGACCTGCGGGTCACGCTCGATTCCATCGTCTGTACCGACGGCGACCCACGCCTGTACTTTACCGTGTGCAACATCGGCGGACAGCCCTACGACGGCGTGACCGGTCTCTTCTTGTACGACCAAAACCCGCTCACCGGACCGGCTAAATATATTACCGGCACGATCGGTGGCGGCCTGCCTATCCAGCCCGGCGATTGCAGCTCATGGTTCAGTTTCGGTTCCGATCCCTATTTCCAGATGCCGTTCGAACTGGACACCTTCACCCGGATTTACGCCCTCATCGGCGCTACTTTTGCCGTTCAGCCACCCATACCGATCAACGGCTTCCCGTATCCACCCAACGGGCCGGAATGCAGTTATTTGAACAACCTCGACAGCATCAGCATTCCGAAACAACTGTGCGGCGATTGCCAAAACCCGATCACTTTCGTGAAAAAACTCGGCGAACCCCAGCGCCGCGAACTGGCCTTCAGTATGTGTGCCGCCTCCGACGGCAACGTGTATGTGGCAGGCAAACAGGGCGAAAATCCGATGATCGCCAAAATCACCACGCGCGGCGAACAACTCTGGGTGCGCAACTTCCCGCCCATCCACCCCAACGAACCTATCGAGTGGGCACAGATCATCGAGGACTCCGACAGCATGCTCGTGCTGTGCGGCACTGAAGGCGCCTCGCCGTCCAACCGCCGCGCCATCGCCATGCGCTACGACCCCGCAGCGGGCGCCGTGCTGTGGTACAAACGTTACCAGAGCAGCAAGCCCGTCGGGGTAGCCATTGTGGAAAAAAGCCCTGGCGGTGATTTTGTACTTCAGACCAACTTTCAGTCGGTCGGCAGCGGTGGCGTAAGCGCTCAAACGGAGTATTTTACCCTCAACCGGGCCGACGGCAACACCACCGGCAGCAGCGTCGGCTACCAAAGCCAGAGCCATAACATCGTGATTGCCAACACCGTGCTGAACAACGGAAAACTGTTTGCGGTAGGCAGTTGGAGCGACAAGTCGGCGGATGCGATACAGCCTTTTTTTGCCAAAATATCGCCGTCCACATTCCTGCCCGAGTGGGCCAACATTACCGTCTCGGATACAAGCTCCGGGGCGGGGGTCTGGATGACGCCGGCAGATGTGGCATTCGACGGCGACATCCCCGTCATCGCCGGCAGCGGCCACCTGAATCCCCTGACTCCCACTGAAAATATCTTTCTGTTTCTCGAAAAACACAACCCCGACGGCTCGCTCCAGTGGATGAAACGCTACAATATGCGGATGGTGCCCGAAGAAGTGCTCACGTTTCCAAATGCCTACATTGTGTTTGGCCGTATGGTGGGAACCAACCAGTTCGGCATGCTCAAAACCGACGTGCACGGCAATGTGCTTCAGGCCCGGGTACTGACGGCGGCGCCCACCTCGCCGGTTTCCGTCGGGATCACGGCCCGCCAAAACCTGATCCTGTCGCTGCCGCTGCAAATCCTGATGCTCGACCATACCTGGGAGCCGGACGAAAGCGATCTGGTACTGGTGCGTACCGACCTGAACTTCGGGCTGGACGACGCCTGCGATCGGATGCAGTCGGTACAGGTGAACAGCCAAACGCTCACGGCTGTAACTGAGTCGGCGCAATTTGGCATCGGAACGAATACGCCGGCTTCAGCGGCGCTGCCGGCTTCGGCGGTTTTTCAGGCGGATTCGTTGCCGGTAAGCAAGTTGTGCCCGAATTGCGCGGATACTACGACCTGTACCGAAAAACCCGATCTGGGGCCGGATCAGGTTGTTTGTGCCGGACAAACAGTGCTGCTGGATGCCGGCGCCGGGTTCCAAACCTACCAGTGGCTGAACGGCCCGGCGACACAGACCCTTTCGGTGACTGCATCGGGGATGTATATCGTTCAGGTAACGGATACCTGCGGACAAACCCTGCGTGACACCATTTCGGTGACCGTGCTGCCCCAACCCGCCCAGGCAACTGTCTCCATCCAGTTCTACCCCGGCGACACCGTCCTTCTCGCCGGCACGCCATACACCCAACCCGACACCGTAATGCTCACGCTCACGGCCGCCAATGGCTGCGACTCCGTGGTTACCTACTACCTGCAGCGGGTGATTACCACCATTGACCTCGTTTGCCCGCCCGACCAGACGGTGAACATTCCGGCCAACCAGACCTCTGTAGCCGTATCGTACCCGCAGCCGGCGGCGGCCACGGATTGCCCGATTACCGGCATTACCCTCACCCGCCTGCAAGGCCCTGCCCCGGGCGGACTTTTCCCGGTGGGCACCACCCTCGTGTGCTACGAGGCGGCCAACCGCTGCGGCATCCGCGACACCTGTTGTTTCAGCGTGACAGTCCAGAAAGTGGCCGACGAAACGGCTTGCGACGTGAAAATTCCGCCCGGCAGTTGCGTCAAGTACGAACTGCTGAGCATTCGGCTCGACTCGCTGGGCCGCCCGCGCTACCGCATGCGCCTGACGAATACCTGCGCCAGTCCGTTGCGCTTTGCGTACTTCCAGATACCCAACGGCATGACGGCCAAAGCGCCCCTCGAAGGCGCCACCTACACCGCACCGGGCGGCAATACCTACCTCGTGCGCAACCCGAACGCGGCGCCGTACCGGTCCATCCGGTTCAAGCC